>JAYTCQ010000412.1:0-52365 GCA_043736395.1 Blastocatellia bacterium | reverse complement strand
CTATTTCTTTGCTGTTTGTTCAGAAGAGCAGGCAGGAGACATAAATGAGACGGTCACAGTTGGTCGGGCGCGGAAATATTTTAACCAATTCTAAAATTGTGACGGTCGTAATGACTATTTCAGTGGCAGGAGGCTTCCACTCACTGAAAGTGGTAGATCCGATTTCATTTCGCAACCTGATTGAGCCAGCCAAAAAATAAATTGAATAAATTTTTGCAAAAAAATTCTGCGAGCGAAAAAATGCAAAAAAATAAAAAAATATTTTGGTGGTCAAAAACGAGGATTACACCCTTTTTAGAAAAGGAATATTTCTTTGAAAAAGACAGTTTTTATTAGGGAAAAGTGCAAAAAAGAACTTGAAAGGGAAGGGGAGCATAAAAACATAACAAGCATTATGCGACGCAATTTCTGACACTCTCGAGTCGCCAAAATTGTGAGGACATTTTCTTTGCCGCCAGTGCGAGCATCACATTTGATGACGTCAAGGAGGCTCAGATATTTTTCTTCACTTTTCCTGACCTCATCAAAAGTGAGCCTGAATCATTATAAGAAGGTATCCAAGATTAAAGGTGCTTAAGAACTTGGGACTGGCAACATGCCAATAGTATTATCTCCACGCACGGTATTTTCTGTTTTGATCCACGCATCTGGGTAGACAATACCATCGGCCATGACAATGCCGTCGGCCATGACGATACCGCTGGCAACCGTAACTCCATCGGCAAATACCACGCCGCTCACAACCAACGTCCCGTCAGCCATCACAATGCCTTTATTGAGAACCACTCCCTCACTGTTGAAGACGCCACCCGAAACCAGTCCAGAGTTTTGCCGCAGCGTACCATTGAGCACAAATGTCGCATCGGCCAATAATGAACTAGGCCTATACATTCCCTGCCAATTGGTCATCAGCTTACTGCCGTAGAGAAAACAATAATTAGTGATGACGCCTTGCCCCCAATAACAAGTTTCGCTACTGATCAGACTCGCTTGCGGAGTTGGTAAATTGCCGTTGAGCATGGAGGCTCCGTTTGATAACAGGGAGGCATTTGGTTTCACCAAAAGAGCAATGCGAACAGCACCGTCTACATTGAGTAAGCCTGCTCCCTGTTCCAAAGTATTGAATCCTTTGAGTGGTTGCGCGGAATACATCAAGATGGCTTTCACCAGGCCGGGTGTCAAAGTCGGATTCGCTTGCAGGAGCAGCGCGGCAGCCCCTGCAACGAGCGGCGCCGACATCGAAGTGCCGCTTAAATACATCGTTTTATTTGTTCGGACAGAAGAAGTATTGGTGTCCAGGTCAGGGTAAAGTTGAATCAGCGTGTTGGAGGCAGCGCCGGATGTAGCGCCATTAGACTGGGCCGCAATGATTTTATTGCCTGGGGCGATTAAGTCCGGTTTGATCAGATTGTCATAGTGACGGATGCCTTGGGAGTCGGTCCAGTTGCTGCGCGTCGGGCCACGGGAACTATAGGTCGTGACTACATCGTCAGAGCGTTGTGACGTTCCGAAGCTGTTGGCAGCACCGACGGTTATCACCGAAGGATCAATGCCAGGCGATTGAATGCCACCATAGATTTTGTAGCCTGCCGAATCTTTGCCCAGATTTCCAGCCGCTGCAACGACTACAATGCCAGCGTCATAAGCATGGCGCGCCGCCTGGCAAAGTGGATCGTCCTTATAGCTGTCAACGGGGGCAGTGCCAAGACTTAAGTTGATGACGCGAATGTTATAAGTTGTTTTGTTTTGAATGCACCAGTCCAATGCCGCAATCACGTTGCTGGCGTTTCCTTGCCCGGAGCTATCCAAAACACGTAAATTGAGTAAGTTTGCCCCTGAAGCAATTCCAGTGTAAAGACCTTCAGCAAATATCTCGCCTCCCGCCACCAGTGTTGCCACGTGGCTGCCGTGACCGTAGATGTCGTCATTCGTCAGATTCGCGCCGGTATAGTCCTTACTGGCGATAATGCTGGTTGATTTGACACGTGCGAAAGCGTTATGGAGTGAGTAAATTCCACTGTCCAACACTGCGATGCCGATGCCGCGTCCATCCAGTGTGGTCGTGCTCATCAGGTTGCGGATTTGATCAGTACCCGTGGTGGCTTCCATCAAACCGGAAGGGCGAAGCGCACGGTCGGGAGCGATGTATTCCACATTATAATCCGCCTCCAGGTCGCGCATCTTTCCTAACGGCAATTCGGCACTGAGCAACGCGAAAGATTTATAGGCTTGACGCACCTTCCCACCCAATGAAGTGAGTTTATTTGTCACTGCATTGCGCGGCGCGCCAGCTTTGGGGCGCACCAGAATACGACGGATTTGCTGACTCGACCCGCTGTTGTTTTGTTGCATGCGCTTGACATCCTGATCAAGGTCTTGCGCCAATTTATTCCGCATCGGAGCAATGGTCTGCGCCTGTCCGATAATGACAGGATGTGACATACTCAGCAGTACAAATAAAACTAATACAGTAAAATTTCTGCTTGTCAGAAAAACTTTAGTCATAGTGATGATCCTGCTGAGAAATGGCCACATCTCTTAATGCTCCCGCTTTGCCAATTCCATTGCACTTCATTCAAATCAAGCAACAACCTGATGACCACTGATGGGCAATAGTAGTCAAATACCAGAAAGAACGAATGTCAGGATTTTTGTAGAAAAAATCTGTCTGGAAAGAGATCGGGGAAAGATTTTCCACTCTGGCAGCGCGTGCCAGATTTTGGAAAAGTGCGACCGACCACCTCGCGAATGGAAGAGAATAGGAATTAGCTATTTCAGTTGTCCGTAGACATTGCCATGCAGACGTTCGGCATAAATCAATGTCTGCACAGATAAACCTGAAAGCGCATTATGGAAACTTCTCTGTATCCACACGATGATTCAATGTCTAACGCGCAGCGCCGTGCTGTCGTGCAAAGTATCAGTAAATTGCTACAGCAGGCACGTCTTGCTTTAAGGCAATTTCAGTACGAAGAGGCTGTGGCGCATTGTGAAGCTGCGCTGACGATTCCAAAGATTGCAAGAGACGACGAAGCCACAATTCGTTGTTTATTAGCTGAAGCGTGGGAAAAATGTTCCCGCTTTTCCGACGCTGTTAATGCCATCTGTAGTTATGAAGAAGACACACGACGCGAACAACTTTCATTGACGCTGCAATGTCAGATAACGCAACGGCTTGGCTCGGCGTACGGTGGCACGAAAGAAATTCCGAAAGCGCTTTCGTGGGCGAGACAGGCGTTGGTACAGGCCGAACAATACGGTGATCCCGGCGAGATTGGAACTTGTCGGATGCTGCTGGGCACACTCTATCGTCGTCTTGGGGAAATTCGCTTTTCGCAAGAACATTATGCCGAAGCGCACATGTTAGCACTGCGCAACGGCGACGATTTGTTGCAGGCACAGGCGCTCAATGGATTAGGACTGGTCTGCCTGACCGAAAGTGATTGGCACGGCGCACAGCGTGCCTTTGCAATGGCGCACGAACTTTTGCCCCCTGAAGAAGCTCCCTTGTTGCGTGGCAGCTTGTTCATTAATCAGGCGATTGGCCCGCAACTGCAAGGACGCTGGCGGGAAAGTGTGACGTTATTGAATCAATCCCTTGCTCCGCTCGAAGAAGCGCGTCAGCCGCGCCTATTGGCGAATGCGCGCTCAAATTTGGGCTATAGCTTGATGCGACTCGGCGAACTGAAACTAGCGCAGACGACCCTGAATATGGCCTTGACCGAGGCACGTGCGTGTGAAGCGTTGCTGGTGGAAGCAAGTACGCAGGAATCTCTGGGAATATTGCATTATGTGCAAGGTGATTTTCTGGCCGGGGAAAATTATCTGCAAAAGAGTTGGGACATTCTGAAAGCGATTAGCGTCGGTTTTAATGAAGCGCAGTTTCATCTGACACGTGGACGTTGCCATTTGATTGAGACGAAACTGGAAGAGGCACGTCTCTCGTTTCAAGCCAGCTTGGAAATCTCCGAACGCATGGGTGATCCGCGTGGGCAGACCGCCGCGCGTCTATGGCTCATGGAGGCTTATCTGGCGAGTGGGCAAATTCAGGAAGCAATACGATTGCAGCAAGCCGTGCATGGCGAAGTCGAACGCATGGCGCTCCCGCCGCTGCTGGCACATCTCAAGGAACTCTCTGGGCATTTGGCACTTCTTTCCCAACAAGAGAGAGAAGCGATCGGGTATTTCAGCCGCGCAGTTTCACTGTGGGAAATGATGGAGGATCCATATCAAATGGCGGTTGCCAACTTTCATCTGGGGCAGGCCTATGTACGGGTGGGCGAAGCCGCTCGCGCGTTGGCGGCACTTAAAAAAGCGCAGAGCGTTTTCCAGGAAATGGGCGCGCATCCGATGCTGACCCGGACTGAATCTTCTCTCAAATTGGTTCCTGCCGATTCTGCCATTAAATCAGAACAGCGCGCGCTCTCTTCGACCATTGTTTCGGCGTTGACGCGATTGCACGAAACGGGTGGCGTCCGCGCCCTGCTGCTTCGGGAACTGGTTCATATTTTACACGAAGATTTTGCGGCTGCTCCTGTCATCGTCTTTCACCAGGCGGCTGGTCGTGATTGCATGCCTCTCGCGTATCTCGGCTGTGACGAACGACAAGCCAAAGGGCTGGTTCGTGTTGCTACCGGAGAAGAAAAACGTCATCGGCAACGGAAGCTCTACCCGTTGTTAGCAGAGGCCGATGAACGGTTAACGCTATACATTGGGAAACACCACGAAGAACTCACCAGTTCGCTCCTGACCTTACTCCTACGTGCCACAGAAGCGGGTTTGGAACGGGATCGCTGGTTGCCACGCACAACACGGGTGGTGAGTGCCCCGTTTGTATTACCACCACAATTATCATTGCCCGGGCTGGTTTACCGCAGCACGGTAATTCAAAGAATTGTCGAGCAAATTTATAACCTCCGTACAAGCGACATCCCGATTTTGCTGACAGGGGAAACGGGCACCGGCAAAGATGTGGTAGCCCGTTCCATTCATACTTTGAGTAGTCGTTCGTCGTATCCGTTCATTCCATTCAATTGTGCCGCCACACCGCGCGAGTTGATTGAATCGCAACTATTCGGGCATCGGCACGGCGCGTTTACCGGAGCGCGAACAGATTTCCCCGGCCTCATCGGTGCGGCAGAAAAGGGAACACTTTTTCTGGATGAAGTCGGCGAATTGGCGCGTGAGGTACAACCCAAATTGCTACGGTTTTTGCAGGATGGCGAAATTCAGCGGTTAGGAGAAACGAAACCACGCCGTGCCAATGTGCGGGTAATCGCCGCCACCAACCGGGATTTGAAAGCCATGGTGGAGGCTGGCGAATTTCGTATTGACCTCTATTACCGCCTGAACGTCATACAGTTCTGTCTACCTCCATTACGCGAGCGACGCGAAGACATTCCCTTGTTAACAGAACATTTTTTGCAGCGCTACAGCAAATTAGAGGGAAAACAAGGAATCACCTTGGCGGCAGTAACCATGGAGCTGCTTAAACATTACGATTGGCCCGGCAACGCCAGAGAATTAGAAAATGAAATCCAACGTGTAGCGGCACTGACCCCGGCAGGAACAAAAATTTTCCCGGCAGCCTTTTCGCCCTCCATTGCCCACCTGTCAGAAATACGTAAGGAAGGACAATTACTAACGACCTCTCCACCAAAAAACCTGAGTGAAATCCTGACAGAAACCGAGCGGCAAATTGTGCAAGACGCTTTGACGCGACACCAGGGCAACCTGTCAAGGGTCGTTGCAGAATTAGGAATTTCGCGTAACGGCCTGCGAAAAATGATTATCCGGCTTGGCTTAGAGCGATATGGCAGTTAAGCATGTGCACTCAGGGTACCTTCCAGATGGTCAAATTGAAATTCTCTAAAACCCCTATATTTAAAGGCCTGCGAGATGACTTTGCGGAGAAAACGCGGCAAGGATAGGAACTGAGTTCACAGCTCGATCATATTATTGACCATTTAAAGACTCACGAGTAATTACCACTTAAATCCAATAACTATAAGGAATCAGGTGGTTTGCCTCAAAAGTAGCCAAGCCTGATGTGTGTGCTACGGGGATGGCACAAAGATTGCTTAAAGAATACCAGCTAACCCCACTATCTGTGTATTCATTGATCAAATTGAAAATCACACCGGGAACAGCTACAGCAAACTTTTTGACAAAGTTGTGGTCGGATCAACCTGACTGGCACAGAACAATCAGAAAAGTTGGCAACCAAAAAAGCAGGAATCGAATGAAGGAGAAAATCTAATGAGTTAATTATTTTACGTCGAGTGGTCAACCTAAGCCCCGGTGGTAGATCATGGTGCCTACACTTAATTCAGAGTCGAAATCGCTTGAGAACCTAAGATCGTACAATTCAGCCGATGGTGGTTCAGCTGTGATTTTTGTCTGACAGCACGCCTAAAACTTACCGCCACCCAACCAGAACCGCAAAAATTCTTGCTGTGCGTTTGTTTCAGCCGGAATAAGAGCAAAACTGCTTAGAAGCCATCAGGCACGCCTTCTTTAACAGGCTCACTACTACAATATAACCAGATTGCAGGGATCCGCTTACCCTATTTTAATGTAAACCAGAAATACATCCTTGCGGGTAAGAGGATTTGCGAATTGTTTCAGCCACGCATCGTGGCACAGTTAGTTTAACTAATAAAAACTATTAACCTCTCCTGGGAGAGCTGTAAGCAGTACTGCGACTTTTCACAGAGTTTACCTACTTATCGAAGGAGCATAATGAACAACAAAATACGTCCCCGACCTTTTATCGGAGCAATGTGGTGGTGTGGACTAATCCTGATGCTGCTTGCCGGCAGTGCCAGTGCCCAAACCTGTAACCGCACAGTCACAGCCGATGTAGTTGCATTCGATCAACCATTCTTCTGGAACCGCCTCGGTGCTGTTCAGCCGCAGGGTATGATCTATGCCTTGCGACGTGATATCACACCTGTCAACGCGACTCTCGGACTCGTCCCAGGCAATGTCCAACTCCGCAAAGACAAACGCCCGCGTCCCATCGTGCTACGCATGAATGTGGGCGATTGCTTGCAAGTTAAATTCCAAAACCTGTTCGCTACCGCGCCCAAAGATCAACAGCAACCCGCGACGCGCACCGCTTCAGTGCATATCGTCGGCTTACAATTGGTTGGCGGGATCGGCTCGGACGGCTCGAACGTTGGCAACAATGTCAGCAGTCTGGTTGCGCCGGGTGGCAGGGCGACTTACACCTACTTTGGCGAACGCGAAGGCGCGCATTTGATGTACAGCGGCGCGGCGCAAACGGGCGGTGAAGGCGATGGCGGTACGACGCCGCCGGGACTCTTCGGCACGGTCAATGTCCAGGTTGCTTCGGCGGAGTGGTATCGCAGCCAGGTCACAGAAGCTGACCTGAAACTGGCGACGAAAAAAGATGCTGCCGGAAGTCTTATGAAAACGGCTGCGGGACAGCCGATTGTGGATTACAACGCGGTCTATCCGATCGGTCATAAATATGCGGGCTTACCAATCCTGAAGATGATGCAGAACGGCGAAATCGTTCACACCGACATCAACGCGATCATCACAGGGCCGAATGCCGGTCGCTTTCCGGCAGGCACGTTCAAGCCCAACCCGACGGAGCCGGATCGGGAGCAACCCTACCGCGAATTCAGCGTGATGTATCACGACGAAATCGGAGCAGTGCAGGCCTTCCCTGAATTTAATGACCCGGTGCTCGGTTACACGTTGCACAGCGTGCGCGACGCCTTTGCCATTAACTACGGCACGGCGGGCGCGGGGGCAGAAATCCTCGCCAATCGGCTGGGCGTCGGCCCGATGGCGAATTGCACCGAATGCAAATACGAAGAATTCTTTCTTTCCGCGTGGACAGTTGGTGATCCCGCGCAAGTCGTGGACATTCCCGCCAATGCGAAGGATGCCACAGGCAAACTGATTCGTGGCGCGAAAGCTACGAAGGTGTTTTACCCCGATGATCCCTCGAACGTGCATCACAGCTATTTGCGCGATCACGTCAAGTTTCGCCTCACGCATGCGGGGCCGAAGGAACATCACGTACATCACCAACACGCGCATCAGTGGATCAATACACCGGACAGCGACAATTCCACTTACCTGGATAGCCAGGCACTTGGACCAGGTGCGAGTTTCACGTTGGAAATGACCTATAACGGCAGCGGTAATCGCAATCAAACACCGGGCGATTCGATTTTCCACTGCCATTTCTATCCGCATTTCGCGCAGGGCATGTGGGAATTGTGGCGCGTCCACGATGTGTTTGAAGCAGGTACAGCGATTGATGCAAACGGTCGTCCGGCTACCGGTTCGCGGGCGTTGCCGGATGGAGAAATTACTGCTGGCACACCGATTCCCGGACTGGTTCCGTTGCCAACGATAGCGATGGCTCCGATGCCGGGCGCGACGGTGACAATTGCCAAAGGACAGGTCTCTGTCACAGGCACAGGCAATCCGGGCTTCCCGTTTTTTGTGCCGGGTTCCGCCGGGCATCGTCCGCCCAAACCGCCGCTCGACACGGTGGATGATGGCGGCTTGCCGCGTCACATCATCACGGGCGGCACGTTCGTCGAAACGCACACGCGATTAGATTTCAGCAAGACGCTGATTACCGCCGCCGCGCATGCGCTGCCTGAAACCGGCACTGCCGTCGAAGTCGCAGCAATGGCCTTCCACGCGAAGCGCACGACTCCCAGCTTTACGCCGAGTGGAACGGCAGCCAACTTCATCACCAATGGTCGTCCGCCAGTCGCGGGTGCTCCCTACGCTGATCCGTGCGTCAATGATGCGGGGCAGGCAGCCGGCGTTCCGCGTATTTACAAAGCGGCGAATATTCAGCTCGACCTCAAGCTCAACAAGGCTGGCTGGCACTTCCCGCAATCGCGCATTCTGGCCTTGTGGGAAGATGTCAAACCCACGCTGGCTGGCACACGTCCGCCGGAGCCGCTGTTCTTTCGAGGTAACACGAACGACTGCATCACCTACTTCCACACCAACCTCGTGCCGGGGCATTACGAACAGGATGATTTCCAGATTCGTACGCCAACGGACGTGATGGGGCAGCATATTCACTTGGTGAAATTCGACGTGCTGGCCTCGGACGGCGCGGGCAATGGATGGAATTACGAAGACGGCACTTTCAGCCCGGACGAAGTGATTGAACGCATCAAAGCGATCAACGCGGCGGGCGGTTTTTTGGCGGTTGGTGCTAAGAGGAAGGCGGCGCTGACAGCCAAAGCGCATCCGTTCTTTGGCACGCTCGGCGCACAAACGACGATTCAACGTTGGTATGCCGACAACACGCTGAACAATGCAGGGCAAGACCGCACGTTGCGCACCGTGTTCACGCACGATCATTACGGCCCTTCGACGCATCAACAGATTGGCACCTACGCCGGTTTGGTGATCGAACCGCAAGGCTCGAAATGGCGTGATCCTGAAACAGGAACATTCTTCGGCACACGTGCCGACGGCGGCCCGACCAGTTGGCGCGCAGACATTCTGACCGCGAACACGGCAGACAGTTACCGCGAATTCCTGCTGGAGTTCACGGACTTCCAACTAGCCTACACGAAAGACAATAAGCCGATCAATCCGCCCGCCAAGGCTGAGGTGGGCTTGCCGTTTCTGTTGGAGATTGCGCCGCAATGTCCCGGCGGCGTGCCGCGTCCGTGTCCCGAAGCCATTTCGGCAGACGATCCCGGCACGATGAGCGTCAACTATCGCAACGAACCGGTGGCGCTGCGCGTGCGTGATCCGCTCACGAACACGCAGGCGGCAGGCGATGCGGGTGATCTGTCGCAGGTCTTCAGTTCCAAGCTGACTCGCAAAGACCCGGCGCTGAACTCACAACCCACCTTTTATCCGGCGCTCACGGGCGGCATTCAACCGACCGATCCGTTCACGCCGCTGATGCGCGTTTACGATCAGGATAAGGTGCAAATCCGCGTCCTGGTCGGCGGGCAGGAAGAAGGCCACAACTTCAGCCTCCACGGGGTGAAATGGTTGTTTGAGCCATCGGACAAAAACTCCGGCTGGCGCAACAGCCAGATGATGGGCATCTCGGAGCATTTTGAATTCAATGCTCCGGTAGTGGCACCGAAGAATCAACGGGGCGCATTTGCCGATTACCTCTACAAAACGGGGGCCTCGGTGGATGACCTGTGGAATGGGACGTGGGGACTGCTGCGTTCGTACAAGGACGCTCAAACAGGATTGCTGGCGTTGCCGAACAACGTCGCAGGTGGCCCGGACATCGCCAATCCGGCGGCCTTCAGTGGCGTCTGTCCGACGGCTGCGCCTGTGCGCAACTTTGACGTAACGGCGGTCAGCGCCTCAACCGCTTTGCCGGGGGGAACGCTCGTGTACAACGCGCGCGCGACCAACGGCGGGCGGTTGCACGATCCGACTGCCATTATGTATGTGCGCACGTCCGACCTGGACGCCGCGACGTTCACGGTGAAGCCGGGCGTGCCGATTGAACCGCTGATTTTGCGGGCGAACGCAGGCGATTGCATCAACCTAACGTTGCGCAATCGCCTGAAGGTTCCGCCGCCCGATCTGGACGGGTTCAATACCTTGCCGATGATCGTCAACAAGTTCAATGCGAATCAGGTCAAACCGTCGCAGCTGGTTGGATTGCATCCGCAATTGGTGTCGTATGACGTGTCACGTAGCGATGGGGCAAATGTCGGGTTCAATAATGCGCAACTCGTCAATCCTACCGGGGCGACGACGGGAACCAGCCAAACGTACAAATGGTACGCGGGAGATTTATCGCTGGATGCGGGCAAAAATCTGATTGCCACGCCGATAGAATTCGGCGCGACGAATCTGATTTCGTCCGATCCCATTAAGCACAGCAACAAGGGCGCACTGGGTGCACTCATCATCGAGCCGCAGGGTTCGACCTGGATTGAAGATACGAATTCACGCGCGTCGGCCACCGTCACTTCGGCGGCGGGGACGTTCCGCGAATTTGTGACGATCTTCCAGACCGACATCAATCTGCGGTTTGGCGATGGCACAGCAGTGCCGAACATCGCTGAAGCGGAAGACCCCGAAGATTCCGGTCAGAAGGCCTTCAATTACCGCACGGAACCGATGTGGAAGCGGCTGGGCTTTGCGCCCGATGCGCCATTGACGACCACGCGGACAATTGACTTCACCAACGCGCTGTCGAACTCCCTGGTCGGCGGCGATCCCGTCACGCCCGTCTTCACCGCGAAGGCTGGCACGCCCATTCGTTTTCGCGTGCTGAATCCGGCAGGCCACGCGCGGAACGATGTTTTTGCGGTTCACGGTCACATCTGGGAACAGGAACCCTACATCAACAACTCGCGTTCGCTCGGCAGCAATCCGTTGTCGGAGTGGAAAGGTAGTGTCTTTGGGATTGGCCCCTCCGGCCATTTCGATGTGCTGCTGAAAAACGGAGCGGGTGGCAAGTTCATGATTCCGGGTGATTACCTCTATCGCACCCAGGCGTCCTTCCAATTCGATGGCGGACTCTGGGGTATCTTCCGCGTGACACCGTGAGGGAGGTTATGCGGAGAAGCAGGCGGGAGTTAGAGAACAGCTCTGCTCCCGCTGGCTTGACTACGGCGGACAAAGCCGCCGCACGTCGCACTTCGTAGCGAATTTGTTATTTCGTGAACAATCGCCTGATGAAATTTTTATCCAGAGGAAAAAACGTGTTACTCAGAAAAAGTTTATTTATCGTCCTGCTTCTTGGCTGTACCGTCAGCAACGCCTTTTCACAAAAGATCGTCCGCGAAGGCGTAGCCATTGAAGTCAGCGTGAAGAACAACCAAAACGATATGGCAGAATTGCGCGAAGCCGAAGATGCTGTCGTCACTGTCAAAATCACCGACACCAATACCAACACCGCGCTGGCGGGCGTCAAACCATCCATCTGGATTGATCGTAAGCAAACCACTGCCGCGCAAAGTTGCCAGCAAAAAGTGCAATCCTTTCTGCAAGGCAGTCTCAGCGCACGCCCGGAAATTGACCTGAATTCTTATTACCTGCTGACACTGAATAACGAACCGAACATTTCGGTGATTGATCCGCTGCTTGGTTTTGGCAGCAGCAAGTTGTACACCTTAGTGATGCTGAAAAGTCGCGGCGAAGACTGGGCATCATCGCGCGACGGCAAGCGGCTGTATGTATCCATGCCACTGGTCAATGAAGTCGCGGTCGTTGACACTTCAACCTGGAAAGTTATCACCAACCTTGACGCGGGTTATCGTCCCACGCGTGTCGTGCTGCAAACGGATGAACGGTATTTGTGGATCGGCAACGATGCGACCGACCAAAGTGGCGTGACCGTAATTGACACTGTGAAGCTGACCGTCGCAGCCAAGCTGGCAACCGGTGCAGGCCATCATGAAATCGCGCTCGCCCCCGATGATCGCTTCGCCTTTGTCACGAATCAGCAGAGCGACACCGTGTCCGTGATTGACGTGCAGCAATTGCGGAAAGTCAAAGACCTGAATACCGGTCGCGCCCCAGCTTCCATTGCGTTTTCCGCGCAAAGTCAATCGCTTTATATTCCGTGCGAAACGGACGGCAAAATCACGATTATTGACACCGCACGGCAAGCCGTCCTGAAGCATCTGGAAACCGATCCCGGCATTAGCACGCTTCGCTTTGCGCCGGGCGGACGCTATGGTTTCGTCGCGCATCCATCAGCAAATGTCGTCAGCATCTTTGACGCGGCGACGAATCAACGATTGCAAACTGTCCGCGTTGGCAAAGCGCCTGATCAAATCGCCTTCACGAAAAACTTTGCCTACGTGCGCTCGGCTGGCTCCGATGAAATGACGCAAATTGAACTTGCCAGCATGACGAAACCGGAAGGCGCAAACGTAACGAAATTTCCCAGCGGACAAGCCCCCGAAAAATCGCCGCATCAGTCTTCAGCAACGTCGGTGTTTCCCGGCCCTGAAGGCAACACGTTGCTGATTGCTAATCCGGTAGATCAGGCGATTTATTACTACTCTGAAGGAATGGCTGCGCCGATGGGCAGCCTGCAAAACTATCGTCGTGTGCCGCGTGCCGTGCTGGTCGTGGATCGCAGCTTACGTGAAGTTGCGCCGGGGACGTACACCACGCACGTTCGTTTGCCGAAGAGCGGCGCGTATGAACTGGCATTGCTGACCGACACGCCCCGCGTTGTGCATTGCTTTGATCTTTCCATCAAATCTAATCCAACGCTCAAACAGGAAACAACGATTGCCGTGCGTCTGGAACCGATGATTAAGAGTCATCAGGTCGGCCTGGGAGAATCCATGTCCGTGCGCTTTCGCCTGACAGATCCCGACACGAAACAACCGAAAAACAATCTGAAAGATGTGGGCGTGATGAGCTTCCTGGCACCGGGTTTCGATCAGCAGCGGCAGCTTGCCGAGCCGCGCGGCGATGGCGTGTATGAATTGAATTTTAAAGCTACGGAAGCGGGCGCATATTACCTGTTTGTCGAATGCCCGTCCCTTAATGTGAAGCTGAACCAATTGCCCCTGGCGATTTTACGAGCGGAAGACGCCGCGCAGGGCAGTCAAAGCAAATGAAGATGCAGAGCAAACATTCCAGTTTGCTCTGGACATCACGAGCGGCTACCTGAAGCAACAGAAGCAAACTGGAATGTTTGCTCTGCATAGACTGAATCAACGACCGAAAAAGCACTTATGAAATTTTTATTGAATCTCTTCGCCCCCGTCTGCCTATTTGTCTTTTTGTCATCGTCAGCCATTGGCCAGCACGAAGACCATTCGCAACATCTCCCGCCAGCAAAGGTCAAAACAGTTGATCCGGAAACAGTGAAAGTGTCTGTTCCCGAAATTACCGTGCTGGATCAGGATGGCAGAAAGCTCAATTTTTTCCGTGATTTGGTCAAAGGCAAAACCGTTGCCATCAATTTTATCTTCACGACTTGCACAACGATTTGTCCGCCGATGGGCGCGACCTTTGCCAAAGTGCAAACACTGCTCGGCGAACGCGCAGGCAAAGACGTGCAGATGATTTCCATCAGCGTTGATCCGGTGACCGACACGCCAGAACGATTGAAGGCGTGGCGCGCGAAATTCAGCACGAAACCGGGCTGGACGTTGGTGACCGGCACGAAAGCCGACATTGACCAATTGCTAAAAGCCCTCGGCGGCTTTTCGGGGCGCAAAGAAGAACACACGCCGACCGTCTTGATTGGCAATGAAGCGAGCAGCAATTGGACACGCGCGTACGGTCTGGCCAAGCCCGCGCAGCTTGTTTCAATTCTTGAAGAAAAAGCCAAAACCGCGACCGCTGATTCCGTATCGCCCGCACAAAAATATTTCACTGATGTCGAACTCATCAATCAGCGCGGCGAAAAGCTGCGGTTTTACAGCGACCTCATCAAAGACCACACCGTCATCATCAATGCATTTTTCACGACCTGTACCAGCGTTTGCCCGCCGATGAATAAAAGCTTTGCGCGCTTACAGGACGCGCTCGGCGACCGCCTGGGCAAGGATGTTTATATCCTCTCAATCAGTGTTGATCCCGCGACCGACACGCCGGAGCGATTGAAAGAATACGCCGCGCGGTTCGGGGCGAAACCGGGCTGGCATTTTCTGACGGGCAGCAAAGAAAACGTCGAACAGGCACTGCGCAAACTTGGCCAATACGTCGAAGACAAAGACGATCACTTGACCATCGTCCTGATTGGTAATGACCAAACCGGACTTTGGAAAAAAGCGCACGGGCTGGCGAAGGCCGAAGCTTTGCTCGTGGTCGTGGATAGTGTTGTTAACGATAAACCCGCTGCCAGTACGGCTGACAGCAAATGAATTCAGCAAAGTAGTAAAAAATCAATTTAATTTAAGGAGATATGAAACTATGAATTCAATCAATTCTTTCCCCCTGATTTCAACTCGCACCAGCGGCAAACTTACGCGCCTGTTGGTCAGCTTCCTGCTGGTTATGACCAGCATTGCCGCACCATTCACGCAATCTGCCAGAGCGGATGTGACGAAGTTCAATGAGCGGTCTGAACTTTCTATGACTGTTACCAACGAATGTACGGGCGAAACGATTGCCTTAGAGGGGTCGCTTCATACGTCTCTTACGTTGGTGGCGGATGGCTCTGGCAATCTCCATATTTCTTCCCATTCCAACTGGCAGCACATGCGGGGAACAGGTCTTAGCAGTGGCGACAAATATGTTGGGATTGAGACTACTTCCACGCACAGCAGCGGCGTTTTTGATCCGAACGCCGTGACTACAGCGGTGAGTACTATACGGTTAATAGGGCAGGGAAATGCCCCTGATATGCGGCTGCACGTCATTTATCACTACACAATTGTTGACGGCAGAATCACGGCTTCCATTGATTCCACCACTCTTGATTGTCGCTAAGAAAATAATGACTTCGCGGTAATGACAGAAGTCGGAGTTTGCTCAAATGGCTGCTGTCGTTCCCGCGAATTGATTGCAGCGGAGATCACAATTTTGACGATTCGCGTGTTCACAATATTTTTGCTCATGACGACTGTGATGCTAAGTGGATGGCTCACAGAGGCCGTGACGCCCCCGCATCTGACGGAGCAGGAACGCCACGGCAGGCGCATATACCTGCGCGGCGAAAGCGCATCAGGGCGCGCACTCACGGTTACTATTGGTGATGATTCGGTAGAGTTGCCTGCCTCCACCTTACCCTGCGCCGGTTGTCACGGCGCGGATGGCAGAGGCAAACCCGAAGGCGGCTTGATCCCCTCCGATTTGACGTGGGCAGAGCTGACCAAACCCTACGGCCACAGGCATCCGGCAGGCCGCGTGCATCCGACATTTACCGAACAATCGCTGGAACGCGCCATCGTCGAAGGCGTTGATCCGGCGGGCAATCAACTCTCGCCCGCGATGCCGAAATATCAGATGTCGCGCGCCGACCTGAACGACTTACTCGCCTACCTGCGTCGCCTCGCAGACGACCGCGATCCAGGCGTGACAAACACCACGATTACCGTTGGCACGCTGCTCCCCGTAAGTGGTCCAATGGCTGAAACCGGACAGGCAATGCGCGAAGTATTGACAGCTTATTTTGAAGAACTCAATCAGCAGGGCGGCATCTATCAACGCCGTCTTCAATTGCTAATTGCGCAGCCGGAACAGGCGCAGCAATTTCTTGCCACCGAATCCGTTTTCGCTTTAGTCGGTGCCATGCCAGCAGGCGCAGAGCAAGAAGTCGCGGCATTGGTCAGCCGTGAAGAAACGCCGTTGATTGCCCCGTATACACTTAACCCGCAACTGACTTCACCGCCGGATCGGCACATCTTTTATTTACTTGCCGGCTTGCCGGAGCAGGTGCGCGGACTGGCGAAATTCGCAACGCAACAAATGAACCCCTTCCAAACAAAAGCCGCGCTTATCGTATTGGAAGACACGCGTGCCAATGAGTTGGCCGATGCGATGGTAGTCCAGTGCCAGCAACTCGGATGGAAAAATATTAAACGGTACACCTATCCGCGCGGGCAGTTGCAAGCCGGCACGCTCGTCAAGCAGTTGCAACAAGAGGGTATGGAGCTAGTTTTTTTTCTGGGCGCAAGTGGTGATGAAACAACTTTGATTAATGAAGCTGCCAAGGTCAATTACACATTTCCCCTGTATCTTCCCGGTTCGCTAGCAGCCAGAGCTACACTGAATGCGATACCTACTTTTCGACAAAAAATTTATCTGGCATATCCGACGACTCCCATCGACCAAACTCCAGCCGCCTGGAGTGAATTTCAGGCGTTACTTGCGCGCCATCAGATCGCACCGCGCCACACGGCGGCGCAGCTGTCGGCGTACATTGCCGCCAAGTTGTTTGCCGAGGGCTTGAAACGCGCAAGCCGGGATTTGACACGTGAGAAATTACTGACCGCACTCGAAGGTTTATATGAATTCGATACCGGATTGACGCCACGCCTGACGTTTGGGCCAAACCGTCGTATCGGCGCATTTGGTGTCCACATCGTGACGTTTGATCGAACCAAAAAAGCATTTGTTCCGGCTGGCAATTGGGTCAGCCTCACGCAATAAACAGCCAATCAAAGGAAGTATCCATGCCCCGTATTCTAGTATTCTTTATTTTTTTCGCTATCACTGCTGCCACACAGGCACAATCTGTTGCGGTCAAGTCCTCCGCTGTCCCAATCGTTGCAACCAGAAGCATCGAAGATTGTGGCTGCGAACTCAAATTGCCGACAGATGATTTGGCCCTGGTCAATGGCGTCAAGATCACGCGGCAAGACGTGGATGAACCACTCAAAGTACAACTTGAAGCCTTACGCCAGCAGGTCATCGTGGCGCGTAACCGAGAGTTGGATTTGCAGATCAATTCGCGCCTGCTCGACGCCGCCGCCAAACGGCGTGGCATGAGCGCACAAAAACTGATTGATGAAGTGGTGCTCGCGCAAGTCAAAGCCCCGACCGAAGTAGAAGCACGAGCGTTCTATGACAAGAATAAACAACAAATTCAGGGTGAATTCGCTGCCGTGAAAGAGGAGTTGCTGACCTACTTGCGAACCCAGCGGCAACGCGAAGAGGCCGGAAAATATGCGGCGCAATTGCGTACCGCTGCGAAAGTACAAATCAACGTCAAAGAAATTACACCGCCTGCCACTGACGCCGCCCGCGCCCGCGTGCTGGCCATAGTTAATGGACAGCCCTTCACCGCCGCCGATGTCGAAGACAGCCTGCAACCGCTGATCATGAGCGTGCAAGCCGAGATGTATCATCTGCGCAATAAAGAATTGACCCTCCGCATTAATGACACACTGTTGCAGCAGGAAGCCCACAAACAAAAGGTCACGCCAATAGCATTGCTCAATGCAGCGATTACAGCGCAGGTGACGCAACTTACCGAAGCTGACGCCCGTCAATTTTATGATCAGAACAAAGCGCGAATCAGCGATGAGTTCGCTCAAATCAAGGAACAGATCCTCCAACATTTGCAACGCAACGCAGAACGCAAAGTCGAAGAATTGCTGGCGGTGCAATTGCGCAAGTCGGCGGTAGTGCAAGTGTATTTAACCGCCCCGGCTCCTCCGGTCTTCACCATCTCCACCGAAGATCAACCACTGAAAGGAAATCCGAAAGCGGAGGTCACCATTGTCGAATTCACCGACTTTCAATGTCCGAGTTGCGCCCAGGCACAGCCCATCATTGAACAGGCCCTGAAGGAGTTCGATGGTCGCGTCAGGCTTGTTGTCCGCGACTTTCCGTTAGAAAACCATCCTGAAGCTTTTAAAGCTGCCGAAGCCGCCGAAGCTGCTCGGGCGCAGGGCAAATACTGGGAATACATCGCACTTCTGTTTCAAAATCAGTCAGCGCTCAGCTACGACAAACTTAAAGAGTACGCCGCGCAACTCAAACTCGATCTACAGCAATTTACGGCGGCACTCGAAGGCGGGACGTTTGCGGATAAGGTGCAACTTGACGCGCAAGAAGGAGTGCGGCTCGGCGTGAACGGCACACCAACGTTATTCGTGAATGGTCGCCGTGTGGCTGAGCCGTCGTACGAAGCCTTGAAAGCCGCCCTTGAGGAAGCCCTCAAGGCCGCCGAAAAAAGCAAGTAGGAGTTCTGACAAGTATTGTTATGAAGTACAAACGAGTTTCATCCGCCATCAGTAAGATGCTAATGGTTAGTCTGTTCAGTTTTAGTTTTCAACCATTCGTCCTGGCTGTGACTGTACGCCCCATTGTCCTGCAAGCGGTGCGTATGGCTGAAGACGATGACGCCCTGCTTGCCGTTATCGAATTAGATGGCATCGCTGTTTTTACGCAATTCACTTTATCTAAACCCGCGCGCATAATCATAGACATCAAAAACACAGTACAAACAATGCGCGCGCTCAGTCGCCCAGATGAACAGATTGTCCTCAACATTGCCGGTGGTGACATTGAACGCGCCCGCATCGGGCAAATGGGCAACACCGTGCGCGTGGTGTTTGATGTCGCCATGCTTAGTCGCTATCAGATTGAGCGGCAAGGCACCAACTTAGTTGTTCGTTTTCCGCAGGCTCCGCGCCGCTCGTTGAGTCAGAATCTACCACCAGCGCAGAAAATGGAGGTGGCGAAACCGCTTGCGCTAACAACCCCACCTCCAAGGGAAGCCGCGTCCGTGTTGCAAGTGTCGAACAAACCATCAGCTGCGATTGTTCCAATAATCACTTCCGCAAAACCTAAGGCGATGCCGGAGATGAAACTTGAGGAGAAAAATATTTCCCCCAAAGATGGCAAAAAGAATTTTAGGACCGGGATGAAATACGAAGCGCAGCAGCAATGGGATTTAGCTGCGCAGCATTTCATTGTGGCGGCAGCTGCCGAGCCGACCAATCCCGAATATCAATTGCACCTGCTGCGTGCCCGGCAAAACGCCGCGATTATGTTAGGCGGGCGTGGTGATGCATTGGCTGAACAAAGCGATTATGCCGGGGCGTGGCGGACTTATCGGCAAGCCGCCGCCTTTGATGACACCAATGAACTTGTACGTGTAAAGATGGCACGCATTGCCGAACAGAAAAATGCGAACGGCTTCCCTAATTACCATTCACGCACCGGCAATGTCATTGCAGTCAGCGCTGACATTGCCATGCCAAATCGGTCACAATCACGTGATTTGTTGCAAGTCATTCATCTTGAAGATGTCAAATTGCGGCAGGTCATCGAACGGTTTGCGACTGATCTTGGACTTAATGTGATCTTCGATGAATCATTCAAAGACGAGCCGAAATTCCGCTTCAAAGCACAAAACCTCACTATGGCAAGCGCGTTCGATTTGATTCTGGTGCAAACGAAACATCTATTTGAGAAAATGGATCGCCGCACAATTATGATTTACGCTGATACTCCTGCGAATCGGCAACGCTATGAACAATTGCTGGTCAAAACATTCTATCTTGGCAGCGCGGATGCTAATGATGTCAAGACGACGATTCATCAGATGATTGGCGCACAACGACAAATCGCCGTTGTTAAGCAACTTAACGCGCTCATCGTCCGCGACACCGTGGCGAATTTGAAAATGGTACAAGAGATAATTGACAGTATAGACAAGAATCGCGCCGAGGTTGTCGTAGACGTTGATATTTACGAAGTTACGCGCAGCACTTCGCTCGAAATTGGCAATCAATTGGCACTCAGCGGAATGCCTGTGACACAGACGCGCTTCGATCCGCAAGGCAATCCAGTCAAGGTTACGACGGGTAATTCGGCGTCACTCGGCAACCTGGGCGGCATTGGACGTGCCGGGATCGCGGCGATTTCTGGCACCGCTATTTCGCCTCTTCTGGGCGGAGTCGGCACCTTAATCGGTTTACCGCCTTCCAGCCTGAGCTTGCTGCAATCGAAGGGAAATTCCAGACTGCTTGCCAGTACGCAAATTCACGCGCTTGACGGGGAACAGAATCAAACCAAGGTCGGGCGCAGTGTACCGGTGCGTCTGGGCAGTACGTTCGTGCCGGGCGTGAGCGGCGGACAGAATGCGGCGGGCGGATTGCTCGGCGGCGGCGCGTTCGACAGTATTCAGTATCGGGATGTCGGTCTGGTGATTGACGTGACGCCGACAGTCTCTAATGAAGGTTATGTGCAACTGCGAATGCGTCTGGAGTCCACCAACGTTGAAGCTTCAGGTGCGGATTCGACGCTTACGCCAAGCTTCACGCAACGCAGCTTAAGTACGATTGCGCGTGTCGTGGACAACAAAACCGCCGTGGTAGCGGGCATCAAACAAGAAAGCAAAGGCGAATCGCGCGCGGGCTTACCAGTGTTGAGCATGATCCCGATTTTAGGCCGTTTTCTGACGACGCCACGCCAGAGCGGCAACCTCAGCGATATTGTCATCACTGTCACGCCACATATCCTTCGCGCGCCGGAATTGAAGAAGCAGGATCATCTAGCGAAGCTCAGCGGCACGTTTATCGCAGGTGTCACCCAAAGCGTCGAAGACGTTGCCTCCCGTGCGCAAACCGAAGACGATCAGGAACGCCGCATCACGAATCGGCAGTCCTTGATTGCGAAAAGCGCTGGGGGTGAAAGCCCTGTTACTCCTATCAACGTAACCGTATCAGAGACGAACGCCGCAGCAACTCCTGTCGTTGTCGCGACGCCCGTTGCACAACCCGCCGTCTTGTCTCCTAATTCAGTCCTGGTGGTTCCCGTTGTAGCCAAAGCCAATGCCGTTGATCTGAGTTTGATTCCTGTCACGATTGAAGCGGAATCCGGTGCTTCGTTCTTTGTGGTGGCATCGGTGTACGGCGAAGCAAAGATGAACGAAGCCAAACTATCTATCTCGTTCGATCCGACCTTGTTACAATTCAAATCGGTGCGCAGCGGCGGTCTGTTCGGACGTGAACCAAAACTAACGCATCAAATCGCCAACGGCGAACTGCAAATCAGCCTACGACAAATTACCGACCGCGACACACCTGTTGCCGCTAGTGGACAATTGGCGCTGATCGAATTCGTAGCGTTGCACGAGGGGGAAACGTTTCTGGCGTTCCAGCGCGAAACGACAGAACTGCGGCTCGGTCACAATGCTGTGCAGTTCAATACTGTCAATGCCAAAGTGCAGATCGAAAAGGAGTCCACCATCCGCTCAAATAACAAATAAACTTGATCTATCCAGTAGGCTAAAAGCCGTGTCAAGGGTGGTGGTTGGAAGCTTTATCCTTCGGTCAGAGCCTTAACGGAAAAGGCAGGGATTTTCGTCAAAGCTTTTTTGATGGAATCACTACAGTATTGAATCAAAGAATTCCCACCGCCATTGGAATCAAAGACGGAGGGCAAATCAAATGCCGGACTATTGTTGCTATACGCACCTACAAGAATTCCGCCACGAATTGTACCGTTGCCGCTGCCATTACGGATCACTCGGCCTGCTCCTAACACCAGGATCAAACCGTCATAACTGAAGTTGCCACTGAGGGTCAGTTCTCCGGTGACGATCAAAATTCCTGCTCCGCTTCCGTTTAAAGTCAGGTTATCTTTAGCAACAACGATTTTCGGAGTTGAGGTTGCGCCTAATGCACCGGAAGGAAGCGCTTCGCCGGGATTGATGACCGTATCCGCGACTTTTGTCAGCTCCGCAATCAACTCGCGTGCTTTCGAGGCGCTGTTATTGAATGGAATCTTTCCTGTCACATGCATCGCCACATTTTGCGTGGAAATATCGGCGACAACTCCTGTCGTTGCACTCACGGACAACTTGGTATCAAAGGTCCTCGTATTATCTCCGCTGAAGCTGTTTTGCCAGAGGTGCTGGGCATTGGATGTTCCAATCGCTCCCAGAAGCGGTTTCTCGTCGCCGCCGGAACAGTCTGACCCTTTGAGAGAATGCGCAGCACTATTACCTGAAGTTCCCGTTGGATTCGTTCCCATGAAAGTAATAAGTGCAGGCAAATCTATCAATTGATTCTCCCGGATCAACTGATAGATGTCTTTCAACCTCATGCGTAAGGTACGTCGAGCGCCCAGAGGAGCAAAGCCTGTGGAAGTAATCAAAATATCTTCACCCGCACGATCTAAATTTAGACGATATGAAAGTCTATGATTTACGTGTTGTTTCGGATTAAGTACAACGACACCTGATTCATCCAATGAAGTGTAGCGCAACCACCGTGAGAGTCGTGCGTAATCAACCACGTCGTCCTCCAGATTCGAGCTGCTTTTTGTTACAGAGATTTCCAGATTGATTTGATTTTGGACACGCGACAAGTTGGCACAAGCATCAGGTGAGTCAAGCGGGCAGCGATAACCACGTAGTACGTTGAGTGCGTCATCCAACCCTGATTCGGCGGCATAATAGGCTTGATTGCCTAACATCTCATTTCCGGCACTATTGAGGTCTTTCCCGATGAAAGATACTAGTGAGAGTCCGATGACACTCATAATCACCAGGCAAAACATGGCCATAAGCATTGAACTGCCTGCCTGCCTGCTGAGATAACCGTTTGTTTGGTTGCTGGTACTCATATACTGATCAATTCTCAAGCCATTTTTTTGCGGGAAAAGTTCATTGTGTGCCTCAATGTCCATCGAAAAGTTTGTAGCGCAACGTGACCGGGCTATCCAGACTCTCGATTTTCGTGGGTTCGCCTGATTCGACAATTTCGATCGAGAGGTAAATGTGA
This sequence comes from Blastocatellia bacterium, assembly GCA_043736395.1. Taxonomy (GTDB): domain Bacteria; phylum Acidobacteriota; class Blastocatellia; order RBC074; family RBC074; genus JAFDVL01. The sequence continues at coordinate 29,206 of JAYTCQ010000412.1, read as the reverse complement.
ATACGCACGACATTGGTGCGCATCGCTTCGTCCAGGGATTCGCCAGTCAGCGGGACGATTTCCCGACCCACTCGGTCAAAGTAGCGAAAGGTGAATTGCTGGACCTGGTTTACCAGCACGACTGTGCTGTTCTGATAATCAGGATCATTTGGAGCTTGTCTGGTCACTGTCCCTCCGGAAAAATTGTAGGTTACGTCATCGTTTGCGTCCTCCTCGCCACGCAGGTTGGTAGTTCCGTTGCCTTTGCGATCTCCGATCAGACGGAGGCGGGTGGCTGATGCTTCCAGCAATCCGGGCATCTCACCGGAAGTAACGGTCACGGGAGAGCAGCCTGTGGCGCGCAAATCTGTGGTCAAGAGGTTTATCGCTTTTCGTGCTAAAGCTTGCGCCGATTGCGTGGCGCGCTCTGTGCGGAACATTCTTTGCCCCTGATAGAGTAGGCACATAGCGATTGAAAAAACGGTCACAGTAATGACGAGGCTAACTAACGTTTCCAAGAGCGAAAAGCCCCGTTGGTTTACGGTCATGGAGTACCTGATTGGTAATAAAGTTGTGGACATTGGGCGGAAACTCATTATTACAAAGTGGGAGAATTTGAGGCTTACGATCCTGATCCTGAATTAGAGTTCCCGGAACTTCCACTGTTAGTCGAAGTACCTTTGCCGCATTGCTTCGGATCAGCTAACGAATTGTAAAGTGGGCCTTCGGACGGTTGCGGATTATTTTGATAGACAACGAAAATGGACTTATTGCCTCTACCTGTCTTGGACAAGATTCCCGTCTCTTCCACAGTCACTGTTATTTTTTTCATTTCCAAACCTGTGTCTTCGACATGAGTAGAAACAGCGTACTTGTTTTTATATAGAACGTTTGTTGTTCCCTCTGCCACCCCGCTATAAGCCGTAGCCTTCAGCAGTTCAATTGTTTCCTGTGCCGCACGCGCCTTCATTGTACTGTTCCGGCTGGAGTGATTAAGCCATACCGCTACGCCGAATAACTGCGCCAACGCGAGAAGCCCGATATTGACGATCAGGAGCGAGACGGTGACTTCAATTAGCCCGGTTCCTCGTTCCTGTGCCCGCCGCTTTTGATGTATCTGTCTCGAACATGGTTTTGAAATGGTCATGCATTGACCTTTCTCATCACTTCGTCATCTCTTGTAAATAAGGCAGTTATATGACCGAGTAGGTTTACCGTAATAGTTCGTTGTCCAGCCGGATTGGATATGGTAATCGCTGCCACACGCGTTCCGTTATTTTCTGTGACCGTCACTTTTCCCGTTGGTCGGCAGAGTATAGTGAGTGAGGTGGCGCCTGTTGGCAGTGTGAAGGTAGCATTTGGTGGCAACGAATGGTGCATCATCTTGACAGTTCCATTTTGTTCAAATTGAGTGGAATAGCGACCGTTTTCGGTAACGGTAATGGTTGTCTCCATTTCCTGCTTGAGTGCCAGAGTACGCATTGCCTCAAGTGTTCCCATGAACTCGTCCCGGGCAGTTATCAACCGATAGTTATTTCTTGCGCTGTTTACTACTGGCACCGACGCTGCTACCAGGATCAAACTGATACTTAATACGATCAGTAGCTCCAACAGTGAAAACCCCCTACTGGGAGAAACGGCTATCCCGACAAGTGGAATGGGATATTTGAACTTTGGGAACATCATAATTTTTTCATTTCGTGCTTTTGATCCGCTGAGGAGGCAAAAGGATCATGTAAACATTTATCAATGAAAATGTTCGTATTTTAAAATATTGTTATGATTTTTTTAAGACGGAAGTTTTCTGTGCTGGCAATTTGCAGGCGAGTGCAGTGTCGGAATGATAGGCTTTGTTTCTTCTGGGGAATGCAAAAGAAAAAGCCAGGCGTCGACCCACAAGGTTCCCGCCTGGCTTTCATTGTTCGTTGGGCGAAGAATTACTCTTTCTCTACTTTGTTGTTGCGTCGTCGTAAGGCTGGGATGCCAGCCAATAAACTGCTGCCAACTAGCAGCAAAGTCGCAGGCTCTGGTACCTGTGCTGGAGGCGTAGGAGGCGTGCCGCCGCTGCCGCCAACGTATACGCCTACAGGCTTCTGACTTGAGCCGTCCGGCAAACTCGTTAAGTGGGTAATACTCGCATCCAAAGTGATTCCGTTGGACAGTGGGGTATTGAAGGTGAGCGTCAACGTCCCGCCTTCGCCAGGTTTTAAGCGATTGTTATTACCATTACCAGACGCACTCGCCTCAAAGCTGCCAATGCCGCCTCCGCCGCTGTTGGAAAAACTCCAGTTTGCACCGGCGGGGATTCCAGAAAAAATCGCAGTGCTAGTGGCTAGATCAGGCGAAGTGCTGAACCCAATTCCTGACAGAAACGTGTCACTGGTGGAAGTATTCAGAAACGCAACAGTCAAAGTCTTACCATCTGCACTCAGCGCAAAATTCGTTGTCGCCTGTCCGGCAGTGCCAAAGGTCGAGGTGTAGCTGAACGTCACATTTGACCCCGTATTCAGCGTTATAGAATCTGCGAGAGCAGAGTGTTGCAACGAGAGCAGGGTGAATAGGATGGCAACAATAGGAGCGAGAGTTTTTAGTTTATTTTTCGATAGCCAATTCATGAAAAAGTCTCCTGAAAATTTAAATCCATCAACTTCGGAAAAGGCAGTGCCGGGATTTTTACGGCGCGATAAAAAGTTGCGCTGTCAGCTAATCTCTTCAATCTTTAGCCAGTTCAGAATATTTGCTTCAAACGCATTTTGCTCAGAAGTTGTAGCAATTTTATTGCACCACGATGGTTTATTCCTCACAAGCCAGGAGCCACCTCCAGTCAATTTCCAGCTGCTTCAATGATCATCAGAAACTCGAGTTTAGGTGATGAACGACAATTAAAACTCTCGGGCGCAATGCCTAAAGTAAAAATGTTACTTTCTGGATTTCTTAGCTCTGGTTGATTTCGTACATTCTAAAACAAGATAAAATCTGTTGAACTAAACCGCTGCGCGGTAGCCCTGAAGGTTCACCTTGACAAGGGTGGTGACTGATTTGTTTTTCGATCCAGACTCGGCTTGACAGCCTCCTTTCACTTCTATTTTCCCAACTCGCGCAGTATCCTTTCGCTACCTTGCAGAGCCTGCATTGTCAGGTCTTTCAGAAGTACTCCCCCTCTAAAAAAACAATCCCCTGCACGAAAGGAGTTTTCGCTATGACCGAGTTGCGTGAAAAGATGATCGCTGATTTAGAGTTACGGAATTACTCACCTAGTACGATCCGGGCTTACTCGCGTGGCGTTGCCCAGTTCGCCCGACACTGTCAGCGTTCCCCTGATTTGCTGGGTCCCGCCGACATTCGCGAATACCAGCTCTTTCTGATCCGGAGTAAGAAAGCTTCCGGAACGTCATTGAATCAGACCGTATGTGCGCTGCGCTTCTTTTATCAGGTGACACTGGGAAGACGGGAAATGATTGAACATATTCACTACCCACGGCAGGAGAAACGGCTGCCGACAGTCTTAAGTCAGTCCGAAGTGGGAGCCTTGTTGCAAGCCTCAAAAAACCTCAAACATCGGGCGATGCTCACGACCACTTACGCTGCCGGACTGCGCGTCTCGGAAGTGTCGAATCTGCATTTGACGGACATTGATAGTGAGCGACAAGTAATCATGGTGCGACAGGGAAAAGGACGCAAAGATCGGCTCGTCATGCTCTCGCCTCATTTGCTTGAACTGCTCCGGGAAGATTGGAAAACCTATCGGCCTGCCTTTTGGCTGTTCCCGGGCGATGATCCGACGCGTCCCATTCATCCGGTCACGATTTATATGGTCTGTCAGCAAGCAGCCAAAGCAGCGCAATTGTCCAAACACATTTCGCCCCATACCTTGCGACATTCATTCGCCACGCATCTGCTGGAGAACGGAACCGATCTGCGCACGATCCAGTTGCTGCTGGGACATCGCAACCTGAAGACGACAGCACTTTATTTACACGTTTCGGACCTGGCACTGCGCTCCACCGTGAGTCCGCTCGACACTTTGCTTCAGACGGCAGAATCGTGAATAAGCCTGCTGTAGAGCTGGCAGAGATTTTTCGCGGACTTGACCTGACTGAATGGGAGCGCCAAGGATTCCCTCTAACCACGACGCAGCGTCGAGTCTTGCGCGACATCGGGCAATGTCGCACCGCCGCACTGGGAGGGCATTTGGAGCAATGCGACCCATGCGCACACGGCGTACAACTCTTGTCGCAATCGCCATTGTCCGAAATGTCAGGCGGCGGCGCGTGCTGACTGGCTCGTCGAACGTGCGGCAGAGTTATTGGAAACGGAGTATTTCCATGTGGTGTTTACTTTACCCGCACTGCTCAGTCAGTTGACCCTCCAGAATCAACGGCTCATGTACGGCTTACTTTTCAAGACGGCTTCCGAAACGCTTCTGGAGATTGCCGCCGATCCGCGCCATCTGGGTGGACAGATCGGCTTCCTGGCGGTGCTTCATACCTGGGGTCAAACGCTGCAACATCATCCGCACTTGCACTGTGTCGTCCCGGGTGGTGGGTTGTCACCGGATCACACGAAATGGATCGCTTGTCGCCAGGGATTTTTGCTGCCCGTGAAAGTCTTGAGTCGGCGGTTTCGAAGTAAATTTCTCGGTGCGCTGAGGCAAGCCTTTGCCGCAAGAAAGCTGGTCTGTGCGGGACAATTAACGCAGCTCGCGCAGCCACCGCAGTACCAAAAACTTCTCAAGGAACTCGACCAGCGGGAATGGGTCGTATATGCCAAACCACCGTTCGGCGGGCCTGCACAAGTATTGAAATATCTGGCTCGCTATACGCATCGCGTGGCGATTTCAAATCATCGGCTGCTGAGCTTTGCGGAGAACCGTGTAACCTTCCACTACAAAGATTATGCAGCCGGGAATGCGAGCAAGACGATGACACTTGAGGTGCAGGAATTCACCCGCCGCTTCCTACTTCATGTCTTGCCAAAAGGTTTTGTCCGTATCCGTCATTATGGGTATTTAGCCAATCGTGATCGGCAGGCAAAATTGGAACTGTGTCGGCAGCGGATTGCGCAGAGCAGCGCCCGTGCGGTCAGTGGATCGGGGGCGGAGTTGTCAGTGCCAACGCCTTTTGAAGAATCATTTCGTTGCCCGGTTTGTCGGGAAGGACGAATGAAGAGGATAGATGTCAACACGGTTCCGATGGTTCAGTTAACAGAGGTTTCGCTGGTTTTCTGGGCGGACTCTTCTTAAAGCTTATGGAGCAGGGAAGGTGAGAGGATGAACCCAAAGACCCTTGAACGATGAACGATTTTGCGAAGGTCGGAGAGGTGTGCGTCTAAGGCACGGCAAGCAATAAAATCAGGGCTGTTGAGGAGCGAGAGATGAAAGTAGCATTCTCCATTTTCAAAAGAGGCCGACGCCTATGCGCATCAATTTCTCCCACGCGCCCTCCGGCACGATACAATCCCCATAGCCACGGCGCGGCTTAATTCAACAAATTGTATCTGAAATGCTCAGTATCGAAATATGCAGTTACCGCCAAAGTTTGCTCTGAGCACTTCAGATACAATCCTCTTTGCTATCTTACTCTAAACTCAGCGACTCTAATCACCACCTGAGCGGAATTTTATTAATATCGGTTTAGGTCTGATGTAATATTCGTTTATTGGTAGCTTATCAGAGCGGCAAGTACTTCCAACTCAAAACGTCAATTCTAATAGAGTTCCAAAAATCAATAAGTTACTTCTTCCCGCTCGCCAAATCAGCCAAATAATCCGGTACGAACAATCCAAAGTGACCATAGACTTTAATGTAGCTGCCACTGAATTGCGGTGAGCGAAAATTGACCTGACTCAGCTCGGACGGCAGCATCGTCGCACCATCGGGTGAGTCGCGGAAATAGGCGACATCGCGAAATAACAAGCGAGCTTTGTCGCGTAAATCGGCCCGGCCTGTCAGGCGTGCGGCATAAGTCAGAACAGGCAAGCTCATCATGCCTAATTCAGTCATTCGTTTGTCTGGCATTTCTTTATCGGGCGCCCACCAAAAGGCTGTCCCCATTGGTTCATATTTACCGTCCGGCATCGTTTTGCCGCCCATGAGCACAGGTCTTCCGCCTTTGGTTCCGGCGACCCAATCGGCTACGCGAACCAGAAAATCATTCACTCGTTGATCGTTCGTTTCGCGGGAATATTCGATGGTTCCGAGTTGCGCGTAGCCGCTCCACATAAATGGCTGCGCCTGATTTCCGTAAGAATTATTGGGTGGAATGTAATAGCCTTTGCGTCCCTGATTTTCTTCTGCCTGCATCATGGCATAAATCAGTTTTTTGGAATATTCCAGATATTTCACATCGCCGTTATAACGCCACGAAACTATCAGATTGAGAGCAGGCCAGCCCAGCCAACGCGGTTCATTCCAGTTCATGCCATCAACATAGTTTGAAAAGGGATGATTCAACACGGACTCTGAAGCTTCTTTGGCAGAATCGTGAACGGATTCATCTCCGGTCAAAGCCCAGTACAGCCAAATCCCTTCAATCCAGCTGTGGCTCGGCGCGGGAATTCGATAAGTTCCGTGATCGCCTTTTTCGTAGAAAGAATATCCTTTGAAATTGTAGGTGCGCGAAGTGTCCCAATAATCTACGGCGTGATGTTGTCCCCAATCAGAGCGGTAGCGGGATGTTTCACTGCCAAGTTGAAAGGCGCGTTTGTCACCGCTCCGGAGGTATTCGCGCAGCAGAATGAAATTAATATCGTAATGTAAATTTGTATAGCCGTCCGCCCAGGTAAAATCTCCGAAGTTGCGCCATCCGAAATGTCCATTGTCTTTTTCGGGATGACCTTCACGGCTCATGCGTCGAACATCAAATAAGGATTGCGCCGGACGTGGCTGCGATCCTTCGTTTGATTCGGTGGCATAAGCGCCTGACAGCCAGCGTTCTGTCCGCATCGCGGCGGCGCTGATCATCTTGTCTTCAGGAAAAACTTTCGTCCAATTGCGCTTTTCAACCATCATTGGTCGCACGGCTTTCGAAGCGGCGACGTATTCAGGCTCTAAAGAAATTCCCAAAGAATTGGTGAGGACAGCCGCATTTTTAGTTTCGATTCCGAGATAAAAATCTGTTGATTTGGCGCGTGCTCCTTCAAAAACATATTGACCGTTTAGCTCTCCCAAGCCACGCGGCAGAATTTCAAATTTCGCCAGATCATTTTCTGCGCTTAAAGCTTTCGGAAAGTTTTCAGTGAATTCCGGCGCAGTGATTTCGAAGCCTTTGCCGAAAGCCAGCGTGGCCACTTTCGCCCCATTTTCATTAGTTGTTTCGATTCGTTGACGAGTGGCTCCCGCGACTGGAATATTAACTGTCAAGGCATTCAGGAGCGCATGCTGCGCATAAGGCGCGGTATCGTTGCGGTCTCCGCCAAAGCCAAACGGGCCGATATTAACAATGCGAAGTTGCGTTCGAATATAAGGTTGTGAGGCGTAGACAAAATAACGCAAAGTGAATCGCAGCATGGCTCCAGCGGTGACGCCACGATCCGAACTTTGAAAATGTCCATCCTGCCGAATTACCGTGCGCAGGTTCCCGCTTTCTTCAATTTTGGCTTCATCAATGACAGCGGATAAATTAGCGGGAGCGGCATTACTAATGATTTTTTCATTCGCTACATGCTTGAGTTTCGACGGGCGATCAAGCGTCACCAATTGGTCGCGGACAGATTTGACGACGGCAGAATCTTCTTCGCTGCCAAGATCGCGAATCCGGGTGTGCTCAGGATGTGCGAACCGTAACGGAGTGCGCGCATAAAGCCATCCACTGTCATCATGTTTCGTGACGTAAATATCTTCCTGTCGCGGAGTGCCTTCATCAATTCGATAATTTCTGAGCGGCGTAATCATTTGATCTTTGTCACGGGCAGCGATGCGATTGGCTCCCGCTTCAGAAGGAAACGGCATTTCACCGAAGTGTTCAAATTTAATGGTTGAGCCAACGGGCAAAGCTCCGGTGTCGGCGACTTTGATAGTGTTGCTTGAGGCAGTCGCCTCTTTGACGACAATGGTGGCGCGAGGCTGCTCAATTGAAACTGTCAGCGGTTTAATTAAGCGCTCCGCTCCGTCAACGACAATACTTGAAATCAGATTTTCGCCTTTATTTGCAGCACTCAACTGCACTCGTCCGGCTTGCACATTAAAGCCATTAGCGCTCTGCGTGACCGGGTTCACTTTGACAGTTGGTGTGGCATTCGCTCCGAGCGTTAATTGGTATTCACCTGCCGGAACGTCGGTGTCTACGAGCAACCATTTGATCGGACGCGCCGTGTCACCGGGCAATCCACGCCATCGTGAGAGAACGCGAAATTGAGCCGGTACAGCTTTATTGGAAGCATCAACCAAAGCAATGCGCGCAATGTCACGAACATTTGAAGCCTCTGTCAACGGCACTCCGGCAGTCGCAGGTTTACGTGTGATGGTTACCCGAACGTCGAGTGAAGAGCCTTGCGTTGGCGCAGCCATGACTGGAACTGAAGCATCAAATGATGAATCCAGCGCCGTTTCAGCAGTCCAGTATCTTTTGACCAAAGCCTTGCCTTTGGTGCAAGCGCATTGCGAAACCAGCATGATTAGGATGAGGGTAAATGACACCGATTGTCGAAAGAGTGAGTGGCAAAAGAAAGTTGATTGACGCATAAAGTTCCGTCTTGGAGTACTAATAAAAATGTCGGGGAAATCTAAACGATCCAATGTGATTTTATGGCTACTGGATCGAGGCTAACCTTGTAATTTGAGCCTGCGCTCTGGTTTCATCAAAGAAGCGATCCAGCTCGGAATTGACTTTGATTTCACTCAAATCTTTTTCAATTTTAGTTCGCAATATTTCATTTAGTTCGGGCGCGCCCAGTCCGTTGCGGGCAGCTTCAGGAATAACATTTTTCTTATAATATTCTTCGATTTCTTCTGGTTTGATAAAGACAAAAGAGCGGAACCTGAATTCGACATATTTAAGAATTTCCAATCGTCGCCGGACGATTTCGCGCAGCATCACCTGTTCCAATCCAACTTTTTTCATGCGCTCAATGAACTTCTCACTGCTGCCGAATTTAGCGACCAGCTCATAGTTGATGTAATCCGTGATTTCTTCTTCTGCAGGTTCATGGCGGGGAATTTTTTCGGCTTCCTGCAACAATAATTTTTGATCAATTAATCGTTCCAGCATACCGCGACGATTTTCGGCGCTCAGTTCCAGAATGGATAAATCCGAATCAAGCGTTAAGGCCCAGAGGACATCACTTTCAGTAATCACATCACGATTCACGAGCGCTAATAATCTATCTGTCACGACAGTTTGTGCCGGGGAAAAAGTCACTAAACATACGAGTAACGCAAAACACCCAAACGCAAAATTGATAAAAAATTTGTTCCTCATTTTTACTCTGCCTGTTTAAATTTCAGCTTCACAAATTTTTCAGGGACGTGGTAGTTGGGCTTTTCCGTGAGCGTTGGGGAATACGCTAAAAACTGGCGGACACCGTTGAGCCGACTGATGCGAAATAGATTGGCTTCCCATTCATCACCAACTTGCGGAGCAATTTCGAAAGCTGAAAAAGGAATCGCCATCAATGCGCGCCAGATTTTTTTTGATTCATCAATGATTGCTAAAGTTTTCATTCCGCTGGCCCATTTCCAATCGTTCCAAACCTTCGTCATATCGGTTCGATCAATGCTCAGGTCGATCCATTGCGCGGTGGGGGCGACTTCAAATTCTTTATAGCAACGATAATCAGGTTCGTTGGGAGACCGCACAAATGCTTCACAGACGTCACGATCCCACAATCCGTGCCGCTCTTCGTTCACATCAAATTCGCTGTCCATATCCAGTTCGGTGTAGTGACATTCATACCCGAAAATTATCTGCTGTGAAGTCCACAGCACGCGCGCTGTCGTCTGTAATTCTACTGGAGCTGCGTCGCCCTGCCAATTCAAATTTATTGGATGCATCACAGCCCGCTGCCAATCAGCGCCAGTAAAATCAAGGCTCATCGCAATGTCGTCAGGATGATGAATAGCTATGATGTCCATAAATCAGTGGTCGGGGATCGGTAGTCGGTTTTGTGGAGTTCGGAATTTGGTCTTTAGCAAAATATTTCACCAAGAAAAATCGCCCCCCGACCACCCTTTTCTCAAATATATTTCACAAACATCACTTCGTTGTGCGTTTCGTTGTAGACGAGTTCATCTACCATTTGTTGCGCTAACATTAATCCAAAGCCGCCCGGACGCATTCCGATTGCAGCGCGACGTTCAATGTGCGAATAAGGTGAATCTTCGGGATTGGAAATCGCCGCGTGTTGGAGATCATCTAATTTGAATCCTTTCCCCGGGTCTTTGATCTGGCAAAGAATCGCGCGTTTGAGCCTGATGTAGCTGACTTCGACATATTTTCCATTTTCGCATTTACAACCGTGTTCGATAGCATTTTGCAGTAGTTCTCTGAAAGCAATGCCGAGCGATTCGCGGATTTCCAAATCTACGGTCGGATCAAGATTCGTAATGACGCGATAAAGTGGTTGCATGGCTCCCAAATGACAGGGAATTTTCAAGGTCAGCCAATCAGGGCGTGAAGAAAGAATTTCAATATTTGAAGGTAGCGTTGGTGAAGCCAAAGCAGATTGGACGGTGTCACGCAGCTCAGCCACGGAAAAAGGTTTGAAGAGCAATTCACAGACGTGATGTCGCAATGCTGTAATCGCCGTTTCAGGCGAATGCGCCTCCGTCATGACTACGGCTTTCATTTTATTATTGAGTTGATGAGCTTCGGCAATGAGTTCAAATCCTTCATCGGCAGGAGATTCCGCATCGGCGATGAGCAGGTCAACTTGCCGATGCTTGAGGATGTCTAATCCTTGGGCGGCGTTTTGGGCCGACAACAATTCGTAGCCTTCTGATTTGAAGGCCGCCGCGAATTGTGCCGGAATCATTTGATCATCATCAACAATCAAAATACTGTTCATAGGAGAAAGTCCATATACATACCTCAGGGTGAACTGCCAGCAGGTCGTTGGTCTTCATTCGCTGGCAGTGTATATTATCACTTGCGACAGCAGAATAATTCCGCTGCACGTAATGTGCAATCAACATTTGCTTTATGCCTATTAAACTGGACTTATCGAAAACTTTATTTGCTGTTGTCAGTATTCCTCTTGAACATTACGGACAATCCATTTTGGCCATAAAAGACCTGACCGGATTTGTTTCATTGACGCGAGATAAGGACGAAATTACGTTAATTGTTGGGCAGGATGAATGGTTGTTGATGGCTGAAAAATTTCCCGGCTCTCAGGTGCAACTGCGGCGCAAAATGATTCGTTTTGATACGGTACTGGATTTTTCAGTCGTTGGATTTATTGCTGAAATCAGCCGTGCGTTAGCTGATGCCGATGTCAGTATTCTGAGCCTGTCAACCTATCGTACCGATGCGATTCTGGTTCATGAAGCCAGTTATGACCGGGCTGTCGCGGCGGTCAGAAGTGCGTTGGTAACCATCAAGCATACAATTCTTTCACAACATTAACTCTATGAACTTCTCCCCTGCGAACTTTTAAGCTCTACAGACTTCTAATCATTTATGAAACAAGGAAATCAAACAAAATCGGTTCACGCTTCACAGGAATTTAATAACACGACTTCGATCAGTCCGCCGATTTTTCAGACGACAACTTTTAGCGCAGAAAATGCTGAGCATTTTTATGAAATGGCAACGCAGCCACGTCACGCTGAATTTTATACGCGCTACGGCAATCCCAATCATCAACAAGTCGAAGCCACGATTGCAGCTCTTGAAAACGGCGAAGCGGCATTAGTTACCAGCTCCGGCATCGGCGCTATTTTTGCGGCTATCATGAGCCAGCTCCAAAGCGGCGATCATGTCATCGCGCAAAAAAATCATTACGCCGCGACGACCGTATTATTTCGGGATGTTTTGCCGCGCTACCAGATTGAAACCACTTTTGTGGATAACACCAATCTGGCTGAATTTGCCGCTGCGGTGAGACCCAATACCAAATTGATTTACGTTGAAACTCCGACGAATCCATTGATGCAAATTACTGATCTGCGCGGCATCGTGAAGCTGGCGAAAGAACATAATTTGCTCACGATGGTGGATAGTACGTTTGCGACGCCAATCAATCAGCGTCCACTGGAATTAGGTTTTGATGTTGTGTTGCACAGCGCGACGAAATACATCGGAGGTCATCACGACGCAACTGCCGGTGCGATTGTCGGATCCAAAGAACTCGTCGAAAAAATCTGGCGATTTGCGTTAGTGTCGGGCAGTGTACTAAGCCCTTTTGATGGATGGTTGTTATTGCGCGGACTCCGCACCTTAGGATTACGAGTCGAGCGACATAATCAAAATGCTCTCGCGCTGGCACGTTATTTAGAAGCGCATCCCAAAATCGAACAGGTTTATTATCCGGGATTGGAATCGCATCCGCAGCACGAATTAGCGAAATCGCAGATGGACGGTTTCACGGGAATGCTTAGTGTAGATGTAGCGGGAGGCTACGCCGGAGCAGAAAAAATGATTGCTTCTTTAACGCTGGCAATTCGGGCTGCGAGCCTCGGCGGATTTGAAACGCTGGTGGTTCATCCGGCGGCAATGTGGGCGTTGCAACTTACTCCAGAACAACAGCAGGCTTCAGGCATTAGCGAAAGTTTAGTCAGAATTTCTGTTGGGTTAGAAGATGAGAAAGATTTGATCGAAGATTTTGCGCAGGCTTTGGAAAAATTGTAGACCAAAAAAATTGGAGAGGCTTTTAACGACCTCTCCATCAATCTAGCTTTGCTGGGATGAAATTCTTAAAATTTCAGGTGCAATCTAAATTGCACACTCATCTATACACAGAGCAAACCGAATGCCACGCTAATTAAATTTTTAGAATCTGCTTGTATCTCTTGCAGAATTCAAAGTTAGCGGTTCTTGTCCGTTTTTTATTTTGTCAGTCAGTTCCCCTGTTTATCCAAAATTTCGTATCCCAGCCTTCAGTTTTTCGTAGATATAAATTTTTCTGTACTCTGATTACCGATTTAGCATAAAATGCAAAATGTAACGTGTAGGCATTCAGCTCCGCCTCCCCCGCCTACCCTCACACGATTTCCCCGAAATCTTCACCCATCCGAATCTCAACCCAGAAATCATCAAGAGCACTGTTAACATGGGGTATAGAAACTATGAGCGATAACCTTGTCTTGCCGAATCGTTCTACGTCAAGTGTAGATGTAGAACCAGGCATCAGTCGGGGACAGAAGCGACTACCGAAAGAAAGCACTACAAATAAAATCATTACTACCAAAAATTCTCTCGTCCCATTAATTGGAGAGGGCGAAGACATCAAAAAACGTTTAATGGAACTGGAAGACTTAGTTGAAAAACTAAGAGAAGAAAGCAGTCTGAAAGCCAGTTTTATTAATGCGATGGTTCACGATATTCGTTCACCTATGACGGTTGTCCTGGGTGTCCTGGATTTGATGAACGACGACTTGGCCGAAAAGCGGACACTGGATACTGAGTATTACAGCAAAGTTCTGAATGACGCATTGCGCAGCTGTCAGGAAGTCACCGATCTCATTAATGACATGCTGGAACTTTCAAAGATGACGCAGCAGAAAATGATGTCCATGAACTTTGAAAGAGTTCCGATTATTGAAGTCGTCGAACCGGCGATGCAATTAGCCGCTGGCATTGCGCGACAGGCAAAAGTAAGACTTGGCTTTAAAATTCAAGCGAATCTGCCACAGGTTTTTGTTGATCGAAAACAAATGCATCGTGCGGTAATGAACCTGCTCAGCAATGCCGTCAAGTTTACGCCAACGAATGGTTCAGTCACGATTCGCGCCAGCTTCCTCAACGAAAAGCGAAGTGATGCGGTTTGTGATTATGTCTTGCTATCGGTGATTGACACCGGTGAAGGCTTAGCACCGGATGAATCTCCGTACGTGTTTGACGCGTATTGGCAGGCGCAGCGCGGACAACGCAAAACGGGAACAGGACTCGGTTTAGCCATTGTCAAAGGCATCGCAGTTGCCCATGGAGGCAATGTTTCGGTGCGTTCACAAGTGGGACAGGGCAGCACGTTTTCGATCATGATTCCTGTCAAAGACGAACCTCCCGTCATTGAAAGTACATAGGAAAATTGTTGAGGAATTCATGAATCTCTTTACGAGCCGGGCGGTTGCCGCGTTCCTGTTATTTTTTGTTTTATTTTGGTCAAGTCTGACGCTGGCGTTTGATTATCAATTGTTTGGCGGAATGCTGGCTCAATTGCGGACGCTCTCTTTCCAATCAACGCAGGGAGAGATTTTACAAAGTTCAGTCAAGACTCATAAAAATAGTGATGGTGATACTTACAGCCTCAACGTGAGTTACCGTTATCATGTGAATAGCACAGAGTATATTGGCAATAAGTATCGTTTCGGTACGATGTCTTCCAGTGATCGTTTTGCGAATAAGATGGCAAGGCAATTGAATTCTCAGCCATCAGTAACAGTATATTTTAATCCTTCTATTCCTTCAGAAGCTGTGTTAGTGCAAGGCATCGAAGGCGTAGACCTGTTCACGATTTTATTTATAACTCCATTTAATATGGTGATGCTGGGAGGTTGGTGGTGTGTGTGTATTTGGCTCGTCAGGCTCTACCGAAAACCTGAAGCCGGAGGGATAAAATATCTTGACCAGGATCGTCAAACGATCATCAAATTACATTACAAATCACCGTTAGCGGCGGCACTGGGCGCACTTGGAGCCTATGCTTTTATTGGTGTTTTCATTTTAATTATTCTGTTTGGGTCACGTCCGCCTCTGGTCATGATGGTTCTTGTTTGGACTATTATTTCCGCATTGGCGGCGTATGCTGCTTACCATTGCTGGCGTCATAATCTATCAGGAAGCACGGATTTTATTATTGATGATTCCAGGCAAACGGTTTCGTTTTGTCCGATGCAGATCAATCCGGAAAATATAACAATAAAAAATGTGTGGAAAACCGGACAATTTTCTGCTCGAGTTTCCGTGCCTCGTTCACAAATTCAAGACATCTTCATTGAATCTGAAACGACAACTGATAGCGACGGTGATTCGAAGACAAATTATTTTCCAACGATTCAATGGCAGCAACAGGCAGTGTTGATGATGACTACTGATAAAGAACAGGCCGAAGAATTTGTCGCATGGTTGCGACGAAGAATAGGCATATTAGCGAAAGTAGTTTAAGCCCAATCCTGCGGCTGATAAAATTCCCACGCTTTCGCTTCTGGTGAATTTGGTTCCGGCTGATAATCATAAACCCATTTTGCGAGTGCTGGCAGCGACATCAAGATTGATTCTGTTCGTCCATTCGTCTGCAGTCCAAACGTCGTACCGCGATCATAAACCAAATTAAATTCCGCATAACGTCCGCGTCGAATCAGTTGAAAATCCCGTTCGCGTTCGGTGAAGGGGAAATCTTTGCAACGTTCGACGATGGGCAGGTAGGCAGGCAATAACGCTTCGCCTGCATCGCGGACGAAGGCAAAAGTTTCTTCTAAATCCTCCGTCAAATAATCAAAAAATATTCCACCGGCACCGCGCATTTGTTGACGGTGCTTAATGTGAAAATATTCGTCGCACCATTTTTTATACTTCGGATAATACTCCGCATGGTGAAGGTCGCAGGCCGTTTTAAAAGTGCGATGAAAATGTGAGATGTCTTCGCGCGAACTGTAATACGGCGTGATGTCCGCGCCTCCGCCAAACCATTGCAATTCGCCCTGCTCAAAAAAACGAAAGTTCGCATGAACTGTTGGCACGTACGGATTGTGTGGATGCAGGACGAGTGATACGCCAGTCGCAAAAAATTCGCGTCCGGCGGAAATAGCGTCAGCGTCTTTGCCCATTTTTGCGCTGAGCTGTGCCGCCATTTGCTTCGCCAGAATTTCGGGTAACTCACCGTCAACAGCAGAAAAATTCACCCCTGCTTTTTCAAACACGCCGCCATTTTCCATCACGCGAGTCCGTCCTCCACCACCGCCTTCGCGCTGCCAGTTGTCTTCGCGGAATTTTGCTTTGCCATCAATGTTTTCTAACGCAATGCAAATTTTGTCCTGGAGCGAAGCAACAAAATCACGTGCCCGAATTTTAAGTGTGACGCTGGTATCATCTGAATTCATAAGAACCTCATTGTCATTATGGGAAACAAACGACCATTCGTCACGCGCACTTTAAGAAAATGTTAAGAAATTATTTCTCCTGAAATTTAACTTGACACTAAATTTATTTGTAACTATTTTGGTTACAAATAAGCGGTAAATCATGAGGAGGAAGTTTTATGTCAACTATGAAAGCCATAGCCATCAATGAATATGGAGGCGTGGAGGTCTTGCAGAATGTCGAAGTCTCCAAGCCTGTGCCACAGGCCGACGAAGTTCTGGTCAGAATTCACGCGACTGCGGTCAATCCTGTCGATTGGAAAATCCGTGCAGGTCACATGAGTGGATGGTTGCAACATCAATTACCATTGATTCTCGGCTGTGAATTTTCCGGTGTAATCGAAGGAGTGGGGGCGAATGTTAGCTCCGTCAAGATTGGTGATGAGATCTACGGTACGGTTAGCATTGCGCGTTCTGGAGCGTATGCCGAGTACGTCATTGCCAAAGAAAATGAAATCGCACCGAAACCAAAAAATATTGACCACATCAATGCAGCGGCTTTGCCTGTTGGCATTGGAACTGCATGGCAAGCATTTACGGCTGCAGGCTTACAAGCTGGGCAAAAAGTTTTGATTCACGCGGCGGCGGGTGGTGTCGGCTCATTGGCTGTCCAGTTAGCGAAAACCAAAGGCGCTTATGTGATTGGTACAGCTTCAGCGCGTAATCTGGAATTCGTGAAGAATTTAGGCGCAGATGAAGTCATTGATTATACGACAACAAAATTTGAAGAAGTTGTGAAAGATGTGGATGTCGTCTTTGATTTAATTGGCGGCGAAACACAAGAACGTTCGTTTGGTGTCTTGAAAAAAGGCGGCTTTTTAGCTTCGACAGTGAGTGCTCCCGATGCAGAAACTCTCGCAAAGTATGGCATTAACGGGGCGATGATTGTCTTACAACCGAACGCGGCAAATCTCAAAGAGATAACCACTTTGGTTGAAGCGGGCAAAATTAATACATTTATCGAAACTGTCCTGCCATTAAGCGAAGCGCGTAAAGCTCACGAATTAAGCGAGAGCGGACGTACTCGCGGCAAAATTATTTTGGAAGTGAAATAACAATTTAGGAGAGGGAACTAAACAATGAATAATCTTTTTACTCCGATCAAGCTCGGTACTTACGAAATTAACAATCGAATTATTATGGCTCCGATGACGCGCAGTCGTGCGAACGATGAAGGCGTCCAACCGGATTTTGTGGCGAAGTATTACACGCAACGCGCGACGGCAGGTTTGATCATCACTGAGGCCACAAATATTTCGCCAATGGCTAAAGGTTATGTTCGCACACCGGGAATTTATAACGAGCAGCAAATCGCATCGTGGCGGCCCGTAACTGATTCGGTACACGCGCAGAATGGAAAAATCTTTTTGCAGATTTTTCATACTGGCAGAATTGCGATGCCGGATTTCTTACCTGGCAATGTTGCGCCTGTCGCACCGAGCGCCGTCAAAGCCGCAGGACAAAATTACACCGACGCAGGCATGAAAGATTTTGTCGAACCGCGTGCCCTGACAATTGACGAAATCAAAGCGATTGTCTCTGATTTTGGTACGGCTTCGGCGAATGCCATCAAAGCGGGTTTTGATGGGGTTGAACTGCACGCGGCCAGCGGGTATCTCGTCCAACAATTTCTGGCTACGAACGTCAATCAACGTACCGATGAATATGGCGGCTCCATCGAAAATCGCGCTCGTTTTTTATTTGAAGTTTTAGATGCGATGACTGCCGCAGTAGGCGCTGAGAAAGTTGGTATCAAATTGTCGCCGCGGATGGGCTTCAATGATATTCAGGAAGACGATGCGGACGAATTATATGCATATATCGTCAAGAAATTGAGTGATTACAAACTGGCCTATTTGCACCTCGGCGATTTTGGCAATCAGGGTTGGCACGCAAAATTGCGTCCGCTTTATGAGGGTGTTTATTTGGCAGGCGCAGGCTTTGATAAAGTTCGCGGCGAAACGTTGTTAAGTGAAGGCGGAGCCGATGCGATTGTGTACGGCAATTTGTTCGTCAGCAATCCTGATTTGGTCGAGCGCTTTAAATTAAATGCGCCGCTGAGTGCGGCTGACAACAGCACATTTTATACGCCGGGAGAAAAGGGCTACACCGATTATCCAACGCTGCAACAGCAACAGGCCGCAGCTTAGAACGCACGATGGCGAAGCTTGACGAATTACAAGATTTTCATCCACTGACCCGGAAGGTGTGGCGTAACTGGTTAGCCAAAAATTACGCCAAATCTTCCGGTGTGTGGTTTGTCTTTTTCAAAAAGCATACGGGCAAACCACGTGTCAGCTATGACGAAGCGGTGGAGGAAGCTTTATGTTTCGGCTGGATTGATTCACTGGCGCGTGCGTTCGATGAAGATCGTTCCAGATTATTGTTCACGCCGCGCAAACCGAAAAGTGTTTGGTCACAACCGAACAAAGAGCGTGTCGCTAAATTGCTGGCAAATGGCGCGATGACAGACATCGGTTTAGCGAAAATTGAAGCTGCGAAACAAGACGGTTCATGGAACACACTAGACGCGAGCGACAAGCTGGAAATTCCCGATGAATTGGCGAAGGCTTTTCGTCGCAATCACGCGGCGCAAAAGAATTTTGACGGCTTCACGCCCAGCGTAAAGAAAGCAATTTTGTACTGGCTGAACAGTGCAAAACGAGATGAAACACGCGCCGCACGAATCGTAAAAATTGTTACGATGGCGGCAAATAATAAACGAGCAAATTTTGATAAGGAATAAAATTATGAGTGAGAAAAAAGTAGCATTAATTACCGGAGCAAATAAAGGGATTGGCTTTGAAACAGCGCGTCAGTTGGGTGCGCAAGGGATTACTGTTTTAGTTGGCGCACGCGACGAAGCACGCGGAACCGAAGCCGCCAAAAAATTACAAGCGGAAGGTGTGGACGCGCACTTTCTACATTTGGATGTAAGTGATCCAAAAACACATGTCAACGCTGCTAAATTTATCGAAGAGAAATTCGGCAAGCTCGACATTCTTATTAATAACGCTGGTGTTTTGTTGGACCCTACCGTACCAGCTTCCGCCGTGTCAGTGGAAAATTGGCGCAAAACATTTGAAACGAATGTTTTTTCGCTGGTCGAACTCACCCAAACGATGCTGCCGCTTATCAAAAAAAGTGAAGCCGGACGCATTGTAAATCTGTCCAGCATTCTCGGTTCGCTGACGCTCAACAGCGATCCAACTTCGCCGATTGCAGCCAGTGGCGGTTCTAATACTTCGTATCACGCTTCAAAAGCGGCACTGAATATGTTCACCATTCAGCTCGCGAATGAATTAAAAGACACCAACATCAAAGTCAATTCTGCGCATCCGGGCTGGGTGAAAACGGATATGGGCGGCGAAGCGGCTCCGATGGAAATTGTAGATGGTGCGAAGACTTCGGTTTATCTGGCGACGTTGCCTGCCGATGGCGTGAGTGGCAGATATATTCACATGGGACAAGAATTACCTTGGTAAAAGTTGGTAAGACATGGACAGCCGTTGCACATGAATAGCGACGGCTGTCCATAATTTATAAGTCACAAAAATGGGGGAGAAAATGAAATACAAATTATTAGGCAACAGTGGTTTGCGCGTGTCAGAAATTTCTTTGGGGACAATGACGTTTGGTGAAGACTGGAAATGGGGATCATCCAAAGAAGAAGCGCGAAAAATCTTTGATCTATACGCCGAAGCAGGCGGCAATTTTCTCGATACTGCAAATTTATATACCAACGGAACCAGCGAAAAACAGGTCGGCGAATTTATTAAAGGCGAGCGCGAAAAATGGGTGGTCGCGACGAAATATTCGCTTAATGTGGGGCAAGGTGAAATCAATCACGGCGGCAACCATCGCAAAAACATGATGCAAGCAGTGGAAGCCAGTCTGAAACGGCTGGACACCGAATATATTGATTTACTGTGGTTGCACGCGTGGGATTTTACTACACCCGTCGAAGAAGTGATGCGCGCGTTTGATGATTTGGTGCGACAGGGAAAGGTGTTTTATATCGGCGTTTCGGATACGCCCGCGTGGATCGTGGCGCAGGCAAATACGTTAGCGCAATTGCGTGGCTGGACTGAATTCATAGGCTTGCAAATTGAATACAGTTTGCGTGAACGAACGCCGGAGCGCGATTTGTTGCCAATGGCAGAGGCGTTCAATATCGGCGTGACCGCTTGGTCGCCGCTGGCGGGTGGCGTCTTAACCGGCAAGCATAATCAAGGCAATGCTAAGGACAGTCGGATGGAAATCAACAATACCACGATCAAAGAAAACGATTTGCGGATTGCGAATGAAGTCACAAAAATCGCCGCAGAAATTGGCAAACCCGCTTCGCAAGTGGCCTTGAATTGGGTGCGCCAGCGTCAGCATATTATCCCGATTATCGGTTCGCGCAAGGTCGAACCCGTGAAAGAAAATTTGGCCACACTGGAATGGACTTTGAGCGCTGAACAGATGAAGCAATTGGATGAAATCAGCGCGATTGATCTTGGGTTCCCGCATCGCTTTTTGAATAGTCCAACGGTACAGGATTTCGCTTTTGGTGGCGCCATCCGCAAAATTGATAATTTAAGTGAGGTCGCTAAAAAGGCTTCAGGGCTGGCGTAAATAAAAACAAAGACAGTCCATTAAACGACACCGGAAAATTCTATGAGTAAATTATTTGAAAAATTAAAACTGCGAGAAATTGAATTTCGCAATCGCATTTGGGTTTCTCCGATGTGCCAATACTCCAGTGAGAACGGGATGCCGACAGATTGGCATCTCGTTCACCTTGGAAGCAGAGCTGTGGGCGGCGCTGGACTCGTGATAATGGAAGCGACGGCGGTGTCACCCGAAGGTCGAATTTCTCCGGCAGATGCGGGAATTTGGAGTGACGCTCACGCGGAAGCTTACGCCAGAATTACGCGATTTATTAAATCGCAAGGCGCGGTCGCAGGCATTCAACTGGCGCACGCAGGACGCAAAGCTTCGACGGCTGAGCCGTGGAATGGCGGCAAAAAAGTTGATGAAAAAGATGGCGGATGGGAAGTCATCGGGCCATCTGCCATTGCTTTTGCTGACAGTTATCCTAACCCGCGCGAGATGACAAAAACGGATTTTGAAAAAGTGAAGAATGATTTTGTAGCGGCGGTTGGACGATCTCTCACAGCGGGTTTTGAAGTCATCGAAATTCACGCCGCGCATGGCTATTTATTACAGGAATTTCTTTCGCCGCTCTCGAATCACCGCACTGATGAATACGGCGGCAGCCTCGAAAATAGAATGCGGTTTCCGCTGGAAATTGCGAAAGAAGTACGTGCCGCAGTTCCTGAAAACCTGCCCGTTTTTGTAAGAATTTCAGCGACGGATTGGGCGGATGGTGGTTGGGATTTAGAGCAATCCATCGAATTTTGTCGACAGCTCAAAATGCTCGGGATTGATTTGATTGACGTTTCATCTGGTGGCAATGTACATCGCCCAACCATTCCCGTAGCACCGAATTTTCAGGTTCCATTTGCTAAAGAAATCCGTGCGCAAGTTGGGATTCCGACCGGCGCAGTCGGGTTAATCACCGAACCCAAACAAGCCGAAGAAATTATTAATAAAGGCGAAGCTGACGTCGTGCTTATCGCGCGGGAATTTTTGCGTGATCCGTATTTTCCGTTTCGCGCCGCGCAGGAGTTGGACGCGCAGATTGAGATTCCAAACCAGTATAAACGTGCTATTACGCTCAATCGTTAATGGTTTTTCGCGGCAAAATTTTTCTTGAGGAAAGTAAGTTATTAAGGCTGTTTTTTGGTAAAATAAAACTATGCCTTTTGTGCTTAAACCAATTCTCGCTCGTCACGCTTTATCTTCAACTTATGGATCAAATATCGCTCTTAATCCTTATCAAGGTTGTGTTTTCGCCTGCGAATTTTGTTCGGCGATTAAGATGAATTATTTCACGAAACGGACGACAGAAAAGTGGGACAAAACAGGCTGGGGCGAATGGGTTGATTACAAAACAAATTTGATTGAGCTATTGCATCAGGAACGAGCCAAGGTTCGTGAAGCAAAAATATATTTCGGCAATGCCACTGATATTTACATGCCGATTGAACAGAAGCTCAAACTTGTTCCGCCGATTTTAGAATTTTTTCTGGAAAATCCGCCGCGAGAATTGGAAGTGCAAACTCGCGGAACTTCACGCGATATTGCTCGCGATATTCCATTACTGCAGGAACTCTCCAAAAAAACCAGCGTTCTGGTCAGTTATTCAATTCATACTGACCGCGATGACGTCAAACGGATTTTTGAACCGAAAGCGCCAAGTTTAATAGAGCGCGAACGAGGATTGAGGCTGTATCATGAAGCGGGAATTGCTACACGCTTATCGTGTATGCCAATCCTGCCATTGAATCCTGAGATATACGCGGAAAGGTTAGCGCCATTCATTACCAACAGAGTTTGGATTGCCTCAATGAATCACAAACAGTTAACCAGTGAGTTGTTTAGAAAACATTTTCCCGAGTGGCTTGAGGAAGCATACGTCGAAAAAATGATGAAAGCGACGCAGAACGCATTTGAAGTGCGCGGCGTAAAATGCAATTACAGCTCGCTTGACCCCAAAGCTAAGCAAGAACGTTGGAATAAACGTACCGCAAAAATAAATGAGAATAAACGCACTAAAAAAGTTACCGTGTTAGTCATGAATGAAAGTGAAAAACAACTTTCTTTATTTAGCTAAAAGCGAAGCGCTGAAAATCTGGTTGCGAATAATTTTTCGCGATTTATAAAGTCATAAGGAAATGAACCAATTTTTTAACATTCCATTTTCAGTTTTAGATTTATCGCCGATTACACTTGGCGCAACAGCGGCTGACGCTTTGCACAATTCACTTAGTTTGGCACAACATGCGGAACGCCTCGGCTACCAAAGATTCTGGCTGGCAGAACATCATAATATGCGGGGCATTGCGAGTGCGGCAACTTCTGTTGTGATTGGGTATGTCGCAGGAAATACTGAAAAAATCCGTGTTGGCTCCGGCGGTGTGATGCTTTCAAATCACGCGCCCATGATCATCGCTGAACAATTTGGAACGCTTGAATCACTGTACCCGAATCGAATTGATTTAGGTTTGGGACGCGCCCCAGGAACCGATCAATTAACAATGCAGGCGTTACGGCGGACATTAGCTGCCGATGATGATTTTCCGCAACAATTGGAAGAGTTGAGATTTTTTCTGCGTGAACCGGAACTGGGGCAAAAGGTGCGTGCAGTTCCTGGCGGAGGATTGAACATTCCAATCTGGCTGTTAGGTTCGAGTGGATTCAGCGCACAGCTTGCCGGGCAGTTGGGATTGCCGTTCGCTTTTGCCGGACATTTTTCGCCGGAAAATATTCTGCCTGCGCTTGAACTTTACCGCCAATCGTTTAGAAGTTCAGAAAACCTTGAAAAACCTCATGCAATGCTGGCCATAAATATTATTGCGGCTGATACTGATCAAGAGGCGTGGCGCTTAGCGACCTCACAATTTCAATCTTTTTTACGGCTGATTCGAGGCACACCGGGACAGATTCAACCGCCAGTAAATACGATGGATGGTCTTTGGTCAGCGCAGGAAAAGGCGGCAGTTGAATCCCGGCTGGGCGGTTCAATCATCGGCAGCGTCGCAACCGTTAAGGCTGAGATAAGAAAATTATTAGATACTACAAAAGCTGATGAGTTGATGATCAACGCCATTATTTTTGACCACGAAGCGCGGCTTCATTCGTATGAAATCATTGCCAATCTTTAAGAAAAATTCCAACGTAACGCGGAGCGTCTGGAGTGCTACGCCTGGTCATAGCTTTGGTAGAGACGTTCATCACAAATTTACATCGATGTAAAAAATACCAAAGCGCTGCCGAGCCACCGCACTCCAATCGCTCCGCGTTACGCGGTCACTTCGGTCGAGAATGAATAATCTGATTCATCTTATTTTTTGATTCGTTACTATGGGGAATAATAGTAAATTTACCATTGCGGTTCATATCCTGACGATGCTGGCGAGTGTCAAAGACTCCTCGCTCAAATCTGATTATGTGGCAAAAAGTATTAATACGAACCCCGTAGTCGTGCGGCGTATTTGGTCAAATTTGGCCAAAGCCGGATTGCTTTTGTCACGAACTGGTTCAGGTGGAGGGGCGCGTCTGGCACGTGAGGCTTCAGAAATCACTTTGCTTGATGTTTATCGAGCCGTCGAAATAGGCTGTTTGTTTCCAGTTCAACCCAATTTGCCAAATCAACATTGTCAGGTCGGAAAAAATATTCAAGGTGTGCTGGAAGAAATTATTCACGACGTACAACAAAAAATGGAACAAGCATTAGTCGAAGTGACAATTGCGGACGTTTTAAAATTAGTGATGAGTTGTCAGGAATCATAAAATCAGCTTTTCATTCATTATTTTGAGAGACATTAACTCATTAATCCTTTAATAATTTGCAACTGGTTGTAAACTCCGACATTTTTGTCTATTAGTGGTCTTACTTGGCTTGGTAAAATAATCTGAACTTTTCTTCATCAATAATTTTCTAAACAGAAAACGATGAAGTACAATGCAAAAACTTTTTTAAGTGAGTTGGATTTGTAAAATGAGGAGTTGAATTACGTGAAAGATATACTGGAAAGCCGAGTTGGAAAAGAAGTAGATGTCAGCTTCGGTGCAGGCGCTGTCAGCGGAAAAATAACTAAGATTGAGGATAACATTCTTCATCTTGAAAAAGACGAGAAACATTTCTTTGTCCGCATCGATAAAATCGTAGCTGTTTGGGATTCACTGGAAAAAAGTGAAAAAAGAATTAAAGCACCTGGTTTTGTTTCTTCTTAATAATTGTAAACAGGTTATTCCTAATCGTTAATTATGACGTGACTTAACGTAATTGCGTGGTTATACTAAAGTCGTTTTGTGATTTGCCTCCCCTGGCATTTATAATTTGATTTTGGCCCCTCGAAATAAATGATCTGAGAATGATCAGCCTCGCTTTCATAAATTGAGCCTGAAGATTTTACTTTATGAAAATTGCTATTCTGGGGACGCGTGGGATTCCGGCAAACTATGGCGGCTTTGAAACCTTCGCTGAACAACTAAGCACTCGACTGGTCACACGCGGTCACGAGGTGACCGTGTATGGTCGTAAACATTATTCCCTGAGCGAAGATCGTGTTTATCAGGGTGTCAGGCTCGTTATCCTCCCGACGATTCGCCACAAATATTTCGACACCATTATTCACTCCTTCCTTTCCATCATCCATGCCGTTTTCCATCGCTACGACGTAGTATTGATTTGCAATGCGGCAAACAGTGTTTTTGCGTTTCTCCCGCGAATGTTCGGGATGCCGACACTGGTCAACGTGGACGGGCTTGAACGAAAACGTAAAAAATGGAATTGGCTGGGACGACAATACTATCTGGTTTCCGAATGGCTCTCGACTTTTTTGCCGACGGCAATTGTGACTGATGCGCAGGTGATTCAGGATTATTACGCGACTCGCTATAAAAAAGATTCTTCGATGATCGCCTACGGAGCCGACGTCGAACGACGTGCCGCACTGGAAGAGCTTGATAAATTTGATCTGAAGCCAAATCAGTATGTGCTTTATGTTAGCCGTTTAGAACCGGAAAATAATGCGCATCTGGTCATCGAAGCCTACGAAAAAGTTTCCACCGATTTACCCTTAGTCATTGTTGGTGGCGCTCCTTACGCGCACGATTATATCGCAAAATTAAAAAGCACCAAAGACAAACGCATCAAATTTCTGGGCTTCGTTTTCGGTGAAGACTACCGAGCATTGCAACAAAATGCATACTGTTACGTCCACGCCACTGAAGTTGGCGGAACGCACCCAGCCTTGATCGAAGCGATGGGAGCGGGGAATTGCGCACTGGTTTTGAATACGCCTGAAAATCTGGAAGTGATGGGCGATGCCGGAATCAAATATGATTCGGTAAAAGATTTGACGAAGCAATTGCGTCGCCTGTTGGATAATCCTTCGATCATCAGCGAATATCGCGCCCGTGCGATGGCGCGTGTCCGCGCACGTTATGATTGGGAGCAGATCACAAATCAATACGAATGGTTATTGGCAAAACTGGCAGGAGTAGCAACTTCGGAAGAGCCGTTGCCGCTGATGTCGCGTGAAGTCGGAGAAATGGAACCCGTCAGTTATTCCGTCAACAGCTTCGCCGAAAGCCGCGTTGCCGAAGTCAGACACCGCGCCGCCGTCAAATAACGAATTCGCAGGAAAGTGAGAACACAAAACGAGTGATGAGCGAGAGGCTTGTCACTCGTTGTTGTTTATGGGGTGTGCGATAATCAGGGCGTTTTAGCTTTGTAGGTTTGTATGCATTTTCATCTCACCAAGATTCTTTTGATAATTGTTTTCCTGATAGGAGCGGGTGAGAAAGCATTATTGGCACAAGAAACTAAAGCGAAGAAGAATGTTTGTATCGAAGAATTGTTTATTTTGTACGAAAAATATTTCTACGAATATTTGAATGACAAAAAATATCTCAAAGCAAAAGCGTTTCTTGAGAGGCTTGACCGAGAGGGGAAAGATTCTTGTCCTATGGAGGATGATGCGACCACTCTTTCTATTCGTGAATTTGTAAGAAACTATGAGTTCTATGAATTTCGCACTAAATGTCAGGCTGCCGATAATGCCTATTTCACGAATCCAAATCCTGCAAATCTTCAATTGTTGATGAAGACTTGCGATCAATGGATTGCAATGTCGCCGACACCTGATCAATTTTTTTCTGCACGGTTAGGTGTCGCAACAGGTTTCGGACTTCTTGCAAGTTTTTACACCGATACAGATCAAACATTTTCATATGCAGAAAAGGCACTTGAAAGATTAGCCGATGAATCTGCGCCACAAGATTGGAAAACAGCGAACTGGATTCAATTTCGGCGCGCGTATTTGGGACGGATGTTTCAATATCAGGGGCTGTGTAAGTTACGTCAATCAAAGCCGGATGCCGAAGCTGCGGTACTATTTCTTACAAAAGCTGCTGAGATACAAGCTGGGGACTCACATTTAGATGTGAACACATATCTTTTACGAATAGAAGCCTACAAGATGAGCTGTCTAGTAAGCAAAGAATCCCTTGGAGCGTGTTCCGCATCATCAAATATCATTGCGGACTATGCACGAATAATTGCGATAAGTGTAGATAAGCCAGAATTCAAAAGCATCCATGATCGTAACTATGAGGAAGCGAAAGTATTTTGGAACCTCTTTCACCCAGACAACACTCTTGAAAAATTTGACGACCTCATCAATATTTACAAAGCAGAATTCAGAAAGAAATAAGTGGAAAATATTCAATATCAATCCAGTGCCAAAGTCCCGTTGTGGCGTCCGTTGCAGCAGCTCTTCACGGAGCATCGCGGCTTGATTCGTTCGATGGTGGAGCGTGAATTGACGAACCGCTATAAGGGATCATTCTTCGGAATCGGATGGGCGATCATTGCTCCGGCGCTGATGATCGTCATTTTTACGATTATTTTTTCGGGGATTTTCGGAGCGCGTTTCGGCAACAAAGGCGGGCATCTCAGCTTTGCCGTTTCGCTGTTTTGCGGACTCTTGCCGTGGAATGCGTTTAGCGAAGGCGTCCAGCGCGCGACGAATTCGATGATTGAAAATCTCAACCTCGTCAAGCGCGTAGTCTTCCCCATCGAAGCCCTCCCCGTGAACGTCGCGCTCGCCGCCGTCGTCCAACAATTAATCGGAACCGTAGTACTATTAATCGCGCATCTCGTACTTGAACGCCAATTTCACGTCACCGTTTTATGGCTTCCAGTGTTGCTAATTTTGCAGTTAATCTTAACGTGCGGACTCGGATGGTTGATGGCAAGCCTCGGAGTTTTTATTCGCGACATGCCACAAATTAATCAACTAACCCTGATGGCGTGGATGTATCTGACTCCGATTTTTTTCCCGGAAAACAATATTCCGGCAGGTTACCAATGGATGATTAAATGGAACCCAATGGCTCCATTAATCCGCAGCTATCGAAGAATTTTATTGGACGGAGAGTCACCGGATTGGCGCGGACTGAGCCTGACACTTTCTTTTGCGCTGGTGTGTTTTGTGGTTGGATATTGGTGGTTTCATCGGACGAAAAAGGCATTTGCGGATGTGTTATAAGCGGTTAGATCAAATTAAAAGTATATTCGATTAGCATTTTGACATTGATCAATTTTCCTTCTTTTCGGGCAGGGAGAAAAACAAGTTCTTTGGCGGCTTTGATTGCTTCTTCATTCATTCCATTTGGTAGACCTCGCACTACCTCGATGTTCCCAATTGTTCCATTTCGTAAGAAAACAATCTTGAGTTGTACAGTGCCCTGTACTCGTGCCTGACGAGCAGCCTCAGTGTATCTGGCTTTTTCCGTGTATAAAACAGTTGGTTTTAGCTTCATCGTTGCGGTTTCTATTGGTAACTCCGGCTGGTTTAGGTTCGATAAACTGGCAAGATATTTTTGTAAGGCTGTCGCAATTTGTGGGTCGTATCGGTTCTTAATGGCAGCAAATTCAGGCGCAGCTTTTGTCAGTAGTCGCGCCTGAATTTCAGCAAATGTAATCGCAGGATTTTTACCAACTTCCTGCCAGGCTTCGGTATCAATTTGATGGTATAGCGTTCTTGTTTCATCATAACGAGCTTTTTTTAATTGAGCTGTATTTTTGGCGAGACCTTCCACTTCTGCCCACCACTTTTCGCCTTCATCAGTTCCGCTTTGTACTGCTGCTTGGGGATTCTGCGCTGGTATATTTGTGTGATGTATCAGCAAGCTCAAGATTATTGATAGTAAAAATTTCATCCTGTCACCTCTTTTATATTTAACAATAGTGCGGACAAAAAATGAGGAGAGGTCTTCACAAAAAAGGCGATGAGATGGTTCACTGTGGAAGACAAAATCTACAGTACACCAAACATCGCCATGACAATTGTCAAAGACATCCTCAAACAA
>JAYTCQ010000411.1:0-7363 GCA_043736395.1 Blastocatellia bacterium | reverse complement strand
TGCACGATTTCGATCTCTACGATGATGTGCTGGAAGTCTGCGCTGGGCTTTGGAATTTCCAGCTATCTTATTGATTCTAAATGTCACAACAACTCTAATATCTGAGTCAGGTACATCACCCAAATCAGGTACATCCCATATTGCTGCCCGGTTGCTAAAAATGCTTACAGCAGCAATTCGTTCAGCGACAGCCAAAAGTTGCGCAACTGGAATAGGCGATACTTTTCCAGCAGCTCTTCGATCTGGATTCTCTTCCTCACAAAGCACACGGCAGCCCTCAGCATAAAGCTCAGTCTGTGTCTTTGGTAAAGTATTTTCTTTCTGGAAAACCTTAACGAGAAATTTCAGAGTGAGAGGTTTGATCGCAAAAGGTACAATCTCTTTTTCAAATATTTGGCTGAAAAATTTCTCGGTATCAATTCCTTGAGTGACAACAAACTCGGTCACATCTTTTCGCCTAAGAGGGACAATCTCTAATATCTTAAGTTCTTTCCAATGATTTTCCAGAGAAGATTCTAAATTTTTTCGCCACTCCGCAGTGCGACAAGCAATGCGGAGATATAGTCTTTCGGCAGGCAGTTTTTCCAAGCGAGAGCCTAGCAATGACGCCAAGGTCTCGATGGATAATTGACCTTCGTCCAAATCATCAAGGAATAAATAAACATTGTGACTGCCAGCCAAGAATTCTTGAATATTGTCGTTTTCAAAAATATCTTTACACAAAAAACTACCCGAATCGTATTCACGAAGCCTGAAGTCAAGAACCTTATCACTTGTACCTGCTACTCGATTTTTCTCAACTTCGATGAGCCTTTCAAATTCGGTGGATTTCCCAATGCCTGGCTCTCCCAAAACAACAAGACACTTTACATCTTGTAGGCTGTCAAAAGTAACAACATCGGGGTTCAAGATATGCCCATACCCATCCTCTGGATCAGTGAGGAACCCGCCATCTGAAAGGTTGGGAGATCCCTCTCTTGCACACAAAAATCTTTTCATAACTACTACTCACCTTGAGGCATTCCATTTAGCAAAGACTTATTTTCTACTTTAGAAATTCATTTCTTTTTCCTCGGCCCCCACAACGCCCGCCCTGATTTATTCCCGGTATGTTCGCCGTCTTTCAGCACCTGTACACCGTTCACAAACACGTGTTTCATTCCTACCGCGTATTGATGCGGTTGCTCGAATGTAGCTTTGTCGGCAATTGTGTTCGGGTCGAAAATGACTACGTCGGCGAACATTCCGGGTTTGAGAAATCCGCGCCGATCCAGACCTAAATTTGTGGCGGGCAAACCCGACATGCGACGAATCGCTTCGGTGAGCGAAATCACTTTTTCTTCGCGCACATATTTGCCGAGCAAGCGGGCAAAATTTCCATAGGCGCGCGGATGGTTGGATTGCTTAAGCACTTCGTCGTTGATCGTGATGGACGCGGCGTCGGAGCCGGACGAAACCCACGGTTGGCGCAATTGTTTTTTGATGTTTTCTTCGGACATCATGAAATATACGGTTTCGATGCGGGAACGATCTTCGAGCAGCAAATCAATAATTGTTTCGACGGGGTCAGTACCGCGTGATTTTGCGACATCAGCTAAGGTCTTGCCGATGTATTGCTGCAATTTTTCGTTGCGAAAACCAACCAATAAAATTCTTTCTGCCGAACCCGCTATTGCGTACATATTTTCCCACTTGTCACTTGACGTGCGCACTTCGGCAACAATTTTTTTCCGTGTTTCAGGATCAGCCAAACGCTCGAATAAAGCTTCCATCCCGCCGTCCTGTGTCCATGGCGGCAACGTAGCCGTTAACCCGGTTGCGCCCGCCGGATACCAATACATATCCGCTGTGATTTTTAATCCGTCTTTCCGTGCGGCATTCACCATTGCAAGCACTTGATCCATCTTCGCCCAATTGTCTTTGCCACTGGCTTTGAGATGATAAATTTCAGCGGGGATTTTTGCTTCGCGTGCGATGCGGATTAGCTCTTGCACGCCTTCGATCAACTGATTACCTTCGCTGCGCATGTGCGAAATATATTTGCCCTTGTATGCAGCGGCGACCTTGCACATTTCGATCAGCTCTTCGGTTTTGGCAAAAAAGGCGGGTGGATAAATTAACGAGGAACCAATGCCGAGCGCACCCGCTTCCATTTCTTTGCGTACGAGTTCACGCATTTGCTGAAGCTGCTGCGGTGTCGGTTGTTTGTCCTCCATGCCAATCACATATTCACGAATCGTCGTCGCGCCCACATACGAGGCCACGTTTCACGACACGCCTTTTTGTTCCAGAAACGTCAAATATTCCGCGAGCGAAGTCCAGGGAATTTCCTTGAATGCCCGCGTACGCAAACCCGCCATGCGTTCCTGTTTCATTTTTTCATTAAGCGGCCCCATCGAATCGCCTTCGCCAAAAATTTCGGTGGTGACGCCTTGTTTGATGTCGCCCATCGAACGCCCGTCCGCAATTAATGAAGTCACCGCCCACGACAACATATTGATGAAACCCGGCGCGACGGCTAAGCCGTTGGCGTCAATTATGGTCTTGGCTTTTGCATTTTTCAGATTGCCAATAGCTACGATCTTGTCGCCGGTGATGGCAACATCCACGCGACGCGGGTTACTGCCCGTGCCATCGTAAACCGTGCCGTTTTTGATGAGTACGTCGTAGGAATTGGACTGCGCAGAAACAGTCATTGAAACGAAAAAAATCAGTAAAAGAGGCAGGAACTTTTTCATTTTATTTTGTCCTTAAGTCGAAATTGAAAATGCGCGAAAAAGCCAGGCTCTTCCGCGCATTACGGCGACAAATCCACAGAAGAATTTGCTCCTCAAATTTTGTAACGATTCTCTTTTATCGCGTTACCTTCGGCTTCTTTCTGCTAGTTGGTTGATTATTCAAGGTCTTGGCATCGGTCAGAAAACGGTTCACTTCATTCGTGCCAAGCAGCCGGTATTCACCGAGTTTTAATTTCTCTTTTTGCAGCGATAAAAATCCGATTCCGATACGGCGGAGTTTGATGACGGAATGCCCAATCGAATCGAACATTTTGCGGATTTGCTGATTGCGGCCTTCGTATAAAATAATTTCGTACCAGGCATTTGTATTGCTTTGCTCAATCAATTTTATTTCTGCCGGAGCTGTGCGTCGTCCCTCGATTCTCACGCCGCGTTTTAATCGTTCGATCTGCGGATCACTGGGTTGTCCTTTGACTTTGACTTCGTAACGTTTGGCAACTTTTGAGGAAGCGTGCGCGACCAGATTCGTGAATTCGCCGTCATTGCTGAGCAGCAATAATCCTTCGGAATTGTAATCAAGCCGCCCGACCGGATTCACCATGTCGCGGTAAAGACCGACCAGATCAATCACCAATGGACGCTGCGTGGGATCAGCGGTGCTCGACAAATATCCGACAGGTTTATTCAGCAAAATGTAGACATTTTCTTTCTGTTCAAGCTTGGGATTGATGAGCTTGCCGTTGACTTTGATGTGGTCTTTTGAGGGGTCAGCTTTGAAGCCGAGTTCAGTGATTTTTTTGCCGTTCACAGTGACAGCGCCTTGCAGCATTAACTCTTCGGCCTTGCGCCGTGAAGCAATTCCGGCAGTCGCGATAATTTTTTGCAATCGTTCTTCCATCACTCCATCAGAACATAAAAAATACAGCTTGGGAATAGACCACGGATCAGGCGGATTGAACGGGTTTTCGCGGGTCTGAATTTTCAGATCAGCGTAAACCCGCATGATCCGCCTAATCCGTGGTCTATTCTTCCTTGATCATTTCTTCTTCAACATCCCTGGCGAATTCCATTTAAATACGTGATACGTCGCGGGAGTCGAACCAATGTTTCGGATGCTGTGCAATTGATTGGATGCCTGAAAAATGATTGAGCCAGGGCCGACACGTTTGAGGACTCCGCCGTTTAATGATTCAACTGTACCTTCTTTGATGATGATGATTTCTTCGTCCGCATGTTGATGCGGTTCGTGCGGAGACGCGCCCGGATTCAACGTCGTGATATGGCATTCCAATTCGTCCAACGTCGCAGTCGGAGATTGAAAGACCTGCCGCACAAATCCAACTTTTGAAGGTTTCGCTTCGAACGTATTCCATTCAAAAATGGACGATCCCATGACTTTCGGCTCGACCTGTTTTGCACCAGCTACGACAGTCAATGTTAAGGCGATAGAACCAACTGCAATAATTAATTCTCGACGTGTGAACATGGTTGCTCCGGTTAGGAATAGACCACGGATGAAGCGAATGTTACGGGTCTACGCGGGTCTGAATCATCAGAAAATTCAGACCCGCGTAGACCCGCATGATCTGCCAAATCCGCGGTCTATTTGTTATTTTAAAAATCCGCTCGCATTCGTAGTCTGCGAACTTACTTCATCATTGAAAGCATCATCTAGCGCCAGCAATTCGCGCAGCATGGGACTTAAATTTTGCTGCACTTCCGCGCTCAATAATCGCTTTTGATATTGCTGTTGCGGCTTGTCGCGGCGGCAATAAAGACTGTGCAACGCGCGGCGATCATGGTCACTGCGATTCGCGGTAGCTCCGTGCCACATGTGCGTATTCATCACGACAACCGTTCCCGCTTTTTCCACTAACAGAATTTCAGCAGGATGCGGAGCGCTGATGTCTTCAATCACGTCCTGCGGCAATTTTCCGATGTGATGCGAACCTGGAACCATCCGAGTCGCGCCGTTTTCGAGCGTGAAATCATCGAGCAACCAGATGACATTACAAATCCAAAAACCCTGTTCGTCTACGACCGCGCCGGTATCGCAGTGCAACGGCTGCGCCCAATCAGAATGCGGATTGGAAGAACGAAAATTCAAACTGCTGAGCTTAAATTGATCGCTGATAATGTGGCGGACATAGTCGAGAATTGTTGGGTCGGCTACAAGGTCTTCAAAAATTTTTCCGCAGTTAACGACGTTTGCTAAGCGACGTGTTTGCGGCTCCAAACGAAATTCGGAGCCTGCGCGTTCGCCTTGTTCGGCATACACTTTTTCGCATTCATCGCGTAGCGCTTGTAATAATTCCGGCGACATAAATTCGCGCAAAATCACGTAGCCGTTTTCGTCAAGTTGTTGTTGATGTGCGGTCGA
The DNA here is from genome assembly GCA_043736395.1 of Blastocatellia bacterium. Lineage (GTDB taxonomy): Bacteria > Acidobacteriota > Blastocatellia > RBC074 > RBC074 > JAFDVL01. The sequence goes on along the minus strand of JAYTCQ010000411.1, from coordinate 2,245 downwards.
AATCATAAAATCCATCATAACCACTTAATAAATTGCGGTAAAGCGTTCGCAAAAATTATGCTATAAAACTCATGCCATTGAAGCCGTAATATTCTCCGTGCTTGAGTTCAATATGCTAAATCGAAAACAAACAGCTTGGAAAAAGAATCGAAAGCTTGGTGATATTCAAGGTGGGCGAATGCGCACCAAGCTTAAAGACAATATTTTCAAACGCCAACATTCACTGCAACGACCTGCACCAGATGCCGAATTGCCTATTCTGATCGAAGATAATCCTTCGAAAGGATTTATGTTTCCAGTTTCAGGTCAAGAAGTAATTGAGCATTTACGCAAATTCCCAACTGAAGATGTTGCGAGCATTACTCACGTTTGGCTCCGCCGAGCGAAGCCCAAAGAATTTGAATCCGGTGAATTGCCATTCGCTGAATTTATCTGCGGCAGTGGTGTTCGCGTTATTGTGCTTTATCCCTGGACGAAAGATTTGATGCTATCTTTCGGGAACAAAAAACCTACCGGGAAAAAACTAAACTCGTACGCAAATTGGACTCAGGATTTATTTTATAAAAATGAACTATGGTATTTGCGCTGGACGCTATCCGCGCTCAAAAGTTTTTATCTCGATAATTTGTTAGCTCACGAAATCGGATATCACGTAGACCGGTATTCGCGAGATTGGAGTAAGGCAAATCGTAAGCAAGTGGAAGAAGTAGCTGACCAATACGCGGCGCAGTGGTTTGCCAATTCGACAAAAATTTATCAAGACACAAAAATATCAACAATCGTAAACAAGTAAACGAATGAAACAAGTTTTTCGGACTACCTTCAATTATTGGGCAATGCAAGATGGGGCTGGGGTTCTCATTTCTGGTTTAGCCACAGCACTTTTTCTGTGGGTCAAAATTTACTGGCTTGGTTTGCTTTGTGGATTGTTAGCGATTTTCGCATTAAGAGATATTTTGAGAGTGCGACAAAATCAAGTGGAAATAAATGAACAGGAAATAATTAGCACCAACAACCAAAAAGAAATACACATCCGCTGGACTGATGTGATCGCAGCTCGATTTCAGCGAGGGTCGAGTGCTTCAAAATTCCTGTCACTTTGGACAGCCAAGCAAGAAGTTTCGATTCCAATTCATCAATTTGATTATCGACAAATTATGCGGCTGGCTGAGCAATACGTGTCGCCAAGTGCTTTTGAACAATCGGCACTTCTTAAAACTCCCGCACATGAAAAATTTGTGTCAGATCACTGGATTATCAAGTTTACGGGATGGGGGTTACTTGCGTTCTGTCTTCCCGCAGTATTTGCTTTGCTCGTTTATCAAGAAATACTATTGGCAATCGTCCCGCTAATTTTTGCGGTGCTCGGAATTATTTTCACATTGAATTCAGGTTCGCTTGAAGTTGATCGCGAGAAATTATCCAGAAAAACATTGCTTGGACGCTACCAAATGCGGTGGGACGAAGTGAAATGGATTGAGCATCATGAGCAAGAAAGTGGCTGGCTTCTGTGTGGAGAAAATAAGCAATTAGGAATAATTTCTCCTTTTTGGTGCTCAAAGAAAAACTGTGAGATGTATATGGCTCTCCTAATGTTTGAAATACAGCGTCGTCAGATTGAAATGAAAAGGGATTGGCGAGTCCTCTACAAATACTCAAAAAATACTCGCGTAAGCTAGCCGCCAAATTGTCGTTGCAGCTGTTGCTTGGATTGCCGTGGAGTGATGTTAGAATAAATCTGGAGGAATTAATTATGGAACAAGCTTTTGAAATTGAAGCCGATGCCAACGGAACACTTGTCTTATCGTCTGAAATAACGGGGATTGCGAAACCGCATGCGCGATTCATCATCGAACGCGGCAATGGACACGTAACTCTCACACCAAAAGAAGAAGCCAACCCATTCTGGGCAACCGCTACACCGGAGGAACGTGCAGCAGACTTTCGCCAGTGGATTGCTAATCTCAGGAAACAGGTACCGCCACATTCTCCCTTACCAGACGAAGCCTTACGAAGGGAGAATATGTACGACTGATGACACAATATCTCATTGATACAAATGTGTTGCTTCGTTTGATTGATTTTTCATCCGAACACCATTTCGCAGCAGAAAATGCAATCGAGCAATTGTTTGCCAAAAATCATGTTAAGTAGAGGGACATAAAGAATCTGGTAGAATGAGAAGCTATGAAAACGCCGACAAGATTTATCACCAAACTAACAGCGGAAGAACAAAGCGAATTAC
>JAYTCQ010000410.1:0-3893 GCA_043736395.1 Blastocatellia bacterium | reverse complement strand
GTAATTCGCTTTGTTCTTCCGCTGTTAGTTTGGTGATAAATCTTGTCGGCGTTTTCATAGCTTCTCATTCTACCAGATTCTTTATGTCCCTCTACTTATTACTGATTAACGCTACAACCTTACCGCACGGCAAAGTAAAGAAACTCCCCCTCAATAACATGAGTCGTTCACTGTTTTTATCTGATCACTACTGAGGGTCAGATAAAAACTAAAGTAATTACTGTTTCTAAAATTTGCCTAATCTTATGCAATCACAATTTATTAAATATCGCACCATCATCATTGCTATTTCACAGGCCAGTCTTTTGATCATCGCTTATCTGATTAGTTTTCTACTTAGGTTCGATTTTAGGATTCAAGGGCTGGGCTATCGATCTATCATTCTACAGACGCTGCCGCTTTTGCTCATCGTTAAGCTTCCGGTGTTTTATTACTTCCGACTATTTAGTGGCTGGTGGAAGTATGCGGGAATGAATGATCTATTAGATATTATCAAAGCTGCTTTCGTAAGTTCATCTTTCCTTTATCTGGCGGTTTATTTTATCTACGGAGTCACAGGCTATCCGCGTTCTACCTTTCTCCTGGATATGTTAATGACAATTATTTTGATTGGCGGGACGCGGTTTATTGTCAGAGCTTATTCTGAACAAGCGCGTTCAACGTCAATGGGCGTAAATACGTTGATTGTCGGTGCGGGGCGCGCCGGAAATTTGATTGTGCGTGAACTAAAAGGGAACTCCACGCTGGGCTACAACCCCATTGGTTTTGTAGATGATAATCCCGGTAAAAAAGGGATGCACATGCAAGGTCTCAAAGTTTTGGGGACGACAGCAAACTTGCCGGAGTTAATTGAAAAATATATTGTCTCACGCATCCTGATCGCTACACCTTCGGCTCGCGGTGATGAAGTCCGCCACATTATTGATAAATGTCGTGAATCAAAAGTCGAGTTTCAAATCCTGCCTCCAATGGCTCAGCTCATTAATGGTTCAGTTTCCGTCAAGCAGCTTCGCACCGTAAATATTGAAGACTTGTTGGCTCGTGATCCCGTTCGCTTGAACCTCAATGAAATTGGCGCGAAGTTGGAGGGTAAAACAATCATGGTGACAGGAGCCGGCGGCTCCATCGGCTCAGAGCTGGTTCGACAAGTCGCCAAATTCGGGCCTGCCAAACTGATTCTGTTTGAGCGCTCAGAAAGTGATTTGCACAAAATAGATTTGGAATTGTTGGCACAATTTCCAGAGATGCATTACCTGCCAGTCATTGGTGACATCCTTGATAATTATCGATTGAAAGAAGTGTTTGCCCAACATCGCCCACACGTGATTTTTCACGCGGCAGCCTACAAGCATGTGCCGATGATGGAAAAAAATTGCTTCCAGGCGATCCGTAATAATGTAGTTGGCACTTACAATCTGGCGATGTTGGCGGATGAATTCAAGGTAGAAGATTTTGTCATGATTTCTTCTGACAAAGCCGTTCGTCCAACCAATATTATGGGTGTGACAAAACGCGTCTCAGAATTGTTGATTCTGGGTTTACAAAATCATTCCACGAAATTTGTTTCAGTCCGCTTTGGCAATGTCTTAGGCAGTAATGGCAGTGTCATTCCGCTCTTTAAGCAACAGATCGAAAACCGCCAGCCAGTGACCGTCACGCATCCTGACGCGATTCGTTATTTTATGACGATCCCTGAGGCGGCGCAGTTGGTGTTAGAGGCTTCGACTTTGGGGCAGGGCGGAGAAATATTCGTACTAGATATGGGGCAGCCCGTCAAGATTGTGGATTTGGCCAGGAACTTGATTCGTCTATCAGGCCTTGAACCTGATCGTGACATCCCAGTGGTGTTTACCGGTTTGCGTCCGGGAGAAAAGTTGTACGAAGAATTGCGGTTGGACGGTGAAGGCATGAAGTCTACGCCACATCATAAAATTCACGTCTTGGATGGCGGCAAAGTGAGTTTCGTTCAGGTGCAAACCTGGGTGGATGAACTGATCGAATTGGTGGACCGAAAAGATGTCGCCGGATTGGTGAATAAACTGCGGTGTATCGTACCTGAATACACTCCCAGTAAGGAGATTTTGGCGCAAGCCGAAGAGTCAGCCATTTTTAAAATGGCTGAGCTTCATCTAGTCAGGACAAATTAAAAACCAAGCTAGCAGCCCACTAGCTTTAACCATTTCTCTCAGCAGGTAACCAAAGAAAAATATGACGACCCCCTCACTAAGCGCTAAGCCGTACTATGTCAAAAATTGGCGTAAAGCTGCTCCTGCCCTCGTTGGCAGTGTTGCCAGACGTTTTTTGCGAAACATAACACTGACCACCCTGGCCGAAATTCAAAAAGCTTCCTCCCGTAATTTTTTGCGTGCGATGTATTGTCATTATGTGTTCGATGATCAGCGCGAGCAATTTGAAAAAATCATTATTTCTCTCAAGAAAATTGGGAAATTTGTTGACACCGATACTTGTATGGAAATGCTGGCTGGCAAGCGTCTAATCGACGGGCGATATTTACATCTTTCATTCGATGATGGATTTCGCAATATTTTCAAAAATGCAGTGCCGATCTTACAACGCCATCAAGTCCCGGCAGCTTTTTTTGTCCCCACAAGTTTGATGGAAGCCGATTGGGATCGAACTTCAGAATATTGCAGGTTGGTGCATATGACTGGCGTCACGGAAATTGTAAATTGGGATGAGTTGCAAGAGATGTCAAAATTGGGATTTGAGGTTGGATCGCACACGCGGACACACGCGCGGTTTTCAGCCATTTCACAAAATCCCGCGTTGCTGGAAAATGAAATTATTGGCTCCAAACACGATCTTGAAAATCGGCTTGGGAAAGAATGTAAATACATTGCGTGGCCGTTTGGCGAACAAAGCGATGCCGATGTCTTATCACTTCAAATGACGCAACAAGCAGGATACCGCGGCTGTTTCAGCGCAGTCAGAGGTTCGGTCAATCCGCAAACTACCAACCCATTTCAAATTCCGCGTCATCATTTTGAAGTGGAGTCGCCGCTTGTCCATATCAAAGGATTTGCGCGGGGTATGTGGGAAGGTCACGCGTGAACATTATCATTCTCACTTCAATTCGTAACGGGATTGCGTCGCGTTGTCTACCCGCTTTATGCGCGCATCCACAACTCAACGTTAAGCGTGTAATCCTGGCCCACAGTGGTTCGCCGAACAAAAAACGCAGCTTAAAACGCAGATTGAAAAAGACCTGGCGCATTGGTCTGCTAGGTGCGCTCAACGGCATTCGTTTGCGCGAATGGTATTGTGATAAAGAAGTCGAAGACTTAGCTGATGTGTGCCGCAAGCATCAGGTAGAGTTGGTAGAAACGGAATTTGTTAACAGTGAGCAGACCCGAAACCTATTCCGGGAAGTCGGTCCCGATTTAGGCTTATCACTCGGAAATGCTTATATCGGGAAAAGCGTATATTCCATCCCCAGATTTGGCATGATCAACATTCACAATGAAGTTCTCCCGCGATTTCAAGGGGCGCAAAGCATCATTTGGCCACTCTATGAAGGCGTTGCAGAAACAGGCTTCACGATTCACCAAATTGATGCTCATATTGACACCGGAGAGATTCTTTTTCAGCAACGGTTACCAATCAGGTTTTATTCAACCTTGCGAGAAACAGTAGAGGAAAATCTGAAAACTTCCTGGTCTCAGATTCCTGCCGCGTTTTCTTATGTGTGTGAAAATTATGAGGAACTAAGCCGGAAATCTATGAATCAGGAGATCAGCCACTCCTATACTACGCCCACCTTTTGGCAATTCCTGCGTATGCTTCGAAAGCATAAAGAAATGTATCAATCCAGTCAGAAAACAGCTTACGATATTAACAGGTAAGATTGTTCAGAGTTACGCGTTTACGCGTGA
>JAYTCQ010000409.1:0-4952 GCA_043736395.1 Blastocatellia bacterium | reverse complement strand
TCAGCACATGCAAAAGGCGTTGCAGCAGATGAATCTGCGGCTGGACAACGTGGTGACAGACATCACGGGGTTGACCGGGATGCGGATCATCAAAGCGATCCTGGCGGGCGAACGCGTCCTTTAGTACAGATTTGTGTTCTTACCTGGAATACACCAAATACAAAACCAATTATTTGAAAGGGATCGGTAAAGGATTAATTCCAGTAAGGAAGTAAGAAGTAAGATTGATTCAATCAAAACCTAACAGATGTTCCACCATAGCCGCGCCAACAAGGGCTTTGCTACAGGCGCGGCAGGGTTATCCTGGCGCCATTATCCCATTGCATACTAGAATTTTTATGAAGCCATCATTTCTTACACTTCTACTAATTGCAACTTTGGTAATTTCAAGTTCGACTGTTTTGCCTCAAGCAAAACCTCCGGTAATTTATGTCGACAAAGGAGCCTGTCCGTTTGAATGCTGCACTTACCGAAAATGGAAAGCAGAAAAAACAACGGTTGTCTATGCGCAACCAAGAAAAGGCGCCCAAAGCATCGGAGGCGTTAAGGCTGGAACTAATGTTCTGGCAGTGACTGGAGAAGTTTGGACTGCACCGGGGAAATTCGTAATAACAAAAGTGCATGGAAAATACAAGCCAGGCAACGTGCTCTGGGTTTATACGCCGGAAGGCGAAGGGATTTATAAAGTATGGTTCCGCGGCAAAATGTATCAGGAAACACTCGAGTACATGAGCGGGCCATTCGGACGCAGCATTCCATCCTGTGAAGAAACGCCCGATTGCTGGGGCAAGCTGAAAAAAGAACTAAAGGTTGAATGGTGGGTGAAAATCAAAGGCCCCAATGGGCTAATCGGCTGGACAGATAAAGTCGAAAATTTTAGTAACAAAGATGCCTGCGGTTAATCTGCCATGCCCGGCATCCATTACAAATAAACAATGATTGAACCTGAAAAAGAAATGAAGGAGAAGCGCAAGTTGTCATTTGTGACACGTCCTTTAATTTGTTTATGCCTCTTACTTTTGTTTATACAAATTGCTAACACTTTCTATGCTGCCCACGGGGTCGAACCATCATTAGGTTTCGGGATGATATACACATTAGGGTTGCTTTGGATCGTCGTCTGGTGGGTAAAAAATGACAACAAACAATATAAGATTGGATTGGTTTATGATTTTGGTTTGTTTCTGTATTTTGCTTGGTTCATTGTTGTTCCCTACTATTTATTCAGAACGAGAGGGCTAAAAGCGTTCATTACTCTGTTCTCTTTTATGGGAATCTATTTAGTGACATATCTAATTGGTGCTGCAATTTTCCTGGTAATAACCTGAAAACAGGCAAACTGTGAAAATATTTTTGATTCTAATGATGTCTAAATCCCAATGGCCTTAAGTTAAGCAATACGGGAACGATGTTTTTTCTATTAGCCCAGCCGTTCACGGCTGGGAAGCATGATCATTAAACGCATAGCCCGATTCATCGGGCTTTTTGCTGCGGCTTTAGCCAAATTGTTGATGGGCGCTGAAGCACCGCTGGAAAAATTATCTGTTCTCCCCAGCCGTGAACGGCTGGGCTATTAGAAAAAAAGTTATTCTTAACATAAGATCATTGCTCCTAATCTTGCTTTTCTTCCAAGGCCGCTTTGACCAGATTGGTTAATTTCGCTAGATCGTAGGGTTTTTGCAGAACTTCTTTGACGCCCAGGGCGAGCGCTTTTTTCTTGACGGATTCACTGTCGCCAGCAAATAAAAACATTGTCACGGATAGATTAATGGCTTTCAGTAATTCGCATAAAGCGATGCCTTCGCCGTCACCGAGTTTGTTATCGAGCACTACGACACGGTAATGTTTCTCTTTGAATTTTTGTAAGGCGTCGTGAAAACTGAGTGCGACATCAACTGGAATTTCATCGAAAATCATGAACTCCAGAATCACGCTACTTGTCATCGTGTCATCTTCGACGACCAAGACCTCTGACACATCCTTCTTCATTTTTCTTACCGAAAGGGCTGTTAACATTAGTTCCAAGTGGGTTTGATTAACTGAACCAGATAGTTTTCTATCTAAGTTTAGCGATCCCAAAAATTGCGGGGAATTCTACAATACAGAAGCTTCACAGCTTCGAGTGAATAAAATCAACTCGGAGGATGAAAGCATTATTAGACTCTCATGTGTAAATGTCAATTCCAGCTTTTGTCAGTCGCTACAAAATGATAAAAAGTTCTGATGAGAATTAAATCTTATCGTTGGCTTGTTTTTTTGATGGTGTGGAGTTTATCAGTGAATGCTTCAAGCGCCTTCGCGCAGGCTGCGGCAACCACGCAAAAAACTTCACCCGAAACACAAATTAATGCTCTGCTTGACCAAAGCAAATTCGCTCCGGCGCAGTGGGGTGTCAGGATTATTACGCTCGACAATCGCGTCGTCTACGAACGAAATGCCGATAAATTGTTTATGCCGGCTTCGAACATGAAGCTGTATACGACTGCCGCGACGTTAGATACTTTCGGGCCGACGCGAACATTTCGGACGTCCGTTTATTCAACCGACAAAGGCGATGTACTTTTATACGGACGCGGCGACCCGAATCTTTCGGCACGGTTTGATTTGAACAGCGAAGGGAGCCCGAATCCAATTGATAATTATTTGCCTGCGGACAAAATCACGCCAATCGAAAAATTAGCTGATCAAATTCAGGCGCGTGGGATTAAAACCATCAACGGCGACGTGATTGGCGATGATAGTTACTTTGCGACCGGGTTGCTCGGAGCCGGATGGGAATGGGATGATTTGATGTTTTATTACGGCGCACCGATTAGCGCTTTGACCGTGAACGATAATGTCGTAACGTTCACCGTGCGTCCGGCGATGAAAGCGGGCGCGCCGCCGATGATTCAAATGCAGCCGCAGAATTCTTATGTTCGGATTATCAATAACGCGACGACGGGAACCGGTAAAGACGGGAAAACTCACATCGGCGCGAATCGGAATTTGAACGCCAACGAAGTCGAATTTTTCGGAAATATTCCGAGCGGCGCCAAAGAGTTCACGGTAGATATTTCCGTTCACGATCCCGCAGCTTTTGCCGCAAATTTATTGAAAGAATCTCTGCAAAGACGCGGTATCAAAATCAAAGGGACAGTGAAGAGAATGACTGCTCTCAATCGTGTCACGCAACCTTTTGACCCAACCAAACTCAATGAAATTGCCTTTGTCGAATCGCAGCCGATGTCCGTACTCCTCAAAGTAATTAACAAGCCGAGTCAGAATTTGCATACGGAAATGATGCTGCGGCAAATCGGTGAAAACGGCGCGCCGCGTGAATTGGATGATTACGGCAGACCCAAATCTTCAGACTCACGCGGGATTGAAGCGTTGCGACAATTTTTGATCAAAGCCGGGGTTGATGTCAGTACGTTAATCCTGCGCGATGGTTCAGGACTGGCGCGACAGAATTTAATTTCTCCGCGCTCGACTTCGCAGTTGTTGCTTTTCATGTCAAAGCATCCGCATTTTTCAGTCTATCGGGATTCGCTGCCTGTTGCCGGAGACGGGACTTTAAACCGACGAATGAAGGGCACTGCCGCCGAAGGAAAAGTACAGGCCAAAACCGGGAGCTTATCGTTTGTTCGCGCCTTATCTGGATACGTCACAACGAAGAAAAATCAGACGTTGATTTTTAGTTTTTACGGGAATAATTATACTGGAGCAGGTGCAGATGTGACGCAAGTTTTTGATCAGCTTTGTATTTTATTGGCGGAGTATGAAAGTGAATTGTAAGAGTGTTCAGAGTTCACACTTGAGTGTGTCCGACGCTTCGCTGGCGTTCGCACGCTGAAGCGTGAACTCTGAACGTATCAGAGGGAATCTCACCTATGGCTACGAAACGACAGGTAATAGGGCTTGCGCTGGGTGGCGGAGTCGTCAGAGGCATGGCGCATATTGGTGTGCTGCGGGAATTTGAAAAAAATAATATTCCCATAGATTTAATTGCCGGAACCAGTGCTGGAGCCTTCGCCGGAGCCAGTTACGCCGCTGGGCTTTCTCCTGACCAAATCGAAGCGGCAGCCTTGAAACTTCGCTGGAGTGATCTGGGAAAAATGACTGTGTCGCGACTGGGAATTTTCAACAGCGAGCGGATGGGAACGTATTTGAAAAATCTTTTGCCCGTCTCGAAATTTGAAGACACAAGGATTCGACTTGGCGTAGTGGCGACCGATTTACAAGCCGGAAAAATGGTTGTTTTCACCGAAGGCGATATTCCCTTAGCCGTCCGCGCGAGTTGCGCAATTCCTTGTTATTTTTTGCCCGTGACCGTGAACGGCAGAATGATGGTTGACGGCGGCTTAGTTGGACACTTGCCCGGTGCCGTAGCGCGTGGAATGGGCGCTGATATTGTGATTGCTGTAGATGTGAATTCGCAGGGAATTCCGATTCCGCCGCCGAGGAATGTCTTTTCAATTATGTCGCAGTCGCTTTCAATTATGGGACGCAGCTCCGTTGAATATTTGTATCAGGACGCCGACCTCGTGATTCATCCCCGCGTTGGAGATTTTCCTCCTGACGATATGGGAAATATTGCCGCACTCATTAAAACCGGAGAAGAAGCAGCACGGCGTACGATGCCTGCCATTAAGAAATTATTAGCGAGAGAACAACCAGGATTTTTCAAGCGCATCTTCGCCAAGGAACCAGATGGGCGACGCGTGAAAATGCTGGATCGGAGGTAAGAAATAGGCCACGGAGAACACGGAGCTTTTTGATAGGATTAACAAGATTTACAGGATGCGTAGAAAGAAGCAATTTTTAAAATTCGTAAATCCTGTTCATCTTGTTAATCCTGTCTGATTTTCCTTCGTGAACTTCGGTGCGCCGGGCAAAGCCGGACTGATCTGGTTGGGTGAAAAGTCCCAACCCTGTAATTGCTCATTTGACAGGTAGCCAAGCGAGCGTGC
>JAYTCQ010000408.1:0-19254 GCA_043736395.1 Blastocatellia bacterium | reverse complement strand
AAGTTTTGTTGTGCTGTTATTCTCCGTTGTTGATGCACCAATCACATTGCCATCCATCGGATTCCACATTTCCGCCTGCATCCCTTTTACGCGAAAAGTCGCATTCAGGTTTTGCGTTAAATTTGATGAATTCGCTACAAAATAAATCTCCGCATTTTCCGTATGACGATGAATAAAACCGATTTCATTGACAGGTTTTTCCAACGCGAAATCCGGACGGAGCAGGGAATTCAATTTTCCAGCAAGTTCCGTTTTTTCATCTTTGACGACATCGGCTTTCGTGTTTGCGCTACTGAAAATTCGCGCCGAAATTTCCTGAATTTCTTTGCGTTCGGCTTCAGTTGCTTTGAATCCGGGAGCCACATTCGGAGCTTGTCGTGTAGCGATCACAATGCCGCCGTTCTTCGTGAATTCTTCTAATTTTCTTAAAGTATTCAGCGGAATTCGTTCGACGTTTGGGAGGATGACAGCCTTGTATTGATTGGCTCCCAGCTGTAATGAATTATTTTTTACGGAGCCGATTTGGTTTAAAACTTCATCGTCAAAAAAATCTAAATTGTATCCGGCTTCAAGAGTTTTCGCGACGAAATCTTCGCCGATACGATCCTTCAAAGCTTCGATCATGTAATGGACTTTGCCGTTTACAAATCCGGCGTAAGCGTCACTGTTTGGCAGGTAAAAAGCGATGTCATTGGCGGGTTGTCCTTGTCGTAAAATCCAACTGGTGCGCTGCAAATATTTCGACAAATCCGGCATCACAATCCACCACGGATTTTTTTCATTGAAGACCGCTGCCGCGTAAAGTCGCCAGCCGGGATATTCCTGACCCTCGGCGGTGTACGGCCATCCGTGCCCGATCAATTGATTAATGCCTTGCAGAAAATGCAAATCGGCTTCGGCTTTCATGTCCAGCGGAGTGGCGCGAAAGGATGGCGAGTGCAGCCACGTCCAAGTTTCAGAAGTCGTGATATTTCGTGCGTACAAGTGATTTGCCGAAGATGCCCAACGCGCCGCCCGCAGCACTTTCCACTGCGCTCCCTCGCCTTCGGAAATGTCGGCGTAGGCGTTGCTGGCAATCGTTGCGGGAGGCAAGCCATAACCCTGAATACGAAATTTTGTGTTGTTGCGCTTCGCCCAATCCCGCATCGGAATCATAAATCTATCATTCAATAATTCGTTCAATGTTCGCCCCCAATCCTGACGAATCGCGGCGGTGTCTTTGCCGATGTCTTTCACGAGAGCGGGCAAATACGGCTTCAAATCGTAACCTCGCCGCTTCTGAAATTCTTCCAGAAAATCGCTCGTCCAATCGGAATTGAAAACTTCCAGGCTATCGCAAAAAATCGCGAAGGGCGGATTGCCTGCGAATGATTTCATCAACGGATCGCCGACATTTTTCAGGTAGCTGTCAATTGCGTTTCGGTCGTAATGATCCAGCACAAAACCTTCGGCTCCGACGGCGGGACGCTTCACTTGCATTCCGGTACGGCTGGAAATAAAGAACAAAATTTCCGTGGCAGTTTCGGGATTTGCAGGGAGCCAAGCCGCTCCATCTTTGATGTCATTGAGCTGATACAAATCTTGAAAAATGGAGAGTAATTTTTCGCCCTCGTTGATGTGCGGAATTGGAATGCGGCGTTGATTGGCGGCAACTTTTACGCGCTCCACGCGCAAGCGTCCAGCGGCTTGTGTGACGGGAACGGAAGGGCCGCCGTAAGGCCATCCGCTGCCGATGGTCAGGTCAACGCGAAGCCCTAATTCTTTGGCTTTTTCCTGTGTGAATTTTAAGGCATCAAGAAATTCCGGCGACAGAAATGGAAGATTTTTTAAGCCTTTACCCGGATCGTCAAGGACTACCGGATAGACGGGTTGAATTTCAAATCCACCGATGCCGCCAGCCTTCATCAAAATCATTTCGCGTTCGAGTTCGGCTTTGGTGACGGTGGGGCCGAACCACCACCAACGCATCATAATTCTGGCGTCATCAGGCGGGTTTTTGAAGCCGCGTTCAAGCGTTTCAACGTCAGGATTTTGCGCAAGTGCGGTGACAAAAAGTAATGCTGAGAGAAGGAAAATTCTTAGAAGAGAGGGAAGATTTTTATTGATTTGCATGGGGGTTGAAAAGGCGATAGCTGTTAGCGTTTGGCTATTCGCTAACAGCTAATTGCTAAACGCTGCATTAAATCAGATTCCATTGCTTGCGATATTTTTTCGTCAGCATCAGATTTGCTTCTTTATCGCCAATGAAGATTTCTTTCGTGGCGTCCCATTTTAAAGAACGTCCGAGCCGCGTAGCGATATTGCCGAGATGGCACATCGTCGCCGTGTAATGTCCTTCTTCGACATCGGCGTTCGGACGTTTGCGATCTTTCATGCAATCCAGAAAATTGCGGACGTGATCATTCTGACATTTTTTCGCGTCGCCTTTCATTTCCATCGGCTGCATCGCGGGATTCGTATTTTTGCTGACCGCTTTCCAAACTTCCGGCGTCACCGAGAAGCCGTCGCGCATAATGCTGAGCGTCCCTTTGGTGCCGTGAAAGACGAGGTATTCATCACGCGTGCGATTGACTTCGCGACCTGTCCACGTCACGAGGCAAGTTGGAAAACTATAAATTACTTCCTGTACGTCAGGCGTTTCGCCGCCGTCTTTGATGGCGTAGCGTCCGCCGAAAGCGGCGACTGCGGTGGGAGCTTTTTCCTTCAAAGCCCACCGCGCGATGTCCAGATTATGCGCTCCCCAATTGGTCATCTGTCCGCCGGAGTAATCCCAGAACCAGCGAAAATGATAGATGAAACGGAATGGATCGTACGCGACTTCCGGCGCAGGCCCCAGCCACATATCCCAATTTAATCCGGCAGGTTTTTCTTTGCCGGTTCCAAGTTCGGGAACGGGTTTGAAGCCTGGATTCACATTGCGGGTGAAGCCGACGGTGATTTTATGAACGCCTCCAATTTCTCCGTTTTGAATGAGTTTGACGGCTTGCTGAAAATGTTCGCCGGAGCGTTGCTGGCTGCCGGTTTGGACGACGCGATTATGTTTTCGCGCGGCTTCGACCATCTTGCGACCTTCGGAAACGGTCAATGATAACGGCTTTTCGCAGTACACATCTTTGCCAGCCTGACAGGCGAGGATGGTCGGGATTGCGTGCCAATGATCGGGCGTGCCAACGACTACCGCATCAAGGTCTTTCATTTCCAAAACTTTTCGAAAATCTTCATGCGTAGCGACTTTGCCCGCTGCTTTAGGGGTCGTCGCTTTCATCGCGCGGCTGATGTTAGGTTCGTAGACATCGCACAACGCGACAGGATTTGCATCCGGTTGTTGCATGAAAAATCCCCAAACCTGTTGTCCACGGTCGCCGCATCCTATAAGGGCGACGTTGACGCGTTCGTTGGCGCCGAGAATTTTTGAATAACTAAGAGCTGTAGTAGAGGTGGTGAGAGCGATTTTGGTAAATTCTCTTCGATTCATTGGTACTTCCTTATTATTTTGCCGGAAGCTCCGGCGCAATTTGATGTGTCGTGACGAGATCACGATAGCTTGAATAAAGTCCTTCTTTAAAATCTTTCACGAAGACAGTCATCGGTTGAATGAACGTCGTCAGACGATGTCCGGGCAGCATCGCGACAGAGCGACCGCGTCCGGTGACGCCGCGAATAAACATACTTTTTTCGGTGAGCGGCAACTTGCTGACGTTCGTAGCGAAGTCGCTAAAAAGCGTCCCGTCAAAAAGATATTGCTCAACGTTGGAGGTGTAATACGCCGTGACAGTCAGTCCGATTTTGCGCAAATAATCTCCAACGGAAACGAGTGCTTTTTTGCCGCCAAAATTTCCGACGATGGGGATGATTAAATTTTTGCGATGCAATCCGCGTACGAATTCATAATCATTTACGTTCGCTAAAAAATTCCCCTGCTTACCGTATTGATCCGTTTGCTCCGTGATTTCTTTTAATGACGGAAAGCTCATATTTCCCCACGAAGCATTGCCGTCCATGCGGTACGCGATTTCGAGTCCATCGGTATAAAAACTTTTGTAGATGTATTCCAGACTTTTGGCATCCGCCTCAGAAAGAGGGAACTGAAAATCTTCCTGAATCGTTTTGCGGATCGCTGCTAAATTTTCAGCATAGAGTTTTTCATCGCCGACGGCGGTACTGAAATGCGTGAGCAAATCATTCAAGGAACCATCCGCTTTGGCTGGTGCAGAACGGCTCAGCAGCCGCGATAAAAATTGTGCGCGCGTGGGTGACAGATGAAAAATCGCCTTGTACATCAAATGCTGAATCACCGCCTGACGACGAATGTCTACGATGAAGGCAATGCGCGGACGAACTTTGGCGATGTAGGTAAAATTTTGCTCAGGGCCAACGCCCAGATAAGCGCCGCCTGTTGTTCCGTGTTGTTGGAGCTTGTCCAAAATGTACAAATACGCCGTTTCGTTGGAGGTGAAATTGTCAGAGCGGAAATAACCACCGTCTTCAGAAAAGTCGCGGATCATTTTTGAAAATTCTGAAGCGGTGAGACTTTCAGGAGGCTTTGCCTGGGTTGCGGGAGCCTGTGCAAAAATCAGCGTTGAGCCGCTGAGTACAAATAAAATCAGAAAAGTGCTAATTCGACGAGCATTTTCTAGCATCATATTTTCCCCTTAGCGTTTAGCCTGCCACGCAGGATATTCACGATTCAATAACTCAGTAGGATTATTAATGTACCACCGATAACCCGTTCTGCGCTCATGTTCGATTTCTGCCAGTGTAAATTTAATGATTCCGTCGCGTCCACAAAAAATCGGACGATTCGTTTTGATGTCATAAAATCGCGCCCACATCGGAGCCGCTTGGTCATCTTCAACGACAACTCTGTCCATCCCTTTGGGCATTGCCGGATCAGCTTTTTCTACGATTTTGATACCGCTGATTTTTGATCGCTCAAACCACGTGACGGCTGATTTTACTGCGTTAATAATTGCTGGTGAAGGATTATTGACATCCATCAAAAATCTGACGATGCCAACGCTTTCAGCGCCACTCAAAGAAATTTTTTCGTACGTCCGCGCCGATGTCGGAGCAAGAGAAACTTCATCGTGCTGTGCGCACCAGACAGTTTTTTTGCCGTCTACGATGACCTACATTTTTAGAATTACCGTGATACCTTTTTCAATCGCAGCCGCAGCTTTTGTTCGTCGTGCTTCATCAATGAAAAGATAATCTGAATTCTTTTTCGTGATTTCGCGTAGCAATCGCATGACGCCGATCATCGCATCATCATTGAACGTAATGTGCGTGTAGTAACCTTTACGCAGGGGAAAATATTGCGGCCAGCCACCGTTGTCGTACTGCGCCGCCAGCAAATAATCAAAGCCATTCAAGAAAGCAGTTTTGTATTTTTCCTGCTTGGAAGCTGTGAAAATTTTGGCAAGAAAGTTTAGTTGCGTGAAAGTTGCTCCGTTATCGATCGTCGAATACGCAGCATCTTTGTCTTCTATAAGCTGTGCTTTTTCTCCGGGTTCCAACGAAGTCGCCATGTCTACATTTTTTGTCCAACCGCCGTTATTGCGCTGATAGAGCAATACATTTTCCGCAATGCGCAGAGCTTCATCGCTGCCGTACCACTCTGCTTTTTGTTGTAAGGCTCGTCCCCACTTCATCGGTTGCGCCGAAGCGGAAACCGTGAAAAATAACAGCAGTAGACAAAAAACATGGTTCATCTTTTCAAGCGTGATCAGAAAATTCATGAGGGGGAAATTCTCAACTTTCAACTTTTCCATTCTTTTGTGAGTAACAGAACGAATGGGTTTTTCACTCCCGGGAGTTAAGAATTGAAAGTGGTGAGTTGAGAGTGCGATGCTGTAATCGTTAAAATTTCGCAATGACTAAACACCAGCAAATGCCGAAAATCCGCCATCAATAGGAACTACAATTCCCGTGACAAATTTCGCCGCTGGCGACAATAACCACAAGGTCGCGCCGAGCAAATCTTCTGGATCGCCAAAGCGTCCCATCGGCGTATGCGTGAGGATGCTGTGACCGCGTGCGGTTGGTTCTCCGGTTTCAATATTCGTAAGCAATGAGCGGTTTTGTTCCGTGATGAAAAATCCCGGAGCTATGGCATTGACACGAATGTTGGGTGAAAATTCCTGCACCAGATGCACCGCCAGCCATTTTGTGAAATTATCAATTGCCCCTTTTGCGGCGGAGTAACTGACAACTCTGGTTAATGGACGCAGCGCGCTCATCGAAGAAATATTTAAAATCACTCCGGCTTTTTGCTCAGCGATGTAGCGACCAAAAATCTGCGTTGGCAAAAGTGTGCCGTACAAATTCAAATCAAAAATGTGGCGGATAGCCTCTTCCGGTAAATCAAAAAAGGTCTGCGGAGGAATCGCCGTAGCCTTCGGGCTGTTGCCGCCAGCGCCGTTGAGCAATCCGTCAATGCGTCCGAATTTTTCGATCACTTTTTCAGCGGCGTCTTTGAGTGTGTCGGGTTGTAAAACGTCACCGGAGACAATGATGGCGCGGTCAGGAGCATCTAATTCTGCGAGTAAGGCCGCGCCTTTTTCTTCGCTGCGAGCGAGGACGGCGACATTGGCTCCACAGCTCACCAGAGCCTTGACCATCTCGCTGCATAAAATTCCTGTGCCGCCCGTGACGACAAAAGTTTGTCCGGTGAAATCGTAAAGTTTTAGTAATTCTGTTTTAGTCATTAATTTCCTTAAGGTACTAAAAAATTAGACAGGATTTACAAGATATACAGGATGTGAAAAAACTGATTCCCAATCTTCATAAATCCTGTTCATCTTGTTAATCCTGTCTAATTTTCCTAATCAGCACTCACTGATTTATTCACATTTTCAAATGGTGCGAAATGTTTGCCGAAATGGATTTCCAGCATTCGTGAATACGTCTCCTCACCGCCGCGCAAAGTCGCAAAAAATCTTTCGCGGAACGGCGGATGATGCAGCACCGATCCGAAGGTGACATGCAAAATTTCACGTGCATGAAAATCATCCAGCAAGTTGCAAAGCTGATCGTCGGTGAGTCCGTCTACATCCGCCATTTTGCTGACTTCAGCGGAGACGTGATAGGTTGCACGATCGGTTGGATAACGATCTTTTGAGAAGGCTACGATCTCGCGGAAGAGAGCGGGATTCAATTCACCAATCGCACGCAAGGCCTCTAAATAACTGGTTCCGGCAGTTTTCAAATGAACTAAATCTCCTGCGAGTTTGGAAGCGATTGGGTAAATGCTGAATTTGTCGGAGCCGGAATGCAGGCTTAATTTATACGGGCCGTACGTTTTCGACACGGCTAAATGTTGCGCGAAAGATTTTTCAAATTCATCCAAATCGCCAATGTAATCCACACCTTTTTCAAAATCTCCGACGTAGCGGGGAGCGAGGCTGACCCACTTCACGCCGAGGCGTTTCAGTTCCTGCGCGATGTAAATATGTTCGGCTAACGTCGTGACGGTTTCAGTTTCGTCTACGCTCATTTCGAGTTCGAAATCTTTACCGTTCATGACCTTTTCGAGATGCTGATACATTTTGACGGTATGAGCGACGACGTGCCCGTATTTAGCGGCTGCACGCAATAATTCTTCTTCGCTGATTGTGACGCTGAAGGTGCCCAGATTAATCGGAGCATTGCCTATTTGTTGCTGCAATCCTTCCCACGAAGTTTTGAGTTCGTCCCACGGCAATGCGGCAACTTTGGTGCGAAGAGTTTCGATTGGGTCAGTGTTGGCGTGATTGTCTACGTGTGCGCTGGGGTCAATTGTGTAAAACGTGTAGCCCGCCGCGACGCAGGAATCAATGTCATCAGTAGATTTCAAGTGATCGGCATCCGCGCCAAAGCCTTCGCGCCAACCTTCCTGCAACGCACCCCACAAAGCGTCGTCCATGACTTCCTGTGGATTGCGTCCGGTACGGAAATTTTCGCGGATGGATTGCTGCGCCAATATCGGAGCCATCGTGGATTTGCGAATCGCTTGAATGTGTCCGGGCGTGCCGAGTCCGAGGCGATCACCGCATCCGGCAGATTTTGCCAGGCCGAGAGTTTTCGGATTCAGGAAATCAAAAATTGCTCGCATTGCAGAAGCATTCTGGTGCGAAGTTTCGGCAAGCGTGAGCGTGAACAATTCGCCTTCGATGGTGATGGCTTCTGCTTCGCCGGAAAGTTTACTGCTCAGATCTTGATTGGAAGACACGATACCAAGCTGTTTTTTATCTCCGTTTCGACCTAAGAAAAAAAGCGTATTTTGCGTGGCCGTGAGCGAACGAGGATACACGAGCAATCCGCTCAGCAAGCGTAAATCTGTGGACATTTGTTGTGCGTCTGATTCCGACAAGGCAGGCGCAAGATCAATAGAATTTATGTATTGTGAAAGAGTCATAATGGTTTGGAATTCTCCTAATTATTCAAGAATAAATGCAGTGAGGATCGGAATCAATTATCCACGAAGGGCACGAAGTAACACGAAGATTTTTAAATACTTGGAGTACGCTTATTTTTCTCGTTTGCAAAACCATTGTTTTTCTTCGTGTTACTTCGTGCCCTTCGTGGATAAATTCCTGAATTTACGTCAGCGTAACTTGCAATTTTGTGACCGAAACCGGAGCTGCATTATACGTCAAAATGCCATCGCTTCGCAGTGTGGCGCGTCCTTCTTTGGGTTCGACCGCGCGCGTATTTTTAAACGAATTATGCGCTGTCATCGCGCCGCTGAGCGTAGTGACTTTGACTTCTTTGACTGAGGCTCCGCGCAAGGCAATTTCAGTTTCGTGCGCCTCGGTCAAATCCGGATTCGTAATGGTGATCGTTAATTGTTTGCCTTGTTGTGAAGCTGAACTTGACAGTCCGCGTAAACTGGCAGGTTTGCCGTCACGCGTATATTTTGCTCTTGGCGCGGAAACGAGTGTGCGAACGGATTCGCCTCCCTGATGCGCTGTGAATAAATCGAAAACGTGATAGGTCGGCGTCAGCGTGAATTTATCTTCGTGCGCGAAGAACAACGCTTGCAGGCAATTGATGAGCTGCGCAATATTCGCCATCACGATTTTATCCGCGTGACGATGAAACGTGTCGAGCGTCATCCCGGCTAAAATTGCATCACGCATCGTGGATTGCTGACCGAGCAAATGTGATGGATGCAGCTCTGATCCCGGCTTGAACCACGATCCCCATTCGTCCACAATTAATTTGACGCGATGCTGTTTGTCGAATTCTCCCATGATTGCCCAGTGGTCTGTAATCAATGATTCAATTTGATCACCGTGGGCGAGCAATTCGTAATATTCTTCGGTGGGAAATTTTAAGCCATCACCTTTGCCTTCAAACCAATTCGTCGTGCGACCGGAACTGACATTCCACGAATAATGATGCAGCCCCCAACCATACATTTTATTGAATCCGCCACGTTCGGCCATTCGCGCAAAGAAGCGGCGCGACCAGCTCAGGTCTCCGCCATTCGGCCCTGAACCGATGAAGCGAAGGTTCTGTCCATAGCCGGGAACCCATTCGGAAAAGCGGCGATATTCCTGCGCGTATTCTTCCGGTGTGAAGTTGCCGCCGCAGCCCCACGATTCATTACCTACGCCCCAGTAACGAACGTTGTAAGGTTCTTTTGAGCCACCCGCCGCACGTGTATCCGCGAGCGTAGTCGAACCCGCAGGAGAATTGCAGTACTCAACCCATTCATAAAAATCGCGCGGCGACAGGCTGCGTAAATTCGCGGCAAAATATGGTTGCGCTCCACTCAGTTGACAGAGCCGCGCAAAATCGTCCGTACCGAATTGATTGGTATCATATTTCCACGGCCCATCCGGTGCACCCTTCGACCATTCCGGCGCGCCTGCCCAAAAATTTGTCCGGCGTGGACGATCTTTCTTGGCACCAATTCCATCGCGCCAATTGTAGCTGTCCGCGAAGCATCCTCCCGGCCAACGAATGACACCGGGTTTGATTGGTTTCAGTGCATCAATGAGGGCTTTGCGGATGCCGTTAACATTGGGGATTTTTGAATTTTCTCCAACCCAGATGCCGTCGTAAATTACGCCGCCCAAGTGTTCAGCGAAGTGACCATAAATTTCAGGATTAATTTTCCCGATGGGTTCATTGAGCAGGACTTCGATGCGCGCATCCGCCATTTTGCTTTGGCGTGTCGCGAAGCTGTTACTGGCAAGTAGTGCGAGGCTTCCAGTGAGAGCTGAGCCAACAAATTTTCTTCGTTTCATATAGATAGCAACAACCTGTCAAGCTCACCAGTCACAATACAGTGGAATTCAGCTAATTCGTTACGAAGACAGAAGAGAGAAAACGGAACAAACAGAAAAAGATATGTTTCCAAGCTCAGGCTTTCCGTATGTTTCGTTATTTCCGTATGTTCCGTCATCGTTTCTTTCTTATCTTAATCTCATTGTGGTGCCGCAGGTGATACTGACTTAAAAATCACAAAAAATCTTCACGAATGGGCGAAAAGAGATCAACCAAAATTACTTCTTCATCAAGGATAGTGGAGCCGTGCCATGCGCCGGGTGGAATATGCAAAATGTCTCCGGCTTGTGCAAGAAATTCTTCTTCGCCGATGAGGAATTTTAATCTCCCTTTCTCTACAAATGTCATTTGCTCATGCGGATGATCGTGCGGAGTCGTCGGAGTATGCGGCGCAAATCGCAACCGACAAATCATCATCTTTTCACCGACGATCATTTGTCGTTCAATGCCGGAAGCAATTTTTTGAATGGGGGCAGAATCCCAGTTTTGAAAATGCATTAGAAATTTAAAAAGGTGGAATCAGCCTCAACCAATTCCACCTTGAGGAGTGGCTTAGAATCTAAGCTTTAAGATAAATTCAATCTGACGCGGATCATACGCATTATTGGTGTATGTTCCCCAAGTATTGGCTACATCCTGCAACTGCCCAACCTTCAAATTTTGAGTTGGGTTCCCTGTCACAGTGGCGGGAAGTACGGTTCCGCCGAACGATGTATTCAGACCCGGTCTGAATTGCGTATGATTGAAAAGATTGGTTGTCTGAGCCGAAAACTCAAGACCGAATTTCTCACCAATCTTGAAAGTTTTCTCAATGGACATATTGACGTTCCAGTTGGACGGAGCGCGTAACTCATTGAACGTCGCCGCCGAAGTTCCGTACCAGAACAAATCCGCGACGGTTGATCCGTTAGGAGTGGTGACGGTGCGTCCACTGAATGCGTCAATGTTGTATTTCAGGAAGCAACGGTTGCAGGGAGTTACCACACGTCCACTTGGTAAGGTCACTGTAGTTCTTCCGTCGTACCATTTTTGCAGTGATTTCGGTAGCTCAATGTCAACACCTGTCACGCGATCAGGTAAGCCATTGATAGAATTTGAACCGCCATTGGAAAGCGGGAACGTGAAACCGGTACTGGTATTGAACGAGCCAGCAACACGCCATCCACCAACAAGGTTATTCACTTTATCGTTGCTGGTGTTCAGGAGTTTGCCTGTCCCAATTGGCAACTCATAAACCCACGAAGCAACGAAACGATGGGGAACATCATTCGTCGAAAGCTTACGATTGGTCTTCCAACTTTCAGGGCGAATATTGGCGAAGTAGCTGGAGCCGGTGCTGCCACCGTCTGAAAAGCCCTGATTGTTAGCAGCATTATAAGAGCTGAATTCAATCAGTTTCGACCAGGTGTAGTGTGCATTGAACTGCAAACCTTTCGAGAATTGCTTGTTGATTTGCAATTGTAACGCGTGATAATCCGACGTGCCCACAGTGTAGTGAATACTGTTTCCCTGATGCGGATAAGGCAGGAAGGTTTCAATTCTGGGGATCGTCCGATTGCGAATATTACCAGCACCGAAAGGAATTAAAGCTCCGGTGGCGGGCTGATATGGATTCGCAATTTGTTGCGTCGCAGGATTGATCGTTCCATTACTGGCAACGTATTGATTGCGCCAATCGGTCAACACTGCCGGATCAACGAATTGCGGATTATTCACGGACACGAATGCCACTTGTAAGCGGCTGCCGTGTGAACCAATGTATCCGGCGGAAGCGACCCAGTCATTACCAATTTTTTTCTCAACAAAAGTGTTCCATTGTTGCACGAAACCATTCTTGTAATTTTGCGGGAAACGACGGACTAAGCCACCATAAATGCCCGGATTATTTTCATCAGCACCGACTGGAAGCACGATTGGACTGACATTCAAATTATTGAATGCGCCAATCAAGACACCAACAGGATTTGTTCCATAAGGCGTTGTTGCGCTGCCTGGATTAAGGGAGCTGGTAGCAGTTGCCGGAGCAAATGGCCCTGCGCCATAAAATCCGGGACCATCGTTGTAGCCAGTGTTGGTGGGGATGTACGTTAATCCGTAGCCGCCACGAAGAACTAAATTATTGCGAAGCTGCCAGGCGTATCCCAGCCGTGGGCCGAAATTGTTCCATTCAGTTGGCCACATATTACGGCGTTTGAATGTCACTCCCGGAAAGACAATTCGTCCGGTGGTTCCGAACGGATTTTTTGCATCCAGATCAAGCGCGCTGATGTGATTGAATCTTTCTGTCGGGCCGGGCTGAACGTCCCAGCGGACTCCCAGATTGATATTTAATTTTTCATTCACGCGCCAATCGTTTTGCGAATAAATCGCGGAGTATTTTTGCGCTAAGGCTAATTGTACAGCGAAGCCGGAACGCTCTTCCATAAATCCTGCACCCAGCGCAATTGAAGCCGGGCCATAGCCATTAAACGTGGCATCGGCGGTTGTCAGTCCCGTCGTGCTGCCGCTGGCATTAATATTTTGACGTGTATATTCAGCTCCGGTCTGCACCTGAAATGGATCATGCGGGTCAGTATAATTTGAAAGAAGAACGCGGTAGGTTCCACCGAATTTATGCGTCCAACGTCCACGCGTCCAGCTTAAGCTTGCGTTCGTATCACTGTTGGTTTGACGTTCGCGTTTATGGACAAATTGCCCATCGTGCAGCGGAC
This sequence comes from Blastocatellia bacterium, assembly GCA_043736395.1. Taxonomy (GTDB): domain Bacteria; phylum Acidobacteriota; class Blastocatellia; order RBC074; family RBC074; genus JAFDVL01. The sequence continues at coordinate 6,268 of JAYTCQ010000408.1, read as the reverse complement.
TCAGTCCGTTGCCCGGAGCAAAGGAAGGAGGCGCACCTGGCACCACACTCAAAGCCAGAATCTGTGAAGGAATGCCGAACTTGGCATAATCAAATCCTTCAAAGACATCCACTTCGTTGTCGCTCTGAATTCGGTTAATGCCGATGCGTGCGTCAATCACGAGGTTGGAGCTGACAGTCCAGGTATCACCCACGGAAATATAAGGATTTTTGTCAGGCTGTTGGTTGCCGACCATTTCGTTACGGCTGTAAAACTGATTCGTCTCACCCCACGAACGCGGAGTTACAATTCGACCAAGCTGAATACCACCAGTTGCGTAAAAATTGTGATTGCCACGATTGTAATCTACGCGGGAATTGACGTTATTCTTTTTGAAGTTTTGTAGACCGCGATAGAAGAAATTGTTAGCGTTATAAACGTCGGTTGGGGTTCGGTTAGGGAGCGGATAAGACTGTAAAAAAGCCAGCCCCTGTGTGTTCAGGCGAGACGCCGGAAGCGGGCTGGTGCGTACGACTCCGTTCGCATCAGTGAAGGTTGGAAACTGAGTGCGTAGATAAGCCGAACTGGTGCCAATCTGAGTGGCATTGAAAGGATCAAAAATTTTGACCGGACGTGCGGTTCCGCCAGCGTTGACAAGCGTGTTGCTGAAATCGCCTGCGCGTTCAGCTGCGGTTGGAACTGTTTTCAAAAAGTCGTAATTACGAGCAAATTTCAGACCTTCATAACTGGCAAAGAAAAATGCCTTGTCACGAATAATCCGTCCACCCATCGTTCCACCGTACGTATGCGATTTAAAAGGCCCACGGGTGATATTCTGAGAATTATTTTGAAACGAATTGGCATTGAGCGCTTCGTTGCGAATACGCCAGAAGCCTGAGCCGTGAAATTCGTTACTGCCGCCCTTAGTTTGGAAGATGATGACACCTTGCGCACGACCATATTCAGCGGTGTAGTTGTTGACGATGGTTTTGACTTCCTGCAACGCATCTTGATTCGGCAGTACTGTCGCTTCGTTCCAGGCTGATCCCTGAACACTGACCCCGTCTAAAATAATATCGTTTGAAAAAGCTGAACCGCCGTTGATGCTGATGGCTGAAGCCTGACGACGTCCGTCAATTCCAATACCGAAAGAAAATGTACTCTGCGTGTTATTGAAGGCTCCGCGTGGAATGACGCCAGCCGTGAGAGCAGCGTACTGAAAAGGGTTGTGCGTGATGTTGGGGAGCGTTTGCACGATGCGTTCATTGACTGCGCCACCAACTGTTGCCGTAGATGTTTGCAACGTGGCAGCATCGGAAGTTACCGTAACTGTGTCCGTGGTTCCGCCTGCCTGTAATTTAATTTCCACTTGCACGGTTTGCGCGGTAGAAACGGTTACTCCTGTACGACTGTATTTAGAAAAGCCTGAACCGGTTTTCTCGACGTTGACGTTATAAGTTCCAGGTGCGAGATACGGAACTGTGAATCCTCCAGCTTCATCAGCTAGAGCGTTTGACGCAACATTGGTTTCCTGATTAATAACGGTGATGACTGCGCCTGGCACAACTGCGCCTGTCGCATCCGTGACCGTTCCGGTAATCACACCGGATTTAATTTGCGCCAGACCTGTAATTGAAATTGTCAATCCAAGGATTGCGTAACCCAGTAACCTGACCGAATTTTTGAATAGTCTCGACAACATTGAATTATCTCCTGTTGAGTTTAGTGATGGGTGAAAATCAATGAATATTGTTTGGGAGCATTCATTAATAACCCTATGAATAGAACATGCGGTGGTTGCATCTCTAATAATAGATCGAATCGAAAACTTGAAATTTCCTCAACAAAGCTATCTGTATATGAATTGATAATCGTGTAGCGGGAAGAGTCTATAATTAATCTGCTAATCTGTAAAATTCATTGTTACGAATAGTTTGATCGGTTTTGTTGATGAGTTATGATGCCGTTATGGACTTCCATCAACTTAAAGTCTTTAGCACGGCGGTGAAAGGTGGGAGCTTTACGGCGGCGAGCCAATTGTTGCGGCTTTCGCAGTCCACGATCAGCCAGCACATTAAGCAATTAGAAGAAGACTTAGGCTGTGAGCTGTTCTGTCGTGTCGGCAGAAGAGTTGTCCTGACTGAGGCCGGGAAATTGTTAAGCGAACACTGCGAAAGAATTTTTCAGGATGTTCATAGTGCAGAACGCGCACTGAAAGAACTGAATGGATTGCAACGTGGACGCGTTCGTTTTGGCTCTGGCGCGACGACTCTGATTTACCAACTACCAACAGTTTTTGAGACTTTTATTAAAGAATATCCGAGCATTGAATTAGTGATCATGTCAGACACGACGGATGTCATTCTGAATGAAATCAGAGCGGAACGATTAGATTTAGGGTTGGTGATGAGACCTTTTGAGGAACGTGATTTTGACTTTATGCCACTGTGTGAAGAAGAAGTCATGATTGCGATCCCCAGCAATCATCCATTCGCAAGCAAGAAAAAACTCTCGATTCATGATCTGAATTCCCTGCAATTTATTTTGTACGAACAAAAAACAGTGATGCGCAAAATCATAGATCAACACTTTGAGAAGCTGGGAGTGCAGCCTCAGATCGCGATGGTCATGGAAAATATCGAAGCGATCAAAAGTCTGGTTGGTGCAGGACTCGGAGCTTCGGTGCTTCCTCAGCATTTCGTTGGCAACGAAGGGCTCGACAAAAAAGTAAAATTGATGAGAGCTGGGAATCAGGTGTTATTTCGAGAGCTGGGATTAGTCCGGCAAAAGGGAGCCGCCGCTTCAATGGCTACCAAAGAATTATCGAAAACGATTATTCGTAAATTAGGTCGGAAGTAAACCACGGAGAACACGGAGGACACAGAGAAGAAAAAAGAACTACACTATTTTTCGACTTTATTTCTCCGTGGTAAGTCTTCTAATCTTAATCGGTCAAAAAATACTTCAACTGGTTTTCACAATTGATTAATCCCATGACCACGCACTCGGCATTGAGCCTGGCTCCGGCGGGTGAAGTGTGCGTGTTATCGGCAGGCGTAAAAAATTGTGGCTTAATTTTTTCTTCACCGATTTCTTCGTAGCGGCGGGCGATAATTTCATTCAAGTCAATGAATAATACGCCTACGGTTTGTGCTGATTCCTGTGCCCATTTTCCATAATCTTTGGCAGCGCGAGCGACTTTACCGTCCTTCCAGTTATTGCGAGGAATCGGAGAAAGCACAATGATCGTTGCGCCTTTGGCTTTGGCATCGGAAATATATTTGCGCAAATACCAACCGTAGCTGTGAACGATTTCGTGTTTTTTAGTAATCAGATTATCAATTTCTTCCGTCTCTTCGCCTGTGCCTCTGATGGAGCCGCGCGCCCGCGAAGTGTCATTAACAGCCCCGCCATCATTGTGTCCGAACTGCATCAGCACAAAATCTCCAGGCTTCATTTTTTCCAACACCTGATCCCATAATCCTTCGGTGATGTAGGTACGACTGCTGCGTCCGCCGCGTGCTTTGTTTTCGACTTTAATTTTTGTCTTGTCGAAGAATGAAGCAATCGGATCGCCCCAGCCCTGTTGATCTTTGGTGGGAGTGTTGACCGTTGAATCTCCGATCAAAAACAGGGTTGGGAGTGCAGCGACAGATTGCGCATTTACGGATAGCGAGAAAGAAGTCAACGCGAGGACGAAAATCGCAGTGAGGAAATTGTTTTTAGAAAAATAGGTTTTCATAAATTTTAGTCGCCACGGCGTTTCATCTCGTCAAACGCTTCCCGAAATTTGGAGAGGGTTTGTTGTGCGTGTTGTTTGGATTGATCAAGTTCGTAATAACACCAGCCAGCAACAGGAAGGAGCTTCGTGCCTCTCAAAGCAAGTTCGGAGGCACTTTTTGTATATCGCGCATTTTTATAAAAACTTCTGGCTCCTGACCCTGGATTGATCACCCATAATCCGGTTGAGGATTCTTTCCTTAGGTCTCTGGCAAATTTCTTCCAAATACGGAGCAGGGACAGATCATTGGTTTTGCCTGACATGGACGATTCCTTAAGCCCGTCACTGCTTAATTTGCCCACGTCAATTGAGAGGTAGTCAGGATTATTAACAATGAAATCATATGCGCTACTTACAGACAAAATCGGCGGTTGTAGACCTAAACAGATTCTAAATACGCCATCAAGTGATTTAATGGATGATTCGAAGTTGCCATTATTTTCTAGTTCTGTGGCAGTAAGTTCTGGAAATTCAGGGAAAAGTATGAGCTTTACGATGTGAAAATTAACTTCCTTTGTCCATTTACCGACAAAGCGAATTAACTCTTCAGGTAGAGCATGAAATTGCATGTTTATGGATGCCATAATTGATAATGGTAGAGTGTAAGAATTTTACCACGACGTTATTTTTGACTAATCCTGTGATGTTGCTATTTCAAAACCTCAAATACCTCCAGCGCATGCTGAATCTTCCCAAACGGCGCAGATACTTGTACGCCTTGCACGTACGGGCGAACTTCTTCCAACATTTCCTGGGCAATTTTGACGCCTTCCGCCAGAGCAGATTCTCCGGTATTGCATTTGCGCATGCGTTCCAGAATTTCGGGTGGAACGTCTACGCCGGGGACTTCGTTGTTCAGGAATTCAGCGTTGCGGAAGCTGGTTAAAGGCCAGATGCCGGGGACAATCGGGATGCGGCAATGCTCAATTCGTTTGAGGAAATTTTTCAATTGCGCGACATCGAAGACAGGCTGCGTAATCGCGTATTCGGCTCCGGCTTCGACTTTCCATTCAAAGCGGCGGATTTCATGATCCAGATCAATCGCGCCGGGATTGACTCCGACGCCGATGAAAAATGAAGTCGGTTTGCCAATCGGATTGCCGCCGGGATCAAGCCCGTGATTCATGCGATTGACCATATTCGTGAGTCCAATCGCATCAATATCAAACACAGCAGTCGCATCAGGAAACGGCCCCATTTTCGGCGGGTCTCCAGTAATGAGCAAAAAGTTTTTCAGCCCCAAAGCCGCCGCGCCAAGCAGATCAGATTGCATCCCTAAAAGATTTCTGTCACGGCAACAATAATGAGTGACGGCTTCGATGCCAACTTGCTGTTCGATCAATAACGATACGGCTAAAGCTCCCATGCGGGTTTGCGCTCGCGGGCCGTCAGGAACGTTGACGGCATCAACACCAGCGTCTTTTAATTGACGGACGCCTTCTAACATTTTCGCGGGATCAATACCACGTGGAGGGACAATTTCAACGCTGGTGATGAATTGATTATTTGCGACTTTGTGTGCAAGACGTGAACGTTCGGCGAGCGGTACAGGTTCGACTTGCACTTTTTGTTCTTCAACTGTAATCGCATTGACTGTGCGGCGTCCGGGACTCAAAGCACGAACCGCATCTACAATTAATTTGATGTGTTCAGGAGTCGTTCCGCAACATCCACCCACGAACTTTGCTCCCGCGCTGATAAGGCGTTTCGCATACTTCGCCATATATTCCGGCGAAGCCATGTACATCTGTCGCCCCTGCACATCACGCGGATTTCCAGCATTGGGCTGCGCTGAAAGACGACGTGTGGTGAGCGGTCGAATCTTATCAATCGCGGCCAGAATCGCGTTCGGCCCGACAGAGCAATTCAACCCCATCACGTCAATGCCTTTGGTGTCGAGCAGCTTATCGAGGCGCGTAGTGATAATTTCCAGCGGAGTTCCGTACGCGGTTTGCAAATGATCGTTGATCGTCATTTGCGCAAAGATCGGTACGTCTCCGACTTCGCGAATGGCTTTGATGGCTTGTTCAATTTCAGCTAAATCGTGAAAAGTTTCGAGGACAAAACAATCTACACCGCCTTCGACCAAAGCCTGCGCCTGTTCGCGGAACATTTCTCTGGCTTCGTCCATCGAAGTCGGGCCGTAAGGTTCAATGCGAACGCCGAGCGGAGAAATCGCTCCGGCCACAAACGCATCGTGACGCGCTGATTCGATGGCTTGTCGGGCAAGCTTCGCCGCAGCCACATTGATTTCTGCCAAACGATCATCAAGCCCTTGCTGCGCGAGTTTTAAGCGCGAAGCTCCGAAGGTGTTGGTCTCGATAATTTCGGCTCCAGCCTTTAAATATTCACGATGAATTTCGGTGACTAAATCCGGGCTGGAAAGATTCAGTTCATCGTAGGAGCGATTGATATAGACGCCCTTGTTATAAAGCATCGTGCCCATCGCGCCATCAAAAATGCGGACACGATCTTCTTGCAGAAATTCACTAAAATTGTTCATAACAG
>JAYTCQ010000407.1:0-7454 GCA_043736395.1 Blastocatellia bacterium | reverse complement strand
CATTCACAAATTTGGTCAGCCAGGGGTAGTTGCGGTATGTTCAAGTCACTCGATTGACATTCTAGCTCCTGGTGTTTCCAAACGCGCTTTGGTAAAAGCTATCCAAGAACAGGTAGGAAAAACGGGCATTCAGCCAATATTATGTATCGGAGACCAAGGACAATTTCCTGGCAATGATTTCGCTCTCTTACAAGAACCTTATTCTCTAAGCGTAAACGAATTATCCGGCGACCCGCAATCCTGTTGGAATCTCGCTCCTCAAGGGTATCGCGGCAAACAAGCAACTGCTTACTACTTGCAATCTTTAGCGCTTTCGCGCGGCAGAGCGTGTTTGCGTCTTACTTAACAGAGAGGTAGCACAGGGATGAAACGGGAATTGGCATTGCGCTTGTTAGTGAGTATTCTTCCAGGCTGGGGTGAGGAAAGATTAAAAAACCTGGTCGATAATTTGGATACTCTCGCCGAATACAAATACAATCATTACGAAATGTATCAGCCAGGGCGGCTATTTTTCGAAAACCTCTACCTGTGGCTCAAATCTTTTAACGAAGTAGATCGTGATGTTGCGCTTCGATTTGTGCAGGAGCAGTTGATTTTTATATCGCGCGAAGAGTTCCAGCAGCTCACCCAAATACTTTACTATGACCATATTCATCAAAGCCAACTTGACCTCACAGCAGAAATCACCAGCATTCCCCGGTTCCAAGTACGCAGGCTGTCAGAGTCTTCGGAATTGCGAGAAATTGAACGCGCATCGTTATATGTGGCAATGAGTGACGGAGCGCGAATTGACTACTTTCGGCGTCAGAATTTGAAGATCGACAACGAGCAGGTGTTGACGACTTATCAGCCTAATGAGGAGAAGGTGAAGGCATTAATTGATGACTTAGAAAAAGACCTCGCTGTAGGTGCACGCTTTCGCTGCCTGTTCTTAATCGATGATTTTTGTGCTTCCGGTAAGACGGTGTTACGTGAAGAGCCTGCCAGCGATGGCACTTCTATGGTACTCAAAGGAATATTAGCTAGACTACAAAGCGAAGGCAAATTACTGAATGCGCTCGAAACCAATGATGCCCGTATATATTTCTGCCCCTTAGTGATCACCGAATTTGCTAAGAACCGATTGGTAGAATTGATTCCAAGATTGCAACCACCACTTAATCGCACTGTGCTTCTACCTGCTGTAGTTTTGCCGGATTCAGTTCGTATTTTGTCGCCAGAAAATAATGAAAGCTCGGCTCAAACCATAGCATCACTCTGCGCTAACTATTATCAAGATGACATGGGTGACGAACATACTGGCAACGTGATGTTTGGTTACGAGAGTTGCGGCCTACCAATTGTACTGCACCATAACACACCGAATAATTCAATCTACCTATTATGGTCCAGAAAATTGAAAGCCCCCCTATTTGTACGCTACGAGCGGCACGGAAGAGAGGTGAGTTAGCGATGGCAGGGATTCCAAATGCTTTCAAAGTGCGCGCGGCTGATCGCTCAGTTTTAGATGTATCGCTTTTTTTGCCGCTCTATTGCCCAAACTTACTGAGGTTGCTTCAGCCAGGAGACCTTTCAGCACCAGCGAAACTTCTTGTGCTGCGCGGTAGTCCTGGATCCGGAAAGAGTAGCTTGTTAAGACTTTTCGAAACCGACACGTTGTTGGCGATGTATCGCCGCCGCAAGCAGGCCAGCGAGGAAGCACTTCTTGAGCGTTTGACTAGCTTGGGCGTGATAAATGAATCTGGTCCACAGGTAATAGGAATTTATCTTGATTGTGACAGTAGTTTGCGCGAAATCGCTAACTTGCCTTTAGGCGAAGCCAATGCCAAAGTTTTAAATACAATGCTAGATGTGCGAATCGTCAGCGGGTTCTTACGCTCAGTTAAGTCAATGCTTGACGCTGGGTTACTTCCACAAAAGGTGAAGGATACGATACTCGCTCCTCTGCCCATGCAAGACACACCGCCTGTAATATTCAGCAAAGCACATACGTTAGAGTCATTACGCGTTGAGTGTGACAGGATAGAGACTGACTTTGGTACACTTCTTAATGGCTTCCCTGGCGACCCGATCCCTTCATCTATTCAACCGCACGCAAGAATATTCTCCCTCTCTTTCCTGAGTCATCAAAAACAGGTGGTAGCGACGTTAGAGCATTTAGTACCCCTAGTAATGCTTGATAATCTTCACGAGCTTTATCGTAATCAACGACAACAAATCCTTAATGATTTCTTAACACGTTCTGGATTACCGCGTTGGATAGCATTGCGCAAACATGTTCTTGAGTTAGAACAACTAATTTCGTTCGAGGGCGCAAAGGATGACCGCGATTTTCGGGAGATGGATTTGGATGGATACATTGGAGGCATTTCTTCTAGCGTATTCAAGAATTTTGTTACGGATGTGGCCAAGCGACGCCTGAGTCGCTCCAATGCACTTCAACAATATGGTGTAAGTAGTGATCTTAAATCTCTTCTGAGCAAAGCTGAAGATACAATTAATAGAGAAAAAATTGTCAAAGAGTTGGATGAAGTAAATACACGTTTCAAACAGCTCAATAAGCAGTTCGACCAACAAAGCGAATCAGCGTCTACGTCACAAATGGCTGAAACGGTCTCTATACAAGAATTGTTCAAGCTAGAAGGTAACCTCATCAAAGCTGAACGAAAAGTACGTCAGAAACAACGTCTACTTTTTCCAGAGATTCTATCATCGGAACTGTCGGAACCGTTAGATAGTAAGATTCAAAGCGCAGCGGAATTATTCGCCGCTCGCCGTTTTAAACTACCATATTATCATTCGTTCGATGTGCTGGCTGAGGTTTCTAACGGCAACGTGGATCAGTTTCTAACTATCGCTGGAACCATAGTTGATAAGCTAATCTTCCGTGCGGAGTTAGGTAAAGAAATTGTTCTCTCAGCGCAAGATCAACAAGACCTGTTACAGGAAGAAGCCAAAAAGTATTACCAAAACCTTGAAAAACGACTTAATCATGGTTTCGCCATTCGCCAGTTGGTCGATAACCTCGGTCTCTTCTTCCAAGAGGTTACTAACAGGGCAAATGCGCCGATAGCACCAGGGGTTAATGGTTTTGGTATGGATATTGCCCTATTGCGGCGTGTTTTAAATAAGCGTGTGGAAGCCGACAAAGCTTTGTTGCTCCGGGCTGTGTTAACTACAGCTGTTGCTAATAATGTCTTTTCTGTACGCTTGACCAAGCAGGGGCAGGCGGGTTCATTTAAGATTGTTGTCTATCTTAATCGCCTGTTATGCGTAAGATTTAATTTGCCACTTGGGTTTGGCGGCTTCCAACCACTTCAAGTTGACGACTTAATTAGAATGATGGAAGGCCCAGTGTCCGCCAAAGAGTGGAGCAGAAAACGTGGCACACAATTAGTTTTCGAGGAATAGTGAGATGATGCAATCGCGCTGGTCTGAATATTATCTTGATCATAACTATGAGAACTTTTGGTGCAAACGGATGAAAGACCCGGACGCCTCTGTTTGTATGATTCTTGGAGTAGGATTCGACCCACGCTCATTAATTGCGTTGGAACGCATCTCGCGGTGCAGTAGTCCTGGTCAACTTGGCTATGTGGCTATGCTATTGCGTCCTTCTTCCAGCACCAAAAAGGAAACACAAGGAATTGAAAGCTTCACTACAAATAACCAACAACGTTTGCTTGCGGTGACCGATGGAAAAAAGATTGAGTATCGTGAGATCGAATTACGTGATGAATCGGGTTACGCTGTGGGTGGGAGGAGAGCCGTAGAGCTACTGCATGCACGCCTAGATGAAATTACTCAATATCGCGACGTTATAGTAGACATTAGTGGCTTGCCGCGAACTATATTCTTTTCAATTATCGCCTTTCTTTGCAAACAAGCTGACCTTGGCAAGATTAAAAACCTGCATGTGGCTGTAACAGAAGATTCGTCAGTTGATGGAAGGATACTCGGTAGTGAATACGGCGACGCTGACTACATCCCTTACTTCGGCCTCGTAAAACCTAAGAAAATCGTTTGGCTCCCAGTTATTGGGAAGAATGAGAAAGAGCGGCTCGGAAAGATACACGACCTGTTGGAAAGTGACTGTATTGAGGTCTGCCCGATCTTACCCTTCCCAGCTAGAAACCTGCGTCGTGCTGATGATCTGCTCGTGCAACTCAAGGAAGTGCTTTTTGAGCGGATATTCGTCTCCAAGACCAACATCATTCATTGTGACGAGCGTACTCCCTTTGACATTTACCGCCAGATTGTGCAAATAGATACCTACTACCATGAGCAATTGCAATCTTTGCCTGGTTTAGGTGAAATTACAACCGTTGTTTCTCCATTAGCAAACAAGATGTTATCACTCGGGGTGCTGTTAGCTGCGATTGAACGCAACTTGCCGGTTTCATACGTCGAAGCTGGCACCTATGACATTGAGATGGAAGACGATACTTGGACATCATCACAATCAGATAGTGTAACGTCTGAAATATGGCTGACTGGTGAACCATATGCGTCAATAAAAGATTAGGTTCCAAAATGGAAAAATCCAACAGAAATAAGATTCCAACATTGCTACCCGCTAAGTCTGCCTCCTACCCGGAATTGCGCGTACCAGCCCAACCTGTGACTATCTGGGGAACAGGACTGCTTACGCTAGATGTCGTAATAAACAGTGAGGCACAACAGCCTCCACGTTTATGGTCAGGTGGTACCTGTGGGAATGTTTTGACTATTATGAGCTATTTGGGATGGCAATCATATCCAATTGCTAGGCTCAATGGAGACGCCGCATCCAAATACGTGCAAAGTGATTTGAAGAAATGGGGAGTTAAACTACGTTACGCCAAACAACAGCCCACTGCTGATACACCTATCATCGTTCATCAAATCAAAAGAAATCGAGCGGGTCAGCCGTCTCATAAGTTTTCTTGGCAATGTCCTCATTGTGGCGCGTGGCTTCCGGGTTATAAAGCCGTTACTGATGCTGCGGCGCAGGAATTGGCACAAGAGATGGCTAGCCCCCAAGTTTTCTTCTTTGATCGTGTCTCGCGCGGTGCGCTAACGATTGCACAAGCCTGTGCTGAGCGCGGTGCGCTTATTGTTTTTGAACCTTCTGCCACGGGCGACCCAAAACTGATGCGCGAAGCCTTCGCGATTGCTCATATCGTCAAGTATGCAAGTGATCGCGCCGCCAGTTTTGGCGAGTTGCTTCCTACTAGCACACCACTCGTAGAGATCGTGACACTAGGGGATGAAGGCTTACGTTACCGTTGTCGTCTCGCCCGACACAAAGTTACTAAATGGCACAGTATCGCAGCCTACCCGGTAACCAATCTTAAAGACGCCGCCGGTTCAGGCGATTGGTGTACTGCCGGAATACTGCACCTCATTGCTCAACAAGGGGTGGAAGGAATCAAGAACATAACTGCCAATATGATGCGAGACGCACTGCGGTTTGGTCAGGCACTAGCTGCTTGGAATTGTGGGTTTGAAGGTGCCCGTGGCGGAATGTATAGTGTGAGCAAATCAGCCTTCCGTTCTGCCCTGTCTCAAATTCTATCAAACCGCTTGCCACAGCAGAGGGAAAAGCAACCTATTCAGCAAAAACTAAATGGCAATCTTTGTTCCTCTTGCCAGTCGTATCCACATCCAATAACCAGACTGGCTAGCCGCTCTATGGTAGCGACGCATGGTTAAAACAATCTTCTCTGGATGATCAAGGCCAATTCGCGGAATGACTCATCAAATTAGGCAGCCTGGAAATATTTAGTATGAGTCAAGTAAGGTGCTCCCAATTGTCTAGACAAAACAATTCATAAACTGTGGCACTCATTTTACACTTTATTTACCTATCCAGTTTTTGGGGGGAAGCACCGTGGCTTTTTCGATAGACAGAAAATGATTTCCACTATATGAGTCAGCCAACGAAAAAAATAAATTAAAAAAATTATCACCAGAAAACTCTCTCAGAAGAAAAAAAATGTAAAAAAATAAAAAATAATTTTGGGGTCAAAAACAGGCATCATGCCCTGGTTAGAAAAGTTATCTTTCGTTAAAAAAAGCTGTTTTTATTAGGAAAAACGAGAGATTTCTGGGAAGAGGGCAGGGGATCATCAGAACATAATCTTCATTAGCAGACGCACTCTGCTCGGTTTGGTTCAGGGAAGCAAATGCAGTCCAAAGATGGATTATCAAGATTTAACATGACAGCGAAAAAGCAGTTGTAGTACTCTCCGCGCTGTCCAAACAAAACACGAATTGACAGATAGTAAACACGAGACCTGATTTCTTTTTTTAGGACTGCGTTTTCAGTCTGGATCAGCTTTTTTCAAGACAGCCGTATCTTAGCCTTTGTTTTCAGGAATAACTGAAGACCCTTTAACTAGCCGCGTCATCGCAGTTGGAACGCAATTTATGCAATTGCCTGACGCTTCACCGGAGACTTCTCGCCATGCTCATCTCTGTGCGTCAACTGCATCAGTTCATTGTCTTTTTCGTCATTCTCAATTTGGTCATTTCGCCTTTACTGGCATTTGGGAACAGGGCGGAAAAAACCTACCAGTTACCGTTTCCTACCAAACCAATCTTTAATGTGCTGACTCCGATTGCGCCGCATGCTGAACATCGGATGATTATCAAATTCCGCGATGAGGCGAGTCTGGAAGAACGCAGTTCGATCGTCGAAAGCTACGGCGAACCGGAACTGCAAACCCGCCGCGTCGGGGAAAGTGTGCTTACTCTCAAGCTGAAAGAAAATGTGAGTACGGCGTGGGCAGAGTTGCAACGGATGGACAAAATTGTCGAATGGGTGGAGCCGGATTATTTAGTAGGTGGTCGGATGTCGATCATCGGTGGCCGGAAAGTGTTATCGCGAAGTTTGCGCAATCCGTTAGCGGCAAAGAATCTGACGCCGAAGGCGGCGGTCGTGGCGATTATTGATACGGGGTTGAGTGGCAAATATAAATCGGGCTGGAATTTTCTGAATGATTCTGACAGCTTTGCCGATGACAACGGACACGGGACGGAAATGGCGCGGATCATCACCGAAGTGAATCCGAAAGTTTCCCTGATGCCGCTGAAAGCATTGGATGCAAACGGCATTGGTACCGTCAGTAAAATTGCTGCCGCGATTGATTACGCGACGAACCATCACGCCGGAGTGGTACTGCATAGCTTCGGAACCAGCGAACCCTCCAAGCTGATTGAAGAAGCTCTCAAACGGGCGGAAATGGCGGGTGTAGTCATCATCGCCGCCGCCGGGAATGATGCCGTCGATTTAGAAAAATCGCCGCAATATCCTGCCGCTTCCAAAGCCTCCAATCTCATCACCGTAGCTGCCATGACGAAAAATAATGAACTCGCGGAGTATTCCAATTTCGGCAAAGGCGTCCACGTCGCGGCCCCCGGCGAAGGCGCGAATGCGTTGCGCGGGACTTCCATGGCGGCAGCTAGGGTCG
>JAYTCQ010000406.1:0-3497 GCA_043736395.1 Blastocatellia bacterium | reverse complement strand
GTTGGATTTGCACCCGACTTTCATTCATAACCATCCTCGCTACGAGGAACTCAGGACTTATGGCTCCATTGCCGCCTGATTTTTGTCTGCACTATTGTTCACAAAGACTTTGAAGAAAATCTGTACAGCGTGAGATCGCAACGTTCTTTTCCCAGAAGTCAATTTTTTCTGAAAGCGACAAAACGCAAAAGAATTCTATCTGTAAATGAATGCTATTCTTTCCTTCACGTACCAAATTGATCTGCACTTTTTGCCCGTCGTAAGCAACCGTAAAATCACATAAGCAAAGATCAATTTCTGGAAGCTGGTGCTTGCTAATTTCTTGCTGCAATTGAGTGATGACACGTTGAGATTCAGTCAAAGCTAATTCACAGTTGGTGCGATTAATCGTTAGTAAAATCGGGAATAAAACTGTTTGCGCTCGGCTGGAATATAACCCGTCAGATTTATAAATTTCATCTCGTTTTGTAAGCATTGTTTGGGTACTCGGTTGTCGCGTGCCAGCTACGCTATTGCTTGATCCAATCAGGGTGATAGAGTTTTTCCAATTCACCTTTAGATGTTTGTCGCCTTCCTTGTGATTTACTTACTCGCCTTTTTTCTGAAAATATCTCAAGCTTTTGTAAAAAATTAAGACGCTCTTGATTCAATAACTTTGCGGCTTGTAAGAGCTGGAACTCATCCGGTCTCTGCGCTTCATCAAAGCCGAACTCCTTGCCAATCCGAAGATAAGTCGCCTGAAAGCTCTGACGCGTGAGAAAGCTGTACCATTCCAAACAATGCCTAAACTTTAAATACCGAAGTGTTAATGACCTTTCTGGATCAAAAATATGGCGATATTCGGCATTGAACATTCAAGTTACTCTTCAAAAGTCGCTGCATACATCTGACGAAATCTCTGCGCATGCGCTTTCTCCGCCCTTGCCAATGTTTCGAACCATTCGGCGATTTCATCGAAGCCTTCTTCGCGTGCAGCTTGGGCAAATTGCATATACATTTCATCGCCTTGATAGCTTTCATCTTGAATCGCACTTTTCAAATTTTGCTGTGTTGTGCCGAACGGGAAGCCTGTCACGGGATCGCCGACTTCGCGCAGGAAATCAAGGCTGCCTTGTGAGTGATTGGCTTCGCCTTCGGCCATATCGCGCATCATTCCGGCGGCGTCCGCGTAGCCTTCGACATCGGCTTGGCGCGCAAAATATAAATACCGCCGCGAAGCTTGTGCGGCTTCGGCGAAGGAGGCTTTCAGGTTTTCGCTGGTTTTTGATCCGGTGAGTTTGGGCATGGGAAAATCAAAAGGCAAATGTCAAAAGGCAAAAGGGTTTCCTTTTGCCTTTTGAATTCATAATAGGAGCGGTAACGCCATGAGATTAACCTAAGCATTGATCGCTGCGCTATTATCTGAAAGCGTACTGCAAACATCCTGTTTGCAGTTCATTTGGAAGCGCAAACAGGATGTTTACGCTACACTTTATCTTTACGCCGAGAACGAAGTGCCGCATCCGCATCCGCCAGTGGCGTTCGGGTTATTGAACGTAAAGCCTGATCCCATCACATTGTTGACGTAGTCAATTTCAATGTTGTCGAGATATTGGGCACTGAACATGTCCACGAAAACTTTCAGTCCTGATTTTTCGACGACTTCATCGGTTTCCGCCGGAGCTTCTTCGATGTTCATGGCGTATTGAAATCCTGAACATCCGCCCGGAGTCACGCGAACGCGTAATCCGCCTAATTCACCGGGATTTTCGGCTTCAATAAATTTTCTCACTTCGCTGACAGCAGTTTCTGTTAATGCTAAATTCATAACTATTTTCTCCTTATAAAAAACCTAAGATTGCGTAATTAATTCACCAAACCCGGCTACTTCTTCGCGCAGCGTCCGTTCGACTAAACTTTTCAGCGTAATCGTCGAACTCGGACATCCCACGCAAGCACCTTTCATTTTAACACGAATATCGCCATTCGGTTCAATGGCTACTAATTCAATATTTCCGCCATCAGAAATCAGGGCTGGACGGATGCGATTCAAAGCCGCTTCGACCTGCGCCACCGAAATTTCAGGAGAGTCATTAAAGATCATAATTATCAATTCTCTCTCTTACAAGCGAGGGTTAAATATAGCGAAAATTTTGGAAAATTTCCAGTTTATGAAGAAATAGACCACAGATTATGCGGATCAGGCGGGTTTACGCGGATCTGAATTTTTATTCTGAATCAGACCCGCGAAAACCCGCTTAATCCGTAAAATCTGTGGTCTATTCTTTTATCCTGCACGCTTAATATTCAGCACCGGCAATTCACGATTTGTTTT
The DNA here is from genome assembly GCA_043736395.1 of Blastocatellia bacterium. Lineage (GTDB taxonomy): Bacteria > Acidobacteriota > Blastocatellia > RBC074 > RBC074 > JAFDVL01. The sequence continues at coordinate 1,183 of JAYTCQ010000406.1, read as the reverse complement.
CACTGCCGCGATGCTCACCTGCGCTGCTACATTTTGCGCGATTTGCTTGAATGCTTTGGCCTGTGCGCTGTCAGGATCGCCAATGACTACGGGGACGCCGAGGTCGCCGCCTTCGCGAACGTTGATCGCAATCGGGACGCCACCCAGAAACGGAACGTTGTATCTTTCCGCTAAAGCTTCGCCGCCGCCATTGCCGAAAATATAGTAGCGTTCGCCGTTCGTCGGTACTTCAAAATAGCTCATGTTTTCGACAATGCCTAAAATGTGAACGTTCAATTGTTCGAACATACTGTAGGCTTTTCTCACGTCACCAAGTGCAACTTCCTGCGGTGTCGTCACCAAAACCGCTCCCGCTAAAGAAGTCGTTTGCGCGAGGCTCAATTGCACGTCTCCGGTTCCCGGTGGCATATCAATGACGAGATAGTCCAGCTCTCCCCATTCGACCTGTCGCAAAAATTGTTGTACCGCAGAATGCAACATCGGGCCGCGCCAGACGACGGCTTTGTCGCCGGGATTCAGCAAGCCGATAGACATCGTTTTGACGCCGTGATAGACGGGCGGAATAATCGTATTCCCTTTTACCAGCGGCGTGTCATGTCCACCCATCATAATCGGTACGTTGGGACCATAAACATCGGTATCCAGAATGCCAACGCGTGCGCCAAGCTGTTGCAGTGAGACAGCTAAATTTACGGCTACCGTGGATTTTCCGACGCCGCCTTTGCCGGAACTGACGGCAATAATATTTCCAATGCCAGCAATTTCATTTTGGACATTGCCTTTGGCGCGCGGGACTTCGGCATCCATTTTAACTTCGACGACTTCGACGCCGGGGATAGCTTTGACAGCGGCTTCGGCCTGGCTTTTAAGCTGATCGCGGACGGGGCAAGCGGGCGTCGTCAAGACAAAACGAAAGCCGATGACACCTCCACAAATTTTGACATCGCGGATCATATTCAGCGTGACTACATCGCGATGTAAATCGGGGTCTTTGACGGTGCGCAGGGCATTCAGGACAATTTCTTCGGTAATTTCTTCAGACATTAAACTTCTCCATAAATCATAAAATTTCGCCAAACAGCTATCTTAGCCTGTTCAGAGGAATTCCTCTAGTGCCTCCTTCGTGCTAGAATTCACATTCGTTTGAAAATCCATTTGGGAGCCAAGCTAATGTCCATTCTGT
>JAYTCQ010000405.1:0-3083 GCA_043736395.1 Blastocatellia bacterium | reverse complement strand
AGGTTGGGAACCTACCCTACAGGTCGAATCTATATGCCACTTTATACATTTATTCTTGACTATGATGGCGGCACATACATCGCACAAGTAAAATCCCGTTCTTTAAAAAATGCGCCTTTATTGTGGGCTACTTCTTTAGAAGAAGGTGAAGTTTTTACCTATAAATATGGAGCAAAGCGCAAGGCAGAACTGATTGAAGAAATAAAAAATTGCTCCCCTGTTGCACTCAATGGATCACAAAATGCATGGTGCATGTCAGTCATAATTCAAAATAAATTTGCACTCATAAATTTCGTTCTGACTGTAGAAACTAAGAAACCAACAAAGACTCGAACAGTTTGAAGAAATCACCTCTCACTCCTGCAAAGTTCGCACTCTTGACGAATGCGCCGCAAAGCGCGAACATCCTTTCTCTAATCAATTTATTTTCCCAATCGCTACGTCTTCGGAGGAACTACGATGAAACGCAATTTCCTGTTTTTGTTTTCGCTCATACTTTCGCTCACGCTCACGATACCCGCACAATCATTGGTCAAAACCGCAACTGCAAAAATTCCAGATCCTGATTTGAGCGCTCTCAAGCGTGAAGCCGTCACCGAAGTAGAAAAAATGCAGACGCTCACACAGCAAATGGTGGACAGCATTTTCAGCTTTTCCGAACTTGGCTTTCAGGAATACGAGACCAGCAAATACATCACGGGCATCCTCGAAAAAAATGGTTTCAAAATTGAACGCGGCGTAGTCGGAATGCCTACGGCGTGGACGGCGAGCTATGGTTCCGGCAAACCTGTCATTGGATTTATCACCGACATTGATTGCATTCCGCGCGCTTCGCAAAAGCCTGGTGTCGCATATCACGATCCGATTATTGAAGGCGCCCCCGGTCACGGCGAAGGTCATAATTCAGGGCAAGCCGTCAACGTAGTCGCCGCGCTCGCGCTGAAAAAATTGATGGAGAAAAATAAAATCCCCGGCACGATCCGGCTGTATCCAGGCGTCGCCGAAGAACTCGTTGCCACCAAAGCATTTTTTGTTCGTGCCGGATTATTCAAGGATTTGGATGTGATGCTCGGCTCTCACGTTAGTCACGAATTCGCTACGAATTGGGGTCAGCCGCACGTCAACAGCGGACTCGTTTCCGTCCAATATAATTTTCATGGCAGAGCCGCGCACGCCGCCGGAGATCCGTGGTCAGGGCGCAGCGCACTTGACGCCGTAGAGCTGATGAACATTGGCTGGAATTATCGCCGCGAACATTTGCGCTTGAATCAACGTTCGCATTACGTCATCAGCAACGGCGGCGATCAGCCTAACGTAGTCCCTTCGGAAGCGAGCGTTTGGTATTACTTCCGCGAACTAGAATATCCAAAAATCAAAGAGCTTTTCGACCTCGGAAATACGATGGCGAAGGCAGCCGCCGCAATGACAGAAACAACCGTTGACTGGCGCGTACTCGGTTCCGCGTGGCCGAATCACTTCAACAAAACCGTTGCCGAAGTCCAACAAAAAAATATCGAAACTGTCGGAATGCCCACGTGGGACGAAAACGATCAAACGCTCGCCAAAGCCTTGCAAAAAGAAATTAAATCCAAAGTTGAGGGATTGAAAGACAAGGTCACGCCGCTGGATAAACCCAAAGAACCGCAAGGCGGCGGCTCCGATGACGTCGGCGATATTTCGTGGAATGTGCCGATGGTGTATTTGCGATACCCCGCGAACATTCCGAATTTGCCCGGTCATAGTTGGGAAAATGCAATTGCGATGGCGACGCCGATTGCGCACAAGGGATCGCTCGCGGGCGCGAAAGTACAGGCGATGACCGCGCTAGATTTTTTGCTCTATCCTGAAAACGTTAAGCAGGCGTGGGAGTATTTCAATACGGTGCAGACCAAAGAAATTAAGTATCAACCGTTGATCGGCGAGAAGGATGTTCCGGCAATTGAACTCAACAAAGAGAAGATGGAAAAGTTCGTCCCTGAACTGAAAAAACTCTATTACGATCCAACGAAGTACAAAAATTATTTAGAACAACTCGGTATCAAATATCCAACTGTAAAAACTCAATGAGCGAATTAAAAGGTGTCATCATCGGTGCCGGATTTTTTGCTCAATTTCACGCGGAAGCCTGGGCGCGGATTGATGGAGTAAAAATCACCGCGCTCGCTGATCCTGATTTAGAAAAAGCGCAAGCGTTCGCCCAGCAATGGAATATTCCCAATGTTTACGCCGACGCTGAAAAAATGTTGCAAGAGGAAAAACCTGATTTTGTAGACATCATCACACGCCCCGATTCACATTTATTTTTAACGCAACTTGCCGCAAGTTTTGGCGCAAATTTAATCTGTCAAAAGCCGATGGCTCCGACGTTAAATGAATGTCAGGCGATGATTTCAGCCTGTAAAGATGCGGGTGTACGCCTGCTGATGCACGAAAATTGGCGCTGGCAACCGTGGTATCGCGAGATCAAAAAATTAATCGAAGCCGACACCTTCGGCAAGATTTTTCACCTCGGATTTCACATGCGTACCGGCGATGGGCGCGGCGAAAATCCGTACCCTTCACAACCCTATTTCAAAAGGATGCCTCGCATGTTCATCTATGAAACGGGCGTCCATTTTCTGGATACATTTCGTTATCTTGCGGGAGAAATTTCTTCGTTGTATTGTCAGACGAACCGCGTGAATCCATTAATTCTGGGGGAAGATTACGCCACCGTAAATCTGACTTTTGAAAATTCAACACGCGGAATTTTGGATGCCAATCGAATTTCCGGACCAAGAGTTCCAGAGGTTGCGTTCGGAACATTTACCCTGGAAGGCGAAAAGGCTGCGCTGCGAATGACGCAACAAGGTTATCTCTGGATAAGCCCTCACGATAAACCGGAGGCCTTGCACAGCTACGAAAAACCCACGAACGGTTATAAAGGCGATAGCATTTTCGCGTTGCAAACCCATTTGGTAAATTGCTTATTGAACGGCACAAATTGCGAAAGCGAGGGCGAAGATTATTTGCAAACTGTCAAAGCCGTCTTCGCCTGTTATGAATCGGCGGAACAAAATCGTGTGGTAAATTTAAGGTAGGAA
>JAYTCQ010000404.1:0-6033 GCA_043736395.1 Blastocatellia bacterium | reverse complement strand
AACAAGATGATAAGAAACACTGATGAATATTGGTCGTACGTAAATCCTGTTCATCTTGTCAATCCTGTCTCTACCGGTTTTATTTCGCTCACCTACTTATCTACCAATAAGTTATCCAAATTATCAATCGTTGCTTTAAAGCCCTCGACAAAGCCCATTTCAATCATCTTCTCCATACGTTCAAACGATTCATTAAAAATAGTAATACTCACTTTTGTAATACCGTTTTGTTCGCTGAAATTGTAATTCCATTCAGAACCTGGCAATTCAGGGTTCTCATCTTTGTCTGCAAAAGCATTCAACATTTTGAAATTGGTTTTTGGAGTAATGGAAGTATATTCCTGAATTGCCCAACGCTCTTGTCCTTCGGGGCCGACCATCGCATAAAATCGTTTTCCGCCGACTTCAAAATTCATATATTTTGTCTTTGATGTCCAAGGTTTAGGTGCAACCCATTGATCTAGTAATTCTTGTTTGGTAAAAGCGTCCCAAACCAATGGAAGTTCGGCAGCAAGTTCTCTGGTGATAAATACAGTTTTTGCCGGTTTATCAACGGTAAAGTCAAATAGCAAATTGTTCATTTGTTCTGTACCTTCATTGTTGATAATAAATCGTCAAGTTGGTTGAAACGAGTTTCCCAATTTTTGCGGAACTGTTCGATAAAATCGTCGATTTCTTTGATCTTTTCGGGATTTAAATGATAGTAAATTTCTCGCCCTGTTTGCTCCGCTTCGAGCAATTCGCACTCGGTGAGTATTTGCAGATGCTTGGAAACAGTTGGTCTGGCTGTGTCAAAATTGGAGGCTATCGAACCCGCTGTCATTGATTGTGCGGCGACCAACAAAAGTATCGCCCGTCTGGTCGGGTCTGCAATGGCTTGAAAAACGTCTCTTCGTAAATTCATATATACGTAGTCACATAACTACAGGAATAATACACGAAGTCAAGTGGCTACGCAAATAATTAGTTCGGAATTTTAGTATTTTTGATTTGCGTGAGAATCAATGATGCTCTTTCACCCCGTCAGGCAAATTCCCGTAATTAATCTCGGTTCCCGTGGCAACAAATTCCTTCGCGCATTCACGGACATCTTGTGTGATTTTCATCAAGCAGAAATGCGATCTTGAATATTATTGCTTATTGTGAAAACAGTTTACCAAATAAATTGATTAGTTCGCGGCGAACGTCTTCGTCGGATTTAGTTGGCGGAGTGTCGCCTGATTGTTCGCCGTAATTGCCGAACTGGGCGTGATTCATTCCTTCGATTTTAATTTCAGTATTATCAGGCGGAAGATTTTTGCGGTTTTCAGAAACTTCCTGCGAGTTGATAACGCTATCTAGCGAGCCGTGAATCGTCACGGCTTTGATTTTCGTCTGAGAAATATCGCTTCCGCAATATGAGGCAAAGAGCCATATTTCGCCGATCTTTTCCGCGTGATTTTTGGCGTATTCGCAACTCATCGAACCGCCTAAACTGTGTCCACCGATAATCCATTTTTTGACTTCAGGATGTTCATTAATAATTTGTTCGGCTTGATTGATGCCAAACATCGCCAGATTCAGCATTGGCTTGGTCACAAAAACCTTAATTTTGCCAACCTGCCCGTTTGATAAAACAGAAAGTTTATAAAAATACGCATTCGGTTCAACCTTTGCACCTGGATAAAAAATCAGTGCCGCATCCTGATATTTTGCCGATTTTACTTCTGGGCTGTTCGGAATTATCTCCCAATAATCGGGCTTTTCGGTGATGCGGTAATCATTCGATTTCTCGTCTATGGCGATTGTCAACTTTTCCGGTTCGGCTTTATAAACCATCTTTACCCAAACGGCAAAAATTATCACCGCAACAATCAAAACCCCAAGTATCAACAATCCGATTATTTTTAGAAATTTTTTCATACGGATTTTTATTTAAGCTAAATTTCAGACTTAACTTTTTCGCCCCTAAAAATCCACTGGACACCGTATTTATCATAAAACTGCCCGTATGTTCCAAATGGCACATCGTGTAGTTCTTGTAATCTTTCGTTATTATCGCCGTTTTTGAGCTTGTCAAAAACCGGTTTCAACTCATCATAAGTTTTTCCGGTAACAAATATGGCGAATGTATTACCCGGAATCGGATCGAATTCCGGCGAAGCCATCCAATCTGTCGCCGATATATCAATCTCGCCGCTTTTCAGATGGGCATTGATAATCCGGTCGTGCTTATCCGGCGGCAACTGGTCTTTCATCGGAGTATCGCCAAGTTTAGTAAGCGTTAGTTCGCCGCCGAGACATTCGTGATAAAAAGTCATCGCTTCGGCACAATTGCCGTCAAATAGTAAAAATGGAGTGGATTTTAACATTTGAATATATTACCAAATTTAAAGACGCAAAAAAACGCCCGCGAGATGAAAGTAATATCCGATAAAATCAATGACAATTGTCCACGCCTTCAGGCAAATTCCCGCGATAAATCTTGCTTCTTGTTTGTCCGTAAATTTTTTCTTCCAATATTTGTTCGTGCCTACTGTATTATCCCTCTGCCCTTAAAGTCTTTCGATTTTCAGCTCTTCCCCGTACCACTATTTCACGCTCATTTACTCAGTCAGGAGATTTTTATGAAAAACAAAATATTCTTTCTCTCAGCATTTCTGTTCTTATTCATTGCAGCCTTGGCGAATGACAAAACGCCTCCGGAAAAGGAAGTAAGCGCTGGCAAAGAAGCAGCCCTCGCCAAAATCAAAAATCTAGAAGCCAGCCTGAAATATGAACGCGGCGAAATTAAAATCAAAGACGGATTGGCAACTTTAAAAATTCCGGAAGGCTACCGCTATTTAAATCCCGTCGATGCTGAAAAAGTACTCGTTGAAGGTTGGGGAAACCCTCCTTCCAGTAAAACTTTGGGAATGTTATTTCGTTCGGATGTTAGCCCGTTTAGTGACAATTCATGGGGAGTCGTCATCACTTATCAAGAGGATGGCTACGTCAAAGACGATGAAGCGGCGAGCATAAATTATACCGATCTGCTTAAAACCATGAAGGAATCCACTGTCGAAGAGAACGAAGAACGAATAAAGGCTGGCTATGAAAAAGTTGAGTTAGTTGGCTGGGCTGAGCAACCGCATTACGACAAAGCAAATCACAAATTATACTGGGCACAAGACTTGAGATTCGGAGACGATCCTGATCATACATTAAATTACGACGTACGCGTACTGGGCAGGCGCGGCGTTTTATCACTGAATGCAATCGCTTCGACTGATCAACTTCAGTCTATTCAAGTGGACATGCAATCCGTCATGAGCTTTGTTGAATTCAATGACGGCAATCGCTATACAGATTTTACGCCCGGCGTAGACAAAGTTGCCGCGTTCGGCATCGGAGCATTAATTGCCGGAAAACTCGCAGCCAAAGCGGGGTTTTTCAAATTGCTGATCCCTACTCTGCTCGCCGCAAAAAAATTAATTTTAGTTGGCATCCTTGCGCTTGGCGCATTGATTGGTAAATTTTTTGGGTGGAAGAAAAAAACGGATGATGAAACAAATTCGATAACTTAACCTTGTGTGCTTGAGGTTTAGACAAGATACGATAGAATGTAACCTACGTTAATTCGTGAAATATAGTTGTGAGTAATTCTAATTCATAACGTTTGTCCGTCATCATCAAAACCAACACTTGTATTTTTTCAGGAGGAAACATGAGTTCTGTAAACCGTCGGGATTTTGTCAAAGCATCAGCAGGAGCTGCCGCTGCTGGTACGCTCGCAATAAAAAATAGTTCTGCTTTTGGCGGTGCGCCAAGTGATCGCGTCCGCGTCGGTGTCGTCGGCTTAAACGGTCGCGGCATGGATCACACGAAAGGATTTTCCGCTTTAGCTAATGTCGAGATCGCCGCGCTCTGCGATATTGACGATGCAGTATTCGACAAGCATGTCGCTGTACTTGATAAGGGTGGCAAGCCAAAACCTACAATTTTCAAAGAATTTCGCAAGATGCTCGATGATAAAAATATTGATGCGATTTCGATTGCGACGCCAAATCAATGGCATTCATTGATGACCATTTGGGCGTTGCAGGCGGGCAAAGATGTGTACGTCGAAAAGCCGATGTCCCACACCTATTGGGAAGGCAAGCAGGTTCTCGCTGCCGCTAAGAAATACGGCAAGGTTGTTGAGCATGGATCGCAAACACGTTCAGGTGTAGCTGCACGCGAAGCCATGGACAAAATGCAAAAGGAAAATCTGCTCGGTGATGTCTACTACACACGCGCGCTCTGTTACAAATGGCGCGATACGATTGGCAAGAAACCTGACAGCCCTGTACCAGCTGGCGTAGATTACGATCAATGGACAGGTCCCGCGCCGATGCGTCCCTTCAACAAAAATCGGTTTCATTACAACTGGCATTGGAACTGGGATTACGGCAACGGTGACATCGGCAATCAGGGCATCCATGAAATTGATATTTCGCGTTGGGGATTAGGCGTAACACTGCCCACGAAAGTTAGTGCCGTTGGCGGGCATTTCATGTTCGATGACGATCAGAATACCCCGAACACGATGATCGCAACATTTGAGTTCGACAAGAACGGCAAAAAAGCAATTATGGCTGCTGAAGTCCGTCACTGGATCACGAACAATGAGGCTACCATCAGCGATAGCCCTGAGTTAAAAATGGGAACAATGGCAAAACAAGGAAATACCATTGGCAATATCTTTTATGGCTCAAAGGGTTATTTAGCGATTGAAGGTTACACGAAATATACGTCGTGGCTGGGTAGTGAGCACGCTGCTGGCCCGACACGTCAAGGCGGCGGGAATCATTGGCAAAACTTTATTGATGTCGTGCGCAGTCGCAAGATGGAAGACCTCACTGCGCCAATTCAGGAAGGACATTATTCCTGCGCCTTAATGCACCTCGCGAACATTTCGTATCGCGTTGGTCGGACGCTGAATTTTGATCCGATTAAAGAAGAAATCATTGGCGACAAGGAAGCTTCGGCGATGATGAAGCGGAACTACCGCACAGGTTATGCTGTGCCTGAAAAAGTCTAGTCACCAAATCAATAAAAAAGGGTAGCAATTGCTACCCTTTTTTATTGATGATCCCGCGAAGTATTTTAACTCGCCTTCCATCATCGCACGGAGGAAGGGGAAGCCTTTCCCTCAGAGCAAACTTAAGCAAAGTCATCCAATCTGGTCTTCGACTCAACCCGCATTTCCCGCAATTTACAAGAAGCCGAGCATCATAGTCATTCCAGCTTGATCGTAACCAGGAGACCTGTGGTTGGAAATACGAACTGAATTTAAAATTAAATTTTATGGGAAATTTACAACAAGGAGTCAACCATTCAACTGTAGAAAAATGCGAATAAAAGTAAATTTTTCTTTCATTCCAGTCATTTTTTGCTTGTTCATACTCCGCCGTGTAATTCCAACTTGTACGAAATTCTGAAATTAATTCGGCTGTAGTTTTATTCTCAGATTCAGTTACCGATGAAAAATAATTTCTCACTCTTGCGATTGATAACTCGGCTTCGTAGCGTACATGTTTAGACCTATCTTTCTTCATTTCATAAAGCTGCGACAAGGACTTAAGCGACAATCGAATATTTCCGGACTCCTTAATGACATGTTCGAATCCATGGGGAATATAAATTCTTGCTTGTATGATTTTCGTTTTTCGAAGCCTGCGTAAGAGTTCGAAAGCTTCTTCGTTTCGGTAATTCTCACCAAGTATCTCGGAAAAATAAAATAAAGATTGGCAATCACGAAACCGTTCAAAATTTGCTTCGATAAATTCTAAAAGCTTCGTCTTCTGTCTTCGTGATAATTTATTAAAATTGTAACGAAAAATGAGCAAAATATGGCATGAGCCTTGAAAATTCTGGCACTTAGGATTTGATAAAACTTCAATTAAAAAATTGGAAAACTTATCTTTGAATCCATGTAAGTACCTAAGCAAAATTAATCTGGTATTTTGAGCCAACCTCGACTAATACTTTTTTCAAGGCACGGTATAAGGTTTGACAAGACTCGTAAGCCGA
>JAYTCQ010000403.1:0-19790 GCA_043736395.1 Blastocatellia bacterium | reverse complement strand
AAATATTAGTTGAGTACTGGCGCCCTTACTGCGTGCGGGATTCTGCAAGAATAATAAGTCAGACAACCTCCTTCACACCCTCCCCATCCAATGTCACAGTTAAAAAAGTGTGACAGACTGACAATTCCATACTAAACTAGGACTTATACTACTATTGATTTTGCCCGAAATGATTGAATTGATTGACTTATGCGAACAACTAAACTCTCCTTGATTCTCTGTTTTTATTTTTTAATTTTCCATTCAAACCCTGCGAAAGCTGATTTAACCTTCATGCTTCATGAAGGGATTGGCACCTCTGCGGAATTAAATGCCGCAGGACATGCCACGGTTTATTTTTCAAATATCTGTTCGGCTTCGAAAGATAAGCTCAGATTTTGTAATGCGGGTGAAGAAGGCGTAGTGCTCGTGCTTTATGACGATTTTGGCGCGAAAGAAAAATTTCACTGGATGGCAATTCCCTACACCGCTTATTTATACGGCGTCGAAAACGAATCGAACGCGGTAGTTTACGCCAACGGAAAAGTCCGAAAAATGATTCGCGAAAATTACCGGGCGAAACATTGGAACGATCTAATTGACGGCCCAATTAATGGAGTCTTAAAACGCGGGCAATGGCAAAGCACGGTGGGCGTTCTCGTCAACCGTGACCTCTATACATACAAAATCAAAACTTCTCTGGAGCAGGATGCCGCGTTTCTTGATGCTTTCAATGCAATTCCAAACGTGAACGAATTTAGTACGATGTTCAATAATTGTTCGGACTTTGCCGCCAACCTTTTGAACTTTTATTTCAAAGGTTCGGCTAAGCGTGATCCGTTGAATGATGGATTTTTCCGGACGCCAAAATCAATTGCGAAATCGTTTTATAAATATACAGCCAAGCGTCCCGAACTTGAATTAACCCTCGGAAAATATTCACAGATTGCCGGCCCGATTAAACGGAGCTGCGATGTTCGCCATATCACGGAAGAAGCGATTTTTTCCCGTAAATATATTCTGCCATTAGCGATCTGGGAATGGCCTTTAATAGTAGAATTTTCGGCGAGCTATTTTTTATTTGGTCGTTATAATGCGGAAAATACTTACCAAAAACATCTGGAAATTCAAGGTAAAAATCCAAGCATTAATTTTCAGGCATTGCGTTCCAACCTTGTACCTGAAACGCGCAAAGACGCCACTGCCCCAATAGTTTCGGCTCGCGCCAAATGGAAAGAATACCGTGATCTTTTGGATCAAATGTCACTCACCGCAATCAAGAATGGATATTTCGCTGATAAGGAAGAAGTGAAGTATTTTTATCGCGATCTCGAATGGCAGAGTGAACCGGAAGTCCTGCCCGATGGGAGCATGATTTTAAATGTCAAAAGCTATGGCAAGGATGTAAAACTCGGCATTTCCCGTAGTAATTATGCTTCCGATTTTTCCAACCGGACGCTGATGTATAAGCTGTTGCTGGTGCGGTTAAAAACTGAAGCGTACGCAAGTGCACGCAATCGGCGAGGCCTGGAAGAATTCGAACCTGATTGGCAATTGCTGAGAGATTTAGAGCAGGAGCATTCAAAACCCAATGAAAGTGCGGCCCTGGCTCCCAAGGATCGTCCACGATTCCTGACCACAAAAATCGTGACTCCGTTCAGCAAGAAATTTAAATTGTGGTTTGCGAAGGTTAGTCATTAGGAAAGAAGATGCTAGATGTTAGATGCTGGAACTGGCGGAGCTTCCTCCCTAGCATCCAGCATCAAAAATCTAACATCTATCTTCCAACATTCTCTTCACTTCTCTTGGATCAGCCCCGAATTTCGCGTGGGTTTGACTGGCAGCAAATTTACTAATTAATCCACCCTTTCGCGCATAGACTGACTGCGCATCCCAGTGAACAAAAAAATAATTTCTGCCGTAAGCTTCTTCATCAGCACGATCATTCACAAAATGTAATTGCGGCTGAAACCGATTTTCGGTCAAGGCTCGCGCGCTATCGAAGCGATGCCCTTTACCGACCAGTTTCGCAATTTTGTCATGCCACGAATTCACCGCGTACCGTTCACGTTTGAGCGCTGCTAAGAACTGATCACAGTCATTTACACGCAATTCAAGATAGCTGCTTGAAATCCCAATAAATCTGTAAATACAATGCCAGGCTTCGGAGGAGGTACTTACCTGTCGCGTAAAATTTCTAAGCGTGAGAAATTTATCTTCTGTCCGCTCAAGGCTGCCTTCTTCCTTAATCAAATTCCAAAAGACAGTTTTTGCTTGATACAATTCGATTGCTGAAAAATGTTTTTTGTCTGAAGAAAGTAAGAGCTTGGGCAGCAATAACTGAATTTCATTTTTTGATAAGCGTGCCCAATATTCAGGTGTGAATTGCATAACAAACTTGAGCCGCTCCCTTGACCATCCGGCGAGTGATGCTTATAATCCGCGTTCGATTGAAAAGCACGTCAATCTCGTGGGGACGTGGCGGAATTGGTAGACGCGCGGGTCTCAAAAACCCGTTACCTTACGGTAGTGTGGGTTCGATTCCCACCATCCCCACCATTTAATTTCTTCCTTTAACTTTCTCCATCAAACACCCTATCAAAATGTTCGAGCACGGCTGCAAAAGCTAAATCTTCGCATTCTCCATCATAAGCAGGACGATCATCGCGCATAAATCCGTGGTCGGCATTGAACAGCTCTACGGAAGTTTTCACTTTTGCTTTGTTCAAAGAATTGACGATCTGATTTCGCGCTTCTTCTGAAATGTATTGATCCTGCAATCCGAAAATAATCAGCAATTCGCCTTTAATTTCAGCCGCACGCTCAAGTGAATTCGCCTGCTCGCCTTTGCCTAACTTTCCATTGCTGAGCCACGTTGGATAAAAACACGTCGCAGCTTTCACTGCCGGATTCAAAGCAGCGCGATACGCGATATGTCCGCCAATACAAAAGCCTCCCGCGCCAATATTTTCAGACTCAACGGTGGGATGATTTTGCAGGAATTCAATTACCGCCTGTGCGTCCTGGTCAAATTCTTCAATCGTCGTAGCCAATTGATTTTGTGAGCCTCGCGCCCTGCCTTCGTCATTTTGCTCAAGCACTACGCCAGGGGCTTCGTGACGATGAAATATTTCAGGAGCAGCGACGATAAAGCCATAACTGGCAAGCCGTTTGCAATAACTCAGCATTGAAGTGCTCAGCTGAAAAATATCGGAATACATTAAAATTGCAGGGAATTTAGCTTCGGCGACAGGCGAAGCCATAAACGTTCGCATCGTCCCGATCATTATGAATTCTGTTTTTATTTGCATAGTCTTTCACCGAATATTTTTGTTGGAACGGAAAATGTAAAGCACAGGCGTCAAGAGTTCAAGCTTTAGCTTGTCTTTCGCATTGTGAAGAAACAAGCTAAAGCTTGAACTCTTGACGCCTGTTTTTTCGAGCGTAACTTTCACTTATAAATTTGAATACTGAATCAGTAAATTCAACTGTTTCAATGCCTTACCGCCCTGAACTGCGGCTTTGGCTAAATCAACGCATTCCTTAAAATGCTCAGCTTTTCCCGCAACGTAAAGCGCAGCTGCTGCGTTAATTAATACCAAATCTAAGGCTGCCCCCTTCAATTCATTTGATAAAATTGCTCGGACTATCGCTGCGTTTTCATCCGCCGATCCGCCTCTTAAATTTTCGAGTGATGAACGCTCAATTCCAAAATCTTCCGGCTGTATTATTTTCGCTTCTACGCCGTCGGCGGTCACTTCATAGACCTTAGAAGTCGTAGCCAGCGTAACTTCATCCAGCCCGTCATCGCCGCGCACGACCCAGGCTTTTTTCGTTCCGAGTTGATGAAGCGCCTGCGCCTGACGTTCTACTGTAGCGCCGTCAGAAACTCCGATCACCTGAAATGGCGCGGCGGCAGGATTCGTGAGCGGGCCTAGGAAATTGAAGATCGTACGGACGCCAAGTTCGCGGCGAATCATCCCTACGCGCTTTGTGGCAGCGTGATGTAACGGCGCGAACATGAAACAAATTCCAATTTCATCAAGGCAGGAACTCACGCGTTCCAACGGCATTTGTGTATTGACGCCAAGTGATTTCAGGACATCGGCGCTGCCGGATTTTGAAGTGACGCCAACGTTGCCGTGCTTGGCTACCGGAACTCCACAGGCGGAAACGATGAATGCCGCAGCCGTCGAAACATTGAATGTTTTCGTCGTGCTGCCGCCTGTGCCGCAAGTATCAATGAAATTTTCGTGCTTTGAAGAAGTGACTCGAAAGCTGCGAGCGCGCATCACGGAAGCGAATCCGGCTAACTCTACAGCGGTTTCACCTTTTGCGGATAAGGAAAGCAAAAGCTCTTTGATTTGCGCATCGGTCGAATCTTCAGAAAGTAAATATTCGAGCGTCGCTGAAGATTCAGAAAACGAGAGGGATTCACGAGCGAGCAGTTTTTTCAGGGTTTCGCTGATCATTGATTTGGTAGGAATTCGACAAACTAACAGTTTGCCTTACAACTATCGCTTACTGAGTTTCAGGAAATTCGCCAGCAATTGCATCCCCGCATTGGTCAGAATTGATTCGGGATGAAACTGGACTCCTTCGCAAATAAAATCACGATGCCGTAAGCCCATAATTAATCCGTCTTCGGTAGTCGCGCTCACTTCCAGGACAGGAGGCAACGATTCCTTTTCAACAATTAACGAATGATAGCGCGTGGCCTCAAAAGGACTGTCGATGCTATCAAAAATAGTTTTGCCATCGTGTTTAATTTTGCTGACTTTGCCGTGCATCAAATACGGTGCGCGAATGACTTTCCCGCCAAAAACCTGACCAATGGACTGATGCCCAAGGCATACGCCAAGGATTGGAATTCTTCCAGCGAAAGTCTTGATCACTTCCATTGAAACTCCGGCATCGTCCGGCGTTCCCGGCCCTGGAGAAATCACAATTTGCTTCGGCCCAAGATTTTCGATCAACTCCAACGTAATATCATCGTTGCGCGTGACAATGGGGTCGGCGCGCAATTCTCCCAGATATTGCACCAGATTGTAGGTGAAGGAATCGTAATTATCTATGACTAACAACATAATTAGGTGTGAGGTGACAGGTGACAGGTGTCAGGGCTGAAACCCGATACCTGACACCTGTCACCTGCTTCTACGGTTTAATCACTGCTTCAATAATTTCCACTCGTGTTTGTGGAGTTTCCCCGATTCTTGGGGCTTGTTCAATTCGATCCATCACATCAAGTCCATCCACCACTTTTCCAAAAATTGTATATTTCCCGTCAAGATGTCCGGCAATTCCGAGCATAATAAAAAATGAAGTCGCTGCCGAATCGGGATCGTCTCCGCGTGCCATCGAAAGAATTCCACGCACGTGTTTGCGTTCTTTACTGAACTCGCCTTTCAATGGTCGAACCCAGCGCGTAGCCGGATGCTGCTCAAGTGGAAGCCGTGTATCATCAATGCCTCCCTGAATCACAAAGCCCGGAATCACCCGGTGAAAAGCAGTATGATCGAACCAACCGGTTTCGACCAGCTTCAAAAAATTTCTGACATGCTCGGGAGCCAGATCAGGATCAAGCGCGATTGTGATGTCGCCAAGAGTTGTTTTCAATAACACTTCTTTTCGCATCTCTGCGACGGTCGCATCCTTGAATGGTTCGATTTTTTTCGGCTCCAATTTAATATTGATGATCCGAATTGGCTTTTCCGTTTTTTTGTCTTTGTCAGTTTCGACCATCGAAATATTTTCGACTACTGTCAATCCTTCCGTCACTTTTCCAAAGGCAGAAAATTTACCATCCAACTGGGATTGTGGCCCGTAGCAAATAAAAAACTGAGCGCCTCCGCTATTTGGCTGATCAGGAATTCTCACCGTCGAGACAGTGCCGCTTTCGTGCTTTAAATCACTGAATTCATCTTTGATCAAACTCAACGCCCCGGTTCCCCATTTTGCCCGTGGCGAATTTTCTTTCAAGATCGGATCGCCGCCCTGGATTAAGGCTCGCGCGATGACTCTGAAAAAAGCTGAGCCATCGTAATACCCGCTCCGCGCGCGTTTGATAAATGCAAAAACGTGATTCGGAGCTTTGTGCGGATAAAACTCCATGCGGATGACACCCATCTCCGTCGTGATTACTGCTTCAAGATTTGAAGCTTCTTCGACGGTCACCGGAGGATCGGGTGGAGGCGCATTTTTCTTGCGTGCGGGCTGCGCACTGACTGAAAATGTTATTAAAAACAGGAAAAGAATTGACCACAGATGTCGCAGATCAGACGGATTTTCGCGGGTCTGAATTTTCAGATCCGCGAACACACGTAATATCCGTAAAATCCGTGGTCTATTTATCTGATTTTGATTCATAGTTCTTTTTCCGCCATTTCGATCGCTCTGATACAAGCCCGCGCTTTGTTGACGGTCTCCGCGTATTCTTTTTCAGGCACTGAATCAGCGACGATCCCGGCCCCTGCTTGAATGAAAGCGCGATTGCCTTTCACGTACATCGTCCTTAAAGCGATGCAGGAATCAAGGTTCCCTGAATAATCAAAATATAAAACTGCCCCACCATAAGCGCCGCGCCGTGTCGGTTCAAGTTCATCAATAATCTGCATGGCGCGAACTTTTGGAGCCCCCGTTAAAGTTCCGGCTGGAAACGTCGCGCCTAAGGCATGAAAGCAATCGTAGCCTTCCTGCAAATGAGATTTCAAAACCGAAACCAAATGCATCACATGTGAATATCGTTCGATGATCATCAGCTCCGCAACTTCCACCGAACCATAATTTGACACACGACCGAGGTCGTTGCGTCCGAGGTCTACCAGCATAATATGCTCAGCTCGTTCCTTCTCATCGTGCTTCAATTGTTCGCCTAAAATAATATCTTCATCTTCCGTGACACCGCGCGGATAGGTTCCGGCGATAGGACGATATTCAAGATTTCCTTCATTGCATCGCACTAGCATTTCAGGTGAAGCGCCGAGCAACACCTGATCATCACCAAGCTTCAAATAAAACATGTAAGGCGAAGGATTGACGGCGCGTAAGGCTCGATAAATTTGAAAAGGATGCGTGGCGATATTGGCTTCAAAGCGTTGCGAAAAGACGATCTGGAAAGCGTCACCGGCCAGGATGTATTCCTGAATAACTTTGACCGCCGCTTCAAATTCGTCTTTGGTCATGTTGGATTTTATGCGCGCTGGCTCCGTTCGTTTGACAGGTGCCGGGATCGGAGTCGGACGTTTTAAAATCTCTTCGATTTGACCAATTTCCAGACAAGCTGCCCGGTACTTCGATTCAAGATTATCCTGCTTACCTTCTGTAAAAACATTGACGATAATCTGAATTTGATGTTTGACGTGATCGAAGGCAAGGATGCTTGAATAAAACATCACTGTCGCAGTGTCTATGCCTAAATCATCCGGCGCATCGTGCGGCAACCGCTCAAACCAATGAACGGCATCGTATCCAAAAAATCCGACGCCACCACCAGAAAACGGAGGCAGATTTGGAACCTTCACCGGCTCATATGCTTCCACGAGGTGTCGTAGTAAATCCGTCATCGAATCCTGGCTGACTTCGGTTGTACCATCAGCATTTTCAATCGTGATTTTATCGCCTTTGGCCCGTATCACACGATGCGGGTTAATTCCTAAAAATGAATAACGCGCTATTTTTTCGCCGCCTTCGACGGACTCCAGTAAAAAGGCGAGCTTCGCTGATTCCTGAATTTTCAGAAAGGCCGAAACCGGAGTTAACAAATCCGCCATCACTGTTTTGATGACTGGAACAACCGTCCCTTTGGCGGCTAATTCCAGAAATGCTTCGTAACTTGCAGGGGTAATCTGTGCCATAAATCGTGATGACTATTTACTATATTTCGCTTCAGCAGGCTTTCCATCGCGGCTCGCGAGTTCGGACTGAATCGCCGTCAGGGTCAATTTTTTTTCGACCATTAAAACCAGCAGATGATAAATCAAATCTGAAATTTCTCCAGTTAGTTCAGTAGGATTGGAATTCTTCGCCGCAATTATTGTTTCAGCAGTTTCTTCACCGATTTTTTTGAGAATTTTATCTAATCCCTTCTCAAACAAATATGTCGTATACGAATTTGGAGGAAGCGTTTGTTTTCGTTGCTCAATCGTCGCGTAAAGATTTTGTAACGTTGATCCTAAATCAGATTGTAGTTCGCTGTTTTCAGACATTATGAAATTAAATTATCCATGAAGCACGTCCGCGCTCCGGTGTGACAAGCCGGACCGTTTGGTTCGACTAATAAAACCAATGAATCAGCATCGCAGTCGACGCGAATTTCCTGCACTTTTTGGGTATTTCCAGAAGTCGCTCCCTTGTGCCATAACTCCTGCCTGGAACGGCTCCAGAACCAGGTTTCATTGGTTTCTAAAGTCAGCTTCAAACTTTCCTTGTTCATATACGCGAGCGTTAAGACTTCAAGTGAATGACAATCCTGAACAATGGCCGGAATCAAACCATTCACATCAAAGCTTAGTTTTTCAAGGTTCTCAAAACTCATTTTTTGCGTTTTTTCGCGATCCATCCATCTAGTAATTTTAAGAATGCAGGGTCGAGCGGACGAGCAAATTCATAATCAGCAGCGAGCGTCGCTTCACCCTTATTTTCTTTCATATAATAATCAAAATTTGGCAGCTGATGCGATTCAAAATCCTTATGTTCTCCGAGTCTCAGCGAATCCTCAACGTAAACACCTTCTCTCGGTTTCACGCGGCGATCTTTCATTCCTTGTACAATCAAAGTTGCTCCGCTGATTCCGGGATACACCTGAAGCGGATCGTCCAGGAGCCAGCTAAATGCATAGCCGGGTAGCTTTTGTAATTCCACTAAATATTCATTGCTATAATCATTCACATAATCAGCGGCTTGATGACCGCCTTCCGTCATTTTAATTATGACTGTTTCCAGGCGTTCCATTTGTTTCGAAATTTCAGCCTCCGGAAGTTTCTTATCAACCATCGCCTGCCGGGACCAGTCACGTAATAATTTGCTGGGATTTCTTCCTGGCGCTTCAATGAGAACGCATCCAGCTACATCACGATTAGTGGCAACACTGGCGGCTAAAATACCGCCGTCTCCGTGCCCGATCACAAAAATATTTTTGAGATCAATTTCCTTTCTCGTCTTTAAATACTGTACCGCCTGGATGGCATCTTCGACGCCATTAGCCATGGCGCTGTTCGCCATGCATTCGCTCCCACCCGTACATCGCCGATCATACCGAAGTACCGCAAATCCGTTCGCATTCAAATGCATCGCCAGATCACGAAAGGAATTGTGAACACCTTTCAGAGTCAGAATTCCATCGCGGGTCGAGAAATAATCCGGCACGATCAACACAGCTGGAACCGGAACTGCGCTTTTCGGAAAAGTTAGAACGCCCGCCAGATTAATATTTTCACCTTTGAATTTAACTTCTTCAACGATGGGCACAGCTGTGTGTTTTTGCCCTAAGACAGAATTCTTCGACGCCACTTTTGAAGGCAAAGTTTTTTTGATTTTCACTGACCGTTGACCAACTACAGTTGCGCCAAGTAAAACAGAAAGAATTAAAATAAAACTGAATTTCATAAATACAACCATCCAAATCTTTCCGGAGCCACCACTATGATCTCATTAAAACGCCATGTTCGCGTAAAAACTTTTTCGCTTCACTAATTTCAATTTCTCCAAAATGAAAAATACTCGCGGCCAACACCGCGCTTGCTTCCCCTTCTGCCAACGCTTCATACAAATGTTGCATTGTTCCGGCTCCACCAGAAGCGATCACGGGAATGTTGACTGCTCTGGAAACAGCTCGTGTTAATCCAATATCGTAACCGTCTTTTTGACCATCACAATCCATACTGGTCAGCAGAATTTCTCCGGCTCCGAGGCTTGCCGCTTGCTGTGCCCATTCGATGACGTCAAGCCCAGTTGGAGTTCGTCCGCCATGCAAATAAACTTCCCAGGAATTTTCCTGATTCGCTCGCCGTTTGGCATCAATCGCGACAACCATACATTGCGCGCCAAAACATTCAGCGCCTTCTTTGATCAAACCCGGATTTTGAACTGCTGCCGTATTGACCGAAACCTTGTCAGCACCGGCAGCGAGAATTGCTCGAACATCTTCGACAGTTCGAATTCCCCCACCCACCGTGAATGGAATAAAGACGCGATCAGCGACTCTGCGAACCATCTCCGTGACGATTTCGCGGCGGTCGGAGGAGGCAGTGATGTCGAGGAAGACAAGCTCATCCGCGCCTTCACGGTCGTAGCGTGCGCCCTGCTCTACGGGATCACCTGCGTCAACCAAATTGACAAAGCTAATCCCCTTGACCACGCGACCGCGATCAACATCAAGGCAAGGGATAAGTCGTTTTGATAGCATAGGTGTCAGGTGTCAGGTGTCCGGTGTCAGGTGTCAGAAAAACTTCCCACACCTATCACCTGAAACCCGAAACCTACAAAGAGATTTGCTTCACTGAGCGCATATGCTCAAGGTTATTTAATTCTCTCAATGTTTCGGCGCTGGCTTCTTCATCGAGTTGATAAATCGAAAGCGCCAGTCCGCCTTTCCGATTTCGGCTTAAATATAATTGTGCGATATTGTTGCCGTGGTCGCCTAGAAAAGTTCCAATTCTGCCAATCATTCCGGGGACGTCGTCATTGCTAACAATTAATAAATGACCTTCGGGCACAGCTTCCAGCCGATAGGAATTCAGGTTCACAATTCGTTGATCGTTGCTGCCAAAGATGGCGCCTGTCACCTGACTTTCATCGGACTCACCACGGACGACGACTTCAATTAAACTTGTGAACTCTGATGAGGAACGGGAGAGAGTTTCTTTCACTTTCAACCCACGCTCTTCTGCGATCATCGAAGCATTGACTTGATTGACCCGGGCACTCACCTGAGCCAGCAACGCGGCTAAAATTGCCTGCGTAATGGGGCGAATGTCTAATCCAGCAACTTCTCCACTGTACTTAATTTCGATCTCTGAAACCGGATGCGGCAAAATCTGAGATTGGAAACGTCCGAGTTTTTCACCCAGTGATAAATAGGGCTGCAAATATTCAAGTACTTCGGCTGACACTGCCGCGACGTTCACTGCACCGCTAATAGCTCCGGTTGTGAGGTAAGTGCTGATTTGTTCAGCCGTCATGATCGCTACCTGATCCTGCGCTTCGGTCGTAGACGCGCCCAGATGAGGCGTCACGATAACTTCATCAAGCGTCAGCAAAGGATGATCCATTGGCGGCGGTTCCTGCACAAAAACGTCGAGCGCGGCTCCAGCGACTTTGCCAGATTTGATCGCATCGTAGAGCGCCGCTTCATCCACTAATCCCCCGCGAGCGCAATTTAAAATACGGACTCCATCTTTCATTTTCGCGAAAGCGGCTTCGCCAATGATTCCGCGTGTTTCATCGGTTAGTGGCGTATGCACTGTGATAAAATCCGCTCGCTCAAAAATCTCATCTACACTGACGGTCTCGACTCCAGCTCGTGCTGCAATTTCTTTTGACAAAAATGGATCGAAGGCCAGAACTTTCATACCAAGCCCAACCGCGCCTGAGGCGACTATTTTTCCGATGTTACCGAAACCTACAATACCGAGAGTTTTTCCGCGCAACTCCATTCCCATGAATTTCTTTTTATCCCATCGCGCATTTTTCAAAGCAAAATGCGCCTGCGGAATTTTGCGTGCCAAGGCCATCATCATCGCCAACGTATGCTCGCCCGTAGTGACGCTGTTTCCAGCCGCCGCGTTCATCACAACAATGCCTCGCTTGGTCGCAGCGGGCACGTCAATGTTGTCGACACCGGAGCCAGCCCGCCCGATAACTTTTAAGTTGTCGGCGGCGGCAATGATGTCAGAAGTCACACGGGTTTCACTACGAACTATTAAGGCCTGGTAAGGCGCAATGATGGCTTTCAATTCATCGGGCTTTAATCCGACGTTTTGATCAACCTGGAATTGCTCGAAGCGGTTCAGGACTTCTACACCACGCGCTGAGAAATTGTCACTTATCAAAATCTTCATGTTGAATTCTTTCGCTGAAAATGTTCAGGTTTATTGAGAAAATCAGGCTTTAGCGTGAACACGATGAATGTTGCCAACGCCAGTTAAGGGATTCGCGGAAGGAATTGTTGGGGCTTTTGAATGCGTCTCGCATAAATAAAACTGTCGTAAAAAAATGTTCGTGAACTAAATAAAATAAATCAGCGCCAACGAGCCGTTAATATACCCGCACGTCAGAGTAAAAATCAACGCAGTTTGAAAATAACAATAAGAAAAAACTTAGGTTGCAGCAGAAAGTTTTTTAGGAGCAATTAATCGCCAGGCTCCCTCGATATGCAATTTTAATTCTTCGTCAGACACCTGACCAAGCTCCACGCCAACCCACCCCTTCACGCCAACATAAGGAGGCCGATAAAATTTTTCAGGCGCGGCTTCAATCATCATCGCCTGAACCCCTAGAGGCGCAGGAATCATAATTGCCACGTGTCCATCGTTGTGATGATTATCAGAGAACATCACAAACACTTTTTTCTTCACAAAAAAAGTTGGCTCCCCATGTGACAACTTCTCGCTGGCTTCTGGTAAAGCCAGACATATTTTTCGCACACGCTCGAGCTGTGTTTCAATCATTTGAATATCCTAGATCGGGGGATCATCGCTGGATTTACCTTTTTTACCTTTTTTACCTCCGCCTTCCACTTCCACGGGTTTCGGTTCAGGAGTCGTAATGCGTGGACGCGGCTCTGGACGCGGTGTTGGCGGTGGCGTTGGAACAGTTTTTTCAATCACCGGAGCAGCTTTCTCAATGACAGGTGGCTTATCATCCAGATCCTTCAAGGAATTTGGCGCTTCCGAAGAAATACCACCATCGGCAGTGCGCAGAATCGGGATGCGGTCACCTGGATTGTAACGATTGGCACGTTTTTTGGCGGCATCCACAACATCATCTGCCCGATCTTTGTCACGCGCCCTAATCGCATCCTTAATTTCTTTCGGAGCTTCTGGAATTTTATAAAAACTATCCCGCTCTTTGTTGGCCAGATATTGCCGCATGAAATCTATCCAGAACGGTAACGCTGCCGACCCACCAGATTCCCCTTTACCTAACGATTTTTTATTTTCAGAATATCCAATCCAATTTCCGCAGGTATAACGCGGCGTATAGCCAATGAACCAGGCATCGGTATAATCATTCACGGTTCCAGTTTTGCCAGCAATTTGATGTCCCTGTAGCCCGTTCGCAGCCTTCGCCGTTCCGCTTGTCACGACGCCACGCATTAACTGCACCATCGTTCCCGCAACATATTCGTGGATGACTCGAAATTCTTTGGGTTTGGCTTCTTCGATGACGCGTCCTTCACGATCAACTACTTTGCGAATTCGATGTGGTTCGATTCTGATCCCTTTATTAGGGAACGTTGAATAGGCCGAAACCATTGCTAACAACGGCTCTTCAGTGGCACCAAGGGCTGACGCGAGCGAAGGAGCCATCGGATTGGGAAGCCCAAAACGTTGCACCATTTTCGCGGCTTGATTCACACCAACCTCGTCCAGAATTCTAACCGCAGGAATATTACGCGACTGCGCGAGAGCGGTCTTAATCGGCATATTGCCTTTATAGGAATTATCGTAATTATGCGGTGCCCATCCAGCACGAGAAAACGGAGTATCACTAACCACATCGTCCGGCTTCAATCCTTCTTCGATGGCTGTCGAATAAATGAAAGGCTTAAAGACCGAACCGGTCTGACGCAGGGCCTGCGTTGCATGATTGAATTTTGAAAGCGCAAAATCATAGCCGCCGACTTCAGCTTTAATTTCTCCGGTTTTCGAATCAATCAAAACCATTCCAGCCTGAATTTCAGGATTTTGCTCAAGCTCCACGGTAACAATTTTTTTCTCAGTATCAACCTCAAGCACATTGAAGTTTGCGAGGTCTCCGCGCTTAAAGATGCCTGCGGGAGTTTTCTTCGTCCATTGTGTTTCTTTCGAACCAACTGTCGCCGAATAGTTTCCAAACGAAACTTTTGCTCCCTGCGCATTCACTTCAGTAATTAAGCCCGTAATGATTTCACCTTTCTCCGGCGCGGTAGCAGCCCAGGTTTCATTATAATAGGTTTCAAGATCAGCATTATCGCTTTCAATCACATTTACCAGATTTCCACGCCATCCACTTTTGCGATGATCGTAACCTTTCAGGCGGTCGTGAACGACTTTCTGCATGTGCTTCTGTGCAACGGGATCAATGGTCGTATAGATGCTCAATCCGGCGCTATAAATATTCATCGCGTCTTGTGCGCCACGCTCTTCGGCAAGCTGGGCCAGCTCTTTTCGGACATCTTCAATAATGTAAGCGAAGGGGCCACGATCACTTTTTTTAGCTTCACTAAGATTGAGCTTGATGGGGCGGGATTTTGCGGCAGTGGCTTCATCGGAAGTCAGGAAGCCAGCATTATTCATCGCATCGAGCACTAGATTACGACGCTTCAGGGCTTGCTCAGGGTTACGTGCGGGATTGTAATTCGTCGGACTTTTCGGGATTGCCGCCAGCATCGCAAATTCTTCAATTTTGCAGTCCTTCAATTTTTTTCCGAAATAATAATTTGAAGCCGCTTCGATTCCATAAGCTCCGCCACCAAGATTAATTTGATTGCAATAAAGCGTCATAATCTGATCTTTGGTGTAATAGCGCTCGATCTGCAAGGCATAAATCATCTCGCGGATTTTGCGAGTCCAGGTCTTTTCGGATTTTAAAAACAACTGACGAGCCACTTGCTGCGTGAGCGTCGAAGCTCCCTCTTTTTTACTTAAAGTCAGGATATTTTTCAGCGTCGCGCCGCCTACACGAATGACGTCAATACCCATGTGATCGCGGAAACGTAAATCCTCAATGGCAAGCACTGCCTGTTTCATTTTCTCAGGAATTTCTTCGTAAGCGAGTGGAACGCGACGCTCCAAAGCCAGTTCTCCGATGATTGTTTTTCCATCGTCGGCGTATACCTTTGTAATTTCCCCCGGTTGGTATTCGGCGAGGCTTTCAACTTCAGCCGCATAGCTGGTGAATCCAATTTGATAAACCGCCAGGATTCCGGTTAAGGTTCCGGCAATTAAGGAAAGGGCCAACAAGCTCAGCCAAGAGGAACGACGTAGAAAACCTTCAAATAATGAAATCATAATAATTCGTTGTAAGTTAGACGACTGGACTCAATCCCAGTATTTCGTGAGGTCAATAATATTGATCTGACCAAAATATTATAGCGCGAGGAAAGCTTTGCGCAAAACCAGAAAAGTTAAGTGCCGACGAAGTGATTGACGGACGTTGCTTCACGCTGGAAGTTGCGACTTATGATTGTCGCTTGTATGATCGGTTTCTCAAAAATTACAATTACAAGGTACATGAACAAATGCTCGAAGATAAACTTACAATTCTTCAAAAAAAGAATGCTGCGGCTGAAGCTGGTGGAGGCGAAGCCCGCATCAACAGACAACATGCCGACGGAAAAATGACAGCCCGTGAGCGGATAAATTTCCTCCTTGATGAAGGCTCGTTTGAAGAATTTGATAAATTAAAAACTCATCGTTGCACCGATTTTGGGATAGAAGCCCAGCAATTTCCCGGCGATGGATTTGTCACCGGACACGGATTAATTGACGGGCGAAAGGTCTTTGTCTTCGCGCAGGACTTTACTGTTTTCGGTGGGTCACTATCTGAAACCAATGCTGAAAAAGTTGTTAAGTTAATGGATTTGGCTTTGAAAGTAGGCGTTCCAGTGATTGGCTTAAACGATTCAGGCGGAGCCAGAATTCAAGAAGGCGTCGTCAGCCTGGGTGGATATGCCGACATCTTTTTACGAAATGTTTTGTCCTCAGGTGTCGTCCCGCAAATCTCAGCGATTATGGGGCCTTGCGCTGGTGGAGCGGTATATTCCCCGGCGATTACTGATTTCACGGTGATGGTGAAAAATACCAGCTATATGTTTATTACCGGGCCGGATGTCATCAAAACAGTCACCCATGAAGAAGTCACAAAAGAAGAATTAGGCGGCGCGATGACTCACAATCAAACCAGTGGAGTCGCGCATTTTGCGGTCGAAAATGAAGAACAATGCTTGCAAACAATTCGCGAATTGCTTTCTTTTATGCCTTCCAATAATCAGGATGATCCGCCTCGCTTGAGCTGTGATGACCCGATTGACCGCGAAGATGAAAAGCTAAATTCAATCGTTCCCGCCGAATCCACTCAACCCTATGACATTCGCAAAGTCATCACCAGCGTCGCCGATAATAATTATTTTTTTGAAATTCAGGAGCATTATGCGCCAAATCTAGTGATTGGCTTTGCTCGATTGAATGGTCAACCGGTTGGCTTTGTCGCGAATCAACCCGCTTATCTGGCAGGTGTTCTCGACATTGATGCCAGCGTTAAAGGCGCAAGATTTGTGAGGTTTTGCGATTGTTTTAATATTCCAATTATTACATTAGAAGATGTACCCGGATTTCTGCCGGGAGTTAGTCAGGAATACGGTGGGATCATTCGTCACGGCGCGAAATTATTATATGCCTACGCAGAAGCAACTGTTCCCAAAATTACTGTCGTTACGCGTAAAGCTTACGGTGGCGCCTATTGCGTGATGGGATCAAAACATATCCGAACTGATATTAATTTTGCTTATCCGACCGCTGAAATTGCGGTAATGGGAGCCGCAGGCGCTGTCGAGATTCTGTATAAGCGAGATTTGAATAATTCTGAAAATCCGGCGCAGGCCAGAAAGGAAAAAGTTGAGGAGTTCCGCGAAAAATTCGCTTCGCCGTATGTCGCTGCAGAGAAAGGATTTATTGACGAAGTGATTGAACCAAAAGTTACTCGTCGCAAATTAATTCGAGCGCTTCAATTATTGGAAAATAAACGCGAAACAAATCCACCGCGTAAGCATGGCAACATTCCGCTTTAAACTTTTTATAGCAGATTGCAGATGAGTGCGACCCGAAGGGTAGGTTCTCAACCTGCCCGCTTGTATTGATTCGGGCGGGTTGAGAACCTACCCTACAAGAATAAAAACTAGCTTCCCTTTTCCGGCTCTTCATCCAGAATCGAATCGTATCGTGTTCGATTGAGAGCTGAATCCATTCGCTTACCTGTTTTAAATCGTACAAACGCGCGTTCTTCAATTTCAATTAAATTGCCATTTTGGGGGTTACGGCCTTTACGCGCGCTCCGCTTGCTAACAGTAAGCGTCCCAAAATCCTTGATCATAACCTTCTCGCGCTTTTTCAAAGCATCTCGAATGTTTCCAATCATCGAATCAATAATCTGGTCGGCGGTTGTTTTTGTGACTCCAGTATCTTTGGAAATCTTTTCAATTAAATCGGCCCGGTTCATTACGGTCTCCTCAAGTATTAGTTGAAGTATTGAAGTTTTTATAGCGACTTTGAAAAGCTTTATACGCTTTGTTTAAACCATTGTCAACCTGCTTTTGTAATTTTTAACAAAACAAAGTAAACAGATCTCGATGTGCTATAAATTGAACGCAGTGTTGGGATTAAGAAGGAATGAGAAAGGACTTTCAAAATTCACCACCAGCACCTACACCTCTGACATCAAGTTAAAGTAAAATAAAATTACCCCAAAGTCAAAACCCTGAAAATTAAAAAAAGCAGACTCTGTAGTCTGCTTTTTCTCAATCAAATTAATTACTAAACCAGAATGTTTATTTCTTTTTAGTTTTGCTATTCATCATTTCCAGTGCCTTCTTCAACAAAAGATCTTCAGCTGGTTTTTGTGGTGCAGCCACAACAGGATCAAGTGTTTTTTCAATCTTCTTTGGACTTGGCGTGGCAATCGGTTCTGATTCAGATTCATCAGGAATGATCTCTGCCAAATCTTTGCGCTTAACTTCGGTCGCTGGAACGACACCTTCAGGCAGGAAAAATTTTCCATTGGGAGACGCATATCGCGAAGTTGTCAGCAACATCGCGGAGCCATCTTCTAATGGAAACAATTGCTGTCTTGAACCGATCCCAAATGTTCTTTCACCGACCAAATCTCCGCGTTTATTATCCTGGATCGCCGCCGCAAAAATTTCTGCCGCTCCGGCAGTTGAAGTATCAACAATCACGGACAAAGGAAGTTCAGTAATCATTTTTTCAGGTTTCGCTTCAACTGATTCGATCACGTTCTCTTTTCGTCCAATCACTTTGGCAATTGTCCCTGATTTCAAGAAGTAATTGGCAGCTTCGACACCAGCCGCAAAATCGTCTCCTGCTGAGCCACGCAAGTCCAGAATTATTTTGTTCGCACCACGTTTCGTGACATCCTTAATTGCAGCCTGAACCGCCTCTGCCTGTCCCTGCAAAGCATGTACTTTAATGTAGCCAATTTGTTGTTCAAGAATTTGCGTTTCTGGCTTTGGTAAAACAACAGCTCCGCGAGTAATTTTTATTTTCTCACTATTTTTGACACCGCCTCGGCGAATGGCAACTTCCACAGTTGTTCCCGGTTGTCCTGAAAGCAAAGCGCTGATGTCAGTTAAATCAATATCAGGAGTCGCGTGCCCTTCGATGTATTCAATGAAATCGCGAGTTTTAATTCCCGCTTTCGCCGCCGGTGAATTCGGCAGGACAGAAACGACATACGCATAACCGCGGACTGAACCAACTGTCATTCCGGTCATATCCTGATAGCGTCCTTTGTTACCCTGATAATCCTTAACCTGCTGCGGCAATAAATATGCGCTGTAGGGATCAAGACCGTCCGTCAATCCTCGCAACGCGCCAATCCGAACTTTATTCAGATCAGGTTTTTCGACGTATTCATTCACAATATGTCGAACCACCTCTTCAAAAATCTTGAGTTGCGGATATGGGCCGGCACTCGCCATCGTTCGACCGAACGGCGAACCCGAGAGCAAACCTCCAACTAAGGCGTAGATTGCGACAACACCGGAAATCGTGACGAGAGTTAGCTTGGTGCGAATTGACATTTGCTGATACTCCTAGTTAGTTCAATAACCAAATCGGCAAGGGATCGAGGCCGATAAATAAAGCTGCGTTAATGATAACGTAGTGAAAACCCGTGATGCAAGTTTAACCTTGATTTTTAACCTTGTTTTTTAACGTTGATAGTTGACGATGCGAGAGAAGCTTTCGGCTTCCAGACTGGCTCCACCAACTAATGCACCATCAATATCCGCACAGTTCATCAGCTCCGAAATATTTTCCGGCTTCACACTTCCACCGTAAAGAATTCGTAAGGCTGAGGCAATTTCGCTGCCTGAGTTTGTATGCAGCCAGCCACGAATTGACGCGTGCATTTGCTGTGCCTGTTCTGGTGAAGCCGTGCGACCCGTCCCTATCGCCCAGACCGGTTCATAAGCAATAATCAATTTTGCAATATCACCGATTCCCTGCAATCCAGTTGCCAACTGCGAAGCCACAACGGATTCCTCTTTGCCTGCATCTCGCTCGTCGAGGGTTTCGCCGACGCAAAAAATGGGAGTTAATCCGAAGTGCAAAGCTGCTTGAATCTTGCGGTTGATAAACGCATCAGAATCACCGTACATCGCGCGACGTTCGGAATGACCAATAATCACATGATTGCATCCAGCATCTTTGAGCATGTCCCCGCAGATTTCTCCGGTATGAGCGCCATGCTTAATTTGATCAGAAACATTTTGCGCAGCGACATGGATATTTGAACCTTCCAAACGATCCGACACAGCTTTCAAAGCTGTAAAGACAGGGGCAATAACAATTTCACAGTGGTTTGCATTAGAG
>JAYTCQ010000402.1:0-61273 GCA_043736395.1 Blastocatellia bacterium | reverse complement strand
ATTCATTGAATTCAACTCGTCAAATCTTGTGTGATTTATGCGGCTCCGGCGCGCATAGATTTGTGCTTTCCACGCCGCGTTTGGATGGGGATTTATTTTGCTGTGAAAGCTGTGGGCTATATTTTGTCGTTCTTCCTCAACCGGAAATAATTAAGGCACAACCTATCAATCTTGAAATGGAGCGATTAGCTTCGCGTGCGTTAGAACTTCAACTAGTTGAGCCACACGTCGAAGAATCTGAACAGAAATGGCGTGAAATTACAGCTCACGAACGCTTCAATGAATTAAAAAAAATTACGTCTTTGCAATCAGGATTATTGCTTGAGATCGGCTGTTCTACAGGTGAATTTTTAATGGCTGCCAATCCATCATTTCAAGTGAATGGAATTGAAGCGGATGTGCATAGTTGCGCGGTTGCCAAATCGCGCCAATTGAATTGCTTCAATGGCTCCCTTTTTGAAGCAAATTTTCCGGCAGAGAAATTCGATTGTATCGCTCTCTACCACGTCATCGAACACGTTTCTAGTCCCGTAAAATTACTAGCGGAAATTCATCGCATTTTAAAACCGAACGGTTGGTTAATCGTTGAAACGCCCAACATTTCTAATTTCTGGTACGAAGTTCTCGGCAAACGTTGGCGACAATTTATCCCCGATCATTTATTTTTTTTCACCCCTCAAACAGTCACGAAAAGCCTTATTGACAATGGTTTTGAAATCGTCAAACTCAGCTCTGCCGGTAAATCCATGAGCATCAGATTATTTATTAGTCGGCTGGGTCGTTTTCATCAACCGACGGCACGCCTATTGGCTTGGATAAGTAATTTATTTGGCTTAAGTGATTTTACAATTCGCCTGAGACTCGGCGATGTCATGCGGGTTTATGCTCGTAGAAAATAAAAGTTCAAATTGCGCTTCAGCATGTAGTTAACACGCTGAAGCGCGAACTTTGAACATCTACTTATTTTTCTTTTCTCTCATCCACACTAACGATAAACGGAACGGTAATAACTTTATCCGCGCGTTGGAATTGTGCCCAGATTTTATAGGTTCCTGCCGCAGGAAAGACTACGTGCGCCATAATGTCGGTTGAAGGTTTGACCTGAATATCGTCCTTTGATCGTTTTGCTGCCGGAGTCGGTGAAGCCACAGGTTCTACTTTCATCGGATGCGCATGCACAAATTCTTTCAGGTCATCACTGACAATCACAAAGTGAGCGTCTTCACCCAGATACTTTTGCAGATTCGTGACAGGCTTATTAGTTTTTGCATCGGTCAATTTATAAGTCAACATTGACTCTTCACCCGCTTTTAATCCCTTACCTGCATCTAAAACCACGCTTAGGTTTTCTAATGTTTTGCTGAAGAAAGTATCAATAACCGTGCGCTCAGGTTTACGTTCTTTCCCGGCGACTTTTAAATCTATGGAAGCGACAGTCTGCTCAGCATTTGCCGGGGTAAAATCAGCGAACAATTTGTAATCTCCGCCGTTTGGAAACTTATGCTTCACCATTAAAGAGCCATCCGGCTGAGCGTCAGGATGAAGATGATAAAATTCACTCAGGTCTTTCGAAACAACCAACAAATGCATTATTTTTTCGTGGGCAATCTGTAAATCTTTGACAGCTTCGCCCTCTGGATTTTTTAAGTTAATCGTCAGTTTGGCATTTTCATTAGCCTTCACTGCCGCAGGAACTGTTATAAGTTCGGCTTGATATTTCCTGGCAGTTTTAGCAACTGAAGCTGCTGTCGTTGCCGCTACTGATGGTTTTGTATTTTCTGTCTTATCAGAATTAGAGTTATCGCAGCTAACCGTCAACACTGCGCCAATCATCATCATTAATAGCTTGCGTTTCATGAAATAATATTCCTTATATTTTTTATTGGTGAGAAGTAATCATATTAATACCTGTTTATGTGCTGTCGAATCAAGCACAATCATACATTTTCTGTTTTCGGTAAGCTGACTTTTCGTTTACTTTTTAGCAAATTCTTATTGTGCTGTCATAAACTGAATTCAATTGATCGTATTGCTTTAAAACACTTTACGTTGGGCTTTCCGTTTGGGTGGGCTATGATATAATTTAATATTAATGTCACAACAAAAAATTGTGATAAATGAAGCAACCGCTTCTGAGTTGGTTGCATCACAAAGGACGTAAAAGTTTTGTGTTAGTTGCTGGAAAGGGTTGGACTATCAGTAATTTGCAAGGAAACTTCTTTTATGTCAGCAATTGTGATGAAAGCCAATCATGTAACTTTTCAAGGGCAAGCATTTTACAGAATGGCTCAAGCAACAAACACTCTCGCACCTGATTTTGCATTAACTCAGGCAGCAGCAAATGGAGACATGGAGGCGTTCGAGACACTTTACGAACGACACCATCGTCGCGTGTACAGTCTATGTTTGCGGATGTTGGCAAATGCCACTGAAGCTGAAGATTTAACACAGGAAGTATTCGTTCAGCTCTTTCGCAAATTAAGCAGCTTTCGTGGGGAATCTCAATTCACGACTTGGCTTCACCGCCTGACAGTGAATCAGGTTTTAATGCACTTTCGCAAGAAAGGCGTGAAGGTTGAACACACCACGGAAGAGGGCGAAATGGTTGATGTGGTGCAGGCCGGAACTGAACGCCCACACGCTATGCCAGTGGTAGATCGGATCGCCCTTGATCACGCAATTGCACAATTACCACCTGGCTATCGGTCAGTATTTATTCTGCATGATGTTGAGGGTTACGAGCATGAAGAGGTAGGTAAAATACTTGGTTGTAGTGTTGGAACCTCTAAGTCTCAGCTTCATAAAGCGCGCCTCAAGTTACGCGGTTTACTTAACAAAAAGAATTAACAAGTTATAACTATTGCAATTAACCCGGAGCTAGTCAGATTTTAATAGATTAGCTGTAACTATAATATTTTACACCGACATCAATGAAGTGTAATTGAGAGAGGATTTTTATGGAATGTCGCAGTGTGATTGACTCACTATCTGAATATCTTGATGGTTCATTGACTAACATCCAATCAGAACCGATTGATTTACATCTTAACCAATGCTCTCCCTGCCAGGCTTATAAGTTAGATTTGGCAAACATTAGTATTGCTGCTAAAGAGCTTCCACTCCACACCCCAACTAAGGCGCTATGGGCACGAATACAAAACGAAATTGAGATCGAAACGATTCCTGCCCTAACAGCAGAAGTAGAAAAAACAGGCTGGTGGAAACGCTGGAGCCAAAAAACTTTTACTTTTAATATGCCTCAATTGGCAGGCGCCGGAGCGCTGGCTTTTTCATTAGTTGCATTTGTGAGCTACAAAGCAATTCAAACCACTCCGACCCCTATTTCAATGGGTGCGGCAGCAAACGTGGTGGTTGAAAAATTAGACGGCATGCTGCAACAAAAGGCTCAAAGGCTAAATTCCCGAAGCGCTTCCTGGTCTCCTCAAACGAGAGAAATTTATCAAAACCATCTTAACAAAATTGATCAGTCAATGGGACAAGCGCGTCAGGTCTTAGCTGTGAGAGAAGACTTAGATCAGGAAAAACGTCTGCTTGATCTTTATGATGAGAAACTCCGGTTGATGGAAGATTTTGAGAATTTTAAATAAGGAGATTATGAAGTTTATCGCTCCTCTAAAATTTGTTTTCGTGCTGTTTTTTTCTATCATGAGCTACCCTTTAATGGCGCAGGATTTTAATAAATCTTTCAAAGTTTTACCTGACTCAGGTTCATTAGAGGTTATTACTAAATCAGGCTCTGTAACAGTTATTCCGGCAGAAGGAAATTCTATTCAGGTGTCGGCACGGCGCAGTCAGGCTACAATTAATGCCTCACAAATTTCTCAACAAGGCAAAGTTAGGGTTGAAGTCACAAATGACACTCCGGTTGAACTTATGATCGGCGTTCCTGCCAGTACTTCAATTAATATAGTCTGCTTGAAATGTAGCGTAACAGTAAGAGGCTTGCGTGGTGGTATTGTGACCAGTACAACCGAAGGAAATATCCAACTAACGGGAATTCGAAGTCCCAGAGTTGAAGCTCGTAGTATGAGTGGTAATGTCAGCTATGATGGAGATATTTCGCCAAGCGGCAATTATTTCTTAAAATCTTTTTCT
The DNA here is from genome assembly GCA_043736395.1 of Blastocatellia bacterium. Lineage (GTDB taxonomy): Bacteria > Acidobacteriota > Blastocatellia > RBC074 > RBC074 > JAFDVL01. The sequence goes on along the minus strand of JAYTCQ010000402.1, from coordinate 57,157 downwards.
GGCCGAGTTGATGCAACCTTGCCCGCTGAAGCAAAATTCATTTTGGAAGCGACATCGGTTCGTGGAGGAATTGAAATTAATCCTGGAGATTTTCAATTAACTCTCCAAAAACAGACTTCTCAATTTGTGAATGGTTTTGTTGGATCAAGTGGTGCGAAAGTCACTTTATGGACTCAGGAAGGTAGCATTCACATTAAGAAAAAATAAGGTGTGAAAGAAAATTAATTAAAAAAAAGAGCAGAAGTTTTCTGCTCTTTTTTTTAATTTCCAAGTTGCTGGGCTACTTCCTGCATTTTAACTTTTACGCTTCGATACTGAACGTCCATTGCATAAACTTCAGCAAATGCATCATACGCGTTTTGTAATTCACCCATGGCTTCATAAGCAACAGCTAAATCGTAACGTAATGCTTGATAAACCTGTTCTTCGCGCCCTGGCGATTCTAATCCTTTTTTCAACCATACGACTGCCAGACGCGGCAAGCCTTTTTGTGAAAAGCAATAGCCCAACATGCTACAACACGCCACATAACTTGGATTCATCTGATTAGACATCACAGCTTTAAAGGCTTGTTGATACTCTTCAATAGCATCATCAAACATGTCCATTTCCTTATAAGCCATGCCAAGGTTGTAATGGGTTTCAAAATCCTCAACGATCTCTTCCTGTTCTGATTCATTCTTAAATTCATCAAGAAAATCGAGCATTTCGCCCATTTCTTCGCCCACAAACAAATCAAGCACTGGAGAGGCAACTGCTTCCTGAGGTACCACTACGGGTTGAGGTGTGACCCAGCTATTAGCTGGTTCTACGGCAAGTTGTTGCCGAATTGTTGATGATTCTGACGAGAGGACAATGATTGAACCTTCCTGCTCGATTGGTGTGCCAAGGTTGGATGACGGTTGATACTCAACCTTACCGTCTAATATATCCAGATTATTGCCCCACTCAGAAGGATTAGTGGGAAGTGGCAGCTCCGTGGCTTGCAAGACTGGAAAAACTATTGTCGGTTCATTATTCCACGGCTGAAAGGCCTCTTCGACCGGAACACCAATTTCAGGCTTAAGAAATGACGAAGCGCCATCTGACTCAGCAGCATTAAGCTGAGCTGTTTTTTCCTGAATTTCGATTGAATCCGGGAACTGAGAAGATAAAGATTCCAGCGTGTAACGCGCCACATCCAGCATTCCCTGACTGAGATAAAATTCTACACTTTCAAGCTCATCTTTAAGTTTCAATGATGAGGTTTCAGCCGACATTGATTCAAACTGAGACGGAGAATCCTCCATCACATTTGCGTGCGAATTCTGAACTTCGATTGAAGATGGTGCCTCATCAAAACTTACAAATTCCTGAGGATTATTCGCTACCACGTTGTCTGTAGTGTTATTTCCCCAGATTCCCCAATCACTTTCCGTTTCGCCTTGATTACTACTATGATCACTAAACGATACAGGCTGAACCTCGTCATCGCCTTTCGGCCAAAATTCCCCTCCGGCGGCAATCTTGTGAGAGCTAATCTCGTTTAAATCATTGTCATCTGAGTGTCCTTCCAGATCACGCAGACGGCGACGATGTTGAATTTCATCAGGTTCTAACTGCAATAACTGCTTAAGAGCACTAAGCGCTTCAGGCTTTTGACCTTTTTGAATTGCCGCATCTGCCAGCAAATTCAGGGTTTCAACTAATAAATGATCATCATGCGAACGCTCATACACGACCGATAAACGAGTCAGTGTGCTCAGTTCTTGCGGCTCCAAAGCTAAAATTTCGCGTAACAAATTCGCGGCTTTTTCTTCTTCGCGGTATTCAAAGAAAATCTCAACCGAACGATCATAAACACGAAGCGCTCCACTGACATCTTCTCGTCGAACAAATGCCAAGACTAAATCCGCCGCGTATTGGTAGCGCGAGGGCGCGCATTCCAACATTTTATTAATAGTGTCTTCTGCTGCTTCCAAATTATGGGCAGATTGATGAACACGTGAGAGCAACGTTAAAGTTTCAGCATCGTTTGGACGTTCCGCCAAAAGCTCTTCCAACATTTGAACGGCTTCAGCGTGACGATTACTCTGCAAATAAATATTGATTGCCGAAGATAACGCTGCCTGGCCTCGCGCATTGACCTTAATAGCTCTCAAATATGTTTGTAGTGCTTCAGCTTCTTTATTCTGTCGACGTAATTCACCTGCCGCTACCACAAAGGCATCGTAAGATTTGTCGAGCTGATTTTCGCGTTGATAAGCTTCAGCTAATTTGACATGAATGGCAGTGTTTTCCGGGTCAAGGTCAGCAATCTTTTGGTAAATATGTAAGGCTTCCTGCGAATTGCCTTCGCGAACATAATACTCAGCAACACTTAAATATTGATGGCGTGCGTCAACAATTAACTTTTGTTGTGCATAAAGGCCTGCCAGCAACAGAGAAACCTCAACATTATTAGGCGCAACCTTGCTCACTTTTTTGAGCATCGCGATAGCTTTGAGATAAAATCCACTGTTGCGATAATGATCAGCAATGTGCATGAAGCTATGAATAGCTTCACTGGTTTGCCCTACCTTGACGTATAAATCCCCTAAAGTATTAAGAGTTGTCACGTCAGAAGGATCTGCTTCCGCGATCTGACGGTATTCCTCAATGGCAGATTGATATTTGCCCTGCTGGACATACTTAGAGGCGGCTTTTAATGCTTTGGCTTTATTGAACGACATCGAATCTGCCTACTCTGATTGAGGTAATGAGGTGGGTTGAAATCTAGCGGGGACAGGCGAAGGGGACCAACGAGGCTAAATTAGCACTTCACGCGGAGCATTGTCAATGTGATAGTGAAGAGAGATTATGACGGTTTAATGATAACTCTGTGCTCTGTTCAATTTGACCGAATTCTTGAAAGAAAACAGGTCATTTTGATTTTATTTTAGGTTAAATGAAGGATGATTTTATTTTTTACTTGCAGGTGAATTATTTTGTGTCACATCAGCCAGATAAGCAGAGATAGCTTCATAATCTTTGTCTTCTAAATTTGCAATTGCGGGCATCTTGGACTCAGGTTGTAAACTTTTTGGATTCTTCAAATATTTTGTCCAATCTTCGATTGAACGGCGCGGTGCCGAACGTAAGTCTGGAGCCACCGCATTGATCCCATGTCCGTCAGGCCCGTGACAGGATTTACAACTTTGGTCATAAACTGCCTGTGCTTTCTCCGGCATCACCGGCTCAACGTCATTTATCACTGATGAGTTAGCAACTGTAGGAGAAACTTCTGAACTGGTGCTTGAATTTGAATTCGTGCTGACATTAGTATTTGATGTCGTGCAAGCCCAGGAAAAACAAACTGAAATAATGATGGTAATGATAAAGGCTGGTTGATTTTTTTTTGACATTGGATCTTAACTGGCAACGGCCTGATGATTGGCCTGACATTCAAAACAAATTCCAAAAATTCTCAGGCTGTGGTGAGAAGGTTGGAATTTAAATTTTCGTGCAATTTCATCCTGTTTATTTTCAATAATTTCGCTATAAAATTCAATCAAATTTCCACAACTTGTACAAATTAAGTGATCGTGATGTTGATGATTATAACTGTGTTCGTAGCGAGTATACCCATCGGCGAAGCGCTCTTGTCGCGCTAAGCCACATTCTGTCAAAAGTTTAAGCGTACGATAAACAGTTGTAAATCCTACCGTTGGATCATCAGCTTTCACCAGACTATACAAATCCTCAGCGCTGGAATGTCCTTCTGTTCGCAAAAAGACTTCTAGTATTTTTTCGCGCTGCAAAGTTTTTTTGAATCCTTCTTTTTTCAAATGATTCAAAAATATTTCTTTCTCTTTATCCATCACAACTCTTTCCCATTCAAATAATTATTTTGAGTGGATTTATCTTATCATTGTGAGAGTAGTTTATGCGAGAGCCGCTTGCGGGCAGCAATAAAGCTAATGATTTGCTCAGCTCACCAGCTAAGCGTTGCACACAAACAGGAAATTTGTTAGCCTTTTCGTTTGGTTGTGCGAAAGTGGCGGAATTGGCAGACGCACCAGACTTAGGATCTGGCGCCGTAAGGTGTGGGGGTTCGAGTCCCCCCTTTCGCACCATTATTTCTTACCACCTTTATTACTGTTTCACTGAGGAAGGTTTATCTTGAACTTACAAGTTGTTGTGGCGGACATTGCTGATTGCCAAAAAGAACTCACTATTGAAATCCCTGCTGGTGATGTTCAATCCGAATATAATAAAGCTTATGACGCTTATGCGCGTCATGCGAAAATTCCCGGATTTCGTCCCGGTAAAGTTCCGAGAGCTGTTGTCAAACAACGCTTTGCCAAAGAAATAAAAGGTGAGGTAATTAATAGTCTTTTACCCCACGCCATTGGACATGCGATCGAAGATCACAAGCTTAAAGTGATTGGTTCTCCCAATGTTAATCCTGATGAAATTGATATCAAGGAAGGTGAGCCACTTAGCTTCAAATCACAGGTGACAGTCCTGCCTGACTTTGAATTGAATAAGTATCAAGGAATTAAAGTCACGAAACGTGTTGCCCGCGTCACTGATGAAATTGTTGAGCAAGCGATGCAAGAGATTCGCACACAATCCGCTCAATTGGTCCCGGTCGAAGACCGTGTTTCCCAAACGGGTGATTTTGTTTCTATCAATCTCGTTGGAAAATATATTGATCCTCCTCAGGAAGAAGACTTAGAAACGGAAGACCTTGTTATTGAGTTAGATGCTGACGGTGTCCAGGCGGAATTCAATGATAATCTCACTCGGGTTAAAGAAGGTGACGTTAAAGAATTCACAGTTAAATATCCTGAAGACTTTCCCTCAAAAGGTTTAGTCGGAAAAACTCTTGCCTTCACCGCTACAATCAACTCTGTCAAGATCAAGGAATTACCCGAATTAAATGATGAGTTTGCGCAGGAATCAGCTGAAGAACTTGGTGCCGACTACAAAGATGTAACTGGAATGCGTGACCAAGTCCGAAAAAATATTGAGCAGTCTCATGATCATGAAGCTGAGATGGACTTACGGGATGATTTATTAGCAAACATGGCTAAAGAATATGACTTCCCGCTGCCTGCCCCGCTGGTCGAACAACAGGCAAATCAACGAATGCAGGATTTCGTGCAACGTTTAATGCAAAGCGGTGCTTATGCTCAACTCGCAGCCAAAGATATTAACTGGGAACAGCGTCAGGAAGAAGAACGTGTTCGTGCCAAAACTGACGTCAAACTTGCCTTAATTTTGGGTGCTATTTCGCAGGCTGAAAATATCGTCGTTTCTCAGGAAGACCTTGATAATGAAATCGAGCGGATTGCCGAATCAGTCGGACGCTCCGCAGAGGAGGTAGAAGCCAGCTTGACAAAAAATGATGGTCTGTCTAGTATCGAAAACAGGCTGCGCTCTAATAAAGTGATTGACTTATTAGTGAGTCAGGCTGAGATTACGACTGAAGAGTACGATGAAGAAGATGAGCCAGACGTTCCGGTTGCAGAAACTAATGAAATTAGTGCAGCTGGCGAATCAGCACAAATCTAACTATTCATTACTCTTGAAAAAGACTAAGGCGGCTCCGGGTTTTCAAGCCTCGCGCCGCCTTCTTTAATATCAGTGCGGGCTTTCCTGCATTAATCATCCTCAAGTCCGCGAGTTCACGACTTGCATTATCCAGCAGTAAAGGTTTTACAAAAATGATGAATCCACAAGCTCATTTAGTTCCTATGGTGGTCGAGCAAACGCCACGCGGCGAGCGCGCGTTTGATATTTATTCACGCTTACTCAAAGAAAATATTATCTTTATCGGCACTCCGATTGATGACACTTTGGCCAATTTGATTGTGGCTCAATTACTTTTTCTGGAATCGGAAGACCCCGACCGGGAAATTCAAATGTATATTAATTCGCCTGGTGGTTCGGTTACTGCCGGAATGGCAATATATGACACCATGAAATTTGTTCGCGCTCCGATCTCAACACTTTGTGTCGGTCAATGCGCTTCAATGGCGGCTGTCTTATTAGCAGCGGGAACCAAGGGTAAGCGATATGCTTTGCCGAATTCTCGAATTTTAATTCATCAACCTTCAGCGGGAGGCATTGGCGGTCAGGCAACTGACATTAAGATCGCCGCTGAAGAAATTCTCAGAATGCGTACTCGTTTGAATGAAATTCTTTCCGAGCATACCGGTCAACCGATGGAACGCATTGAAATGGATGTCGAGCGTGATTACATTATGAGCGCTCAGCAAGCAGCAAATTATGGGTTGGTGGATTCAGTGATTAACAAGCGTGAGTAAGGTGCTCATGCCTTTTTAAGAAGGTGGTTGAGAATGGCAACTGGAACAGTGGAACTTGGCTTATCAAATAACACATTGATTAAAGCCACAGATCAAAGTCTCGAACTTCACAGCGTCCGCTGTGCATTTTGCGGCTTAGGTGAAGGACAGGTTGATCGGCTTTTTGAAGGAAGAAGTCGCTACGTCTGCAATGATTGTATTCGCGTTTGTATCATTCTGATGAGCGATTATAAAACTGCTGGCTATCAACCTCCCTGGCGTCGGACTGCCTGGTATTTACGTTGGTTTCGTGGTGATCCGAACGGTACAATTTCGTGTAGTTTTTGCGGAGCTGAACGCATCAAGAATGAATACATGATGGCAAGCAGATTTTCGCAAATTTGCGAGCGATGTATTCGTGCCTGTCAATCCATTGGCAACGATTCATTCCCTTCATAACCAACATCTTTTTCATAATAAATGCGGATGTAGTTCTAACTGAACTCATCCGCATTTTATTTTTTTACTTTCCTTCGATGCTTGCCGGAAATTTCGGGGACTGACGATGCTTCGTCGCCTGTTCATACGCATAAGCATACTTGATTAATTTTCCTTCACTCCAGGCATTACCAAAAAAGGAAACTCCCAGTGGCAACCCGTTATTGTAACCTGCTGGCACTGTAATGTGCGGGTACCCTGCTACCGCCGCCGGCGTCGAACATCCACCCGAAAAGTGATCACCATTGAAAAAATCTGTCAGCCACGGAATACCGTCGGTGGGAGCTACCAAAGCATCAAGTTTATTTTTTAGCAAAGCGGCATCAATTCCATCTGCCCGGGTCATTCGCTTTGATTTGGCGAGTGCCTGGCGATATGCGGGTGTCTTCAAATCACCTTTTTTCGCCGCTTTTATCATTGTGTCTTGATTGAAATACTGAAGTTCTTTTTCGCGATTTTTTTCGTTAAATGCAATTACTTCCTGAATATTTTTGACTGGAGAATTTGTGCCGCGTGTCGCCAGATATTCATTCAAATCAGATTTAAATTCATACAGCAGAACTTCCAATTCCGCCTCATCATATTTGCCTTTGTTTGGCAGCTCCATATCAATAACTGTAGCGCCTAACCGTTTAATGACCTCAACCGCTTCGTTAATCAGTTTGTCGACACGGTCACTAAATCCAAAATAATTTCTGGCAACTCCGATTCGCGCTCCCTTCAATCCATTTTTATCCAGAAAGACCGTGTAATCATTAACAAGTTTTCCCTGACTCATCGCGGTAGCCTTATCACGCGGATCTATCCCACAGAGTGCTCCTAATAAAATTGCAGCATCTGCAACAGTACGAGTCATCGGCCCGGCGGTGTCCTGACTGTGAGAAATTGGAATAATGCCCGAACGGCTCCACAATCCAAGTGTCGGCTTGATCCCAACCAATGAGTTACAACTGGCAGGGCTGACGATCGATCCATCTGTTTCAGTACCAATCGAAATAGCGCAAAGATTCGCAGCTGTTGCAGCCCCCGACCCCGCACTCGATCCACTCGTATTTCGATCTAATGCGTAAGGATTTCTGGTCAGTCCGCCCCTCCCGCTCCAACCACTTGTAGATTTGCTGGATCGAAAATTTGCCCATTCACTTAAATTCGTTTTCCCTAAAATTACTGCGCCAGCCTGACGCAGTTTTTCGACAATAAATGCATCTCGCGGAGCTATCGTACCTGCCAGAGCTAATGATCCGGCAGTAGTTTGCATTTTGTCCGCAGTATCAATGTTATCCTTGATAAGAATTGGAATTCCGTGCAAGGCACCCCTTATTTTACCGTCTTTGCGCTCTTGATCCAACTGATCGGCAATGCTTAGAGCTTCGGGATTAAGCTCAATAATTGAATTAATTCGGCGGTCTATTTCGGCAATTTGTTTTAAATACGCTTCAGTCACTGAACGTGCTGAATACTTGCCGGTTTGCATTCCTGTCTGTAATTCTTTAGTCGTTATTTCTTCCAGCTCAAAAGATTTCGACTGGGCGCTAACCTTTGAACTGATCAACGCTGAGACACTAATTTGTGCCGTAGATTTCAGAAAGTGTCGCCGACTGTTATTCTTTTTCATTCAGTTCCTGCTCCATTCTTTTTCAAAGCATTACAGGTATCTCTAGTGCGAAAGATTTTTTCATGCAACTTCCAATTTTACTGAAAAATGCAATCGACCACGAAGCCGCGATTATTGGGATGTCGAACCTCACCAAAGCTGCTTCAGAATTGTCTGACAACTACCGATTTCGTCAAGGCGCTGACGCCAACTTGATTACCACTGAAGCGCATCGCATTGCATATATAGCTATGCGAATGCCTGCCACTTTTGCAGCGGTTCGCGCGGTCATCTGCGAAGTCAAAAAGCAATTACCGGAATTAACAATCCAGAGTTTGGTTGACCTGGGCGCCGGCCCTGGCACATCAGCCTGGGCTGCGGTTGAAATTTTCGATGAATTACAATCAATTCAACTAATTGAGCGTGATCAACAACTAATTAATCTTGGGCAACGGCTTGCTAAAAAATCTGTTAATCAAAATCTCCTGAAAGCTCAATGGATCGTCAGCGATCTCAATTCTACTCCCGGCTTTCCCTCCGCTGATGCTATCGTCGCCTCTTATACTTTGGGAGAAATTTCAGTCGCGGCTGCTCGTGAAATAACAAAATCTGCCTGGGAAAAAACTAACTCTGTTCTCATCATTATTGAACCCGGATCAGTCAAAGGTTTTGATTTAATTCGCACGCTCCGCGAAGATTTGATTCAGCTAGGCGGACATATTATTGCACCTTGTCCACACGCTAACGACTGTCCTATGCCCAAAGATGATTGGTGTCATTTTGCCGAAAGAGTCGAGCGTTCATCTTTACATCGGAGATTAAAAGCGGGTGCTTTGAACTACGAAGATGAAAAATATTCATACGTGGCAGTTGCTAAATTTCCTGTAAAATTCGCACCAGCGCGCATCATCACGCGTCCACAAATTTCTTCCGGGTTTGTCAAATTAGTACTTTGCAAATCTGACAGAATTCACGAAACTACTTTTACCAAAAAAGATCGTTCCCGCTTCAAGACTGCAAAAAAAAGTAATTGGGGTGATTCGATTGATCTTTCGATTTCGGGGGAAAAATCATAGAAATGCGTTGATTTTCAGGCATTCGCCTTTCTGGACATTAACACCATCTCTACTGCTAATTTGATTGCCGTAATCATACTGGTGTGTTCGGCTTTTCCCTGACCAGCAATGTCGAAAGCAGTGCCGTGATCTACTGAGGTTCGAATGAACGGCAACCCCAATGTCACATTCACAGCTTCGCCAAAAGCAAAACATTTGATCGGTATCAATCCCTGATCGTGATAACAGGAAATTACTATATCGAATTCGCCCTTGGCAGCCCGGACAAAAATTGTATCTCCTGAATAAGGTCCGCTCACTTCAATGTTATCAGTATTACGACAATGGTTAACTGCCGGAAGCATTTCTCTCGCTTCTTCGTCACCAAACATTCCCCCTTCACCACCGTGAGGATTGAGCGCAGCCAATGCAATTCTTGGAGAAGTAAAACCAAATCGTTTCATCTCACGATCCACTAGTCGAATCAATTTTTGAAGCGGTTCCTGCTTAACCTGTTGGATGGCGTCAGCCAATGAAAGATGCGTTGTCAGTAAAGCTACGCGCAGATTTGGAGCCATAAATGACATTGCGAAATCTTTTGTGCCTGATAGATGTGCAAGCATTTCCGTATGACCGGGAAATTCATACCCGCCAAGATGTAAGGCACTTTTGTTGATTGGCGCAGTCGTCATTGCTTCAATCTCGCCCTTGAGGCACAGCTCGACAGCCGCTTCGATATATTCACCTGCGGCCTTACCTGCAATCGCCTGCTCACAACCCATTGCAAGGGAGACAGGAACATTATTCAAATTATAAATTAATGGAATTTCGGAATGGAGCGGAAGGGGGAATCCCGCTTCAATAACGTGGAAATTGGTCTGAAGATAGAGTATCTTCGCCCAATTTTTCAGGTAATCCATTGCACCGATAAGTACTGGTGTGCATATGGATAAAATCTCAGGACTACAAACAGCTTTCAGAGCAACTTCAGGACCAATCCCGGCTGGGTCACCAACAGTAACACCAATACGTGGACGTAGCATATAGTCACTTCCTGATGTCACTTGCAAACAATGTGTCAAGTCCTTATCAGATGATGGTTATTGATCACCATCTTTATAAAGGTATTTGATGCAATGCTTAAGAACGAGCAAATTAGGTCCTTCTGTGCGATTAAGCTTAATGCTATTTTTGTCATACCACTCGATAGAACCATGCAGAGTTTCACCATCCTGAAGCACAACGACCATCGGTGTGTGAGAATCCATCTGCTTTTTATAATAAAAATTTTCAGCGTTGGTTTGCTCGGGTGGAACCTTTTTACGCTGAGCGGCAGCTTGTTGAGCATCCTGCTGCTGCGGGGCAGCTCGGTGAACAACTCGCGCAGCATGAACCTGCGCTTCGCGCTCCTTGACTTCAGCGAGTGTAGTGCGAATTAACTTCCTATTCAATTTAGTTCTCCTTCAAATATTTACGATTGGCCAGAAAATAGATTCTACTTAATAGCTGAATCAATAAGTTTCAATTTCTCTTTTAAGGAACTGGATTCCGAACCTTTAAATATAGTGGCTAGAGTTGGCGTACTGGATTGATTGACGGCTATCTGTGAGGCAGAACACCGCTTAGCTTTCCAGCTTCTGTTTAATTCCAGGTTACCATTGAGAGCATCCGTTAGGGAAAGATACGGGATTTACCGCTTGGCTAACAAGCCTCCGCCAAAACAAAATATTATTTCACTACGATTTAATAGGTAAGACTATGCTATATCATATTAATCATTAGATGCAAGTAGCTAAAAACTATTTCATTAATGAACGGCTTAGAGTGGAACTCCTCAAATTTTAATTAATCGGCCTTTTTACGAAGAAAAGTTGGAACGTCATAATCTTCCTGGCGACTACCCTGAGGTGATGAATTCCCCATTTGACGTGGCGATGGAACAGCCATATTTTGCCGGACTGGAAAACTGTGAAGATTTTCAGTTGCCTGAGCTTTATCAAATCCAGTGGCAATAACAGTAATTTTCATTTCATTCTGGAGCCGTTCATCAGTCACCGTACCAAAAATAATATTAGCATCAGGATCAGCCGCATCGTGAATAATATGCATTGCTTCATCAACCTCAAATAAGGTCAAATCTGATCCACCTGTAATATTGACCAGCACGCCTTTGGCTCCTTCAATGGTAGCTTCTTCAAGAAGCGGACTGGAGATAGCTCGTTGTGTAGCTTCCTGCGCACGATTATCACCAACCGAATGTCCGGTTCCCATCAAAGCGATTCCCATGCCACGCATAATTGCTTTGACGTCAGCAAAATCTACGTTAATAAAACCTGGCACTGTAATTAAATCAGAGATGCCCTGGACTGCTTGCCTCAAAACGTCATCTGCCATTCGGAAAGAATCCGACAAAGTCATATTACGGTCGACGGTTTGTTTTAATCTTTCGTTAGGAATAGTGATGAGTGTGTCAACGACTGATCTTAGTTCTTGTAAACCAAGCTCCGCTTGCTGCATTCGACGACGACCTTCAAACGGAAACGGCTTGGTTACAACAGCCACCGTTAGAGCGCCTAGTTCAGCAGCGAGAGAAGCAATAATAGGTGCCGCTCCGGTACCGGTTCCGCCACCCATTCCAACTGTCACAAAAACCATGTCTGCGCCTTCCAGCGCCTCAAGAATTTTCTCAGTATCTTCAAGGGCAGCATCCCGCCCTACTTCAGGATTAGCACCCGCACCAAGTCCTTTGGTGAGGCGCGAACCTAATTGCAGCTTAACAGGCGCGAGAGAACGCCGAAGCGCTTGAGCATCTGTATTCGCCACCAAAAAATCAATGCCTTCAATATGAGCATCGATCATGTGGTTAACAGCATTTCCGCCGCCGCCGCCGACACCAACCACCTTAATTCTTGCTCCTGACGTTGGAGGATCATCTACAAATCCCAGGATATTTAATCCTTGACGATCATCTATAGCCATCCTGCGCCTCCTGCTCTTTGAGTAATTATCACTTGCCTCACGGTATTCTCTTTTTTGCTTTTTCTTCGCTTGGTAATTTCAAAATTCATAGCGATTTACCCGGCACGTATCTTTATATCCGAATACAAGCACTAAAACAGTAAAAAGTATCTAAATTGATGGGGGCTTATCAACTTTAATTTCTGTAAAGTGAGAATGAGTGGCTGCTTAACAGACCAATCGCATTGATGAGCGAGAAAACTACATTTGATGCGTCATCTTGTATACAGATACAGATTTTAGCACAACATCTAGATTTGCCAAACGCTACACAGCCCATCTCAGCCCTTCATGCAAATATTTTAATCAAATTCTTAACGATTCATGTTTTAAATCATCTGACCTGCAAAAAACAGTCTTCAGTTATAGGTATTTTGATTATAAATTTAACAAACTTCCAAACATCCCTTTGACTTTAGCAGCCATACTTTCGCCTAAAACTTTTCCGCGATTAAGTCGGGGTTGGCTTGGCTGCCCTGCGCGACGCAGGCCATATAATGCCAAACCTACGGCAGTCGCATATCCAGGATTTGTAACTTCTTCAACTGGACTTCCAATATCATAAGCGCCAACCACTCTCACAGGTGCATCAAAAATTTGCTCAGCTACTTCAACTAAGCCATTTAATAAAGAACCTCCTCCAGTGAGAACGATTCCACCTGAAAGTTGACGCTCAAAACCTGAAGCACGAATTTCTTCCTGAACTTGTGAAAGTAATTCTTCTGCACGAGGCTCAAGGATACCGCACAAAATATCACGCGAGAGTGAACGCGGCTCTCGACCACCAACACTTGGTACTTCAATCATCTCAGCAGCGCTTTGATGATTGAGAAGCGGACGATACGTACAACCAAATACTCGTTTAATCCGCTCAGCTTCTGGAATGGGAGTCCTTAATCCAAAAGCAATGTCATTGGTAAAATGATTTCCGCCGATTGGAAAAACTGCTGTATGCCACACCGCACCACGTTGGTAAATTGCAAGATTAGTCGTTTCTCCGCCAATGTCAACCAGAGCTGTACCAAATTCTCGATCTTCGTCATTTAATACTGCTTCACCTGCCGCAAGCGGTGCTAATAGTAAATCAGAGACCACTAAACCAGAGCGATTGACACTTGTAATAATATTCTGTTTTGCTGCAATCGGGCTGGTAATTATGCGGACAGAAACCGCCAGCCGCGAACCCAGCATTCCCAACGGATCACCAATCCCATCTTGATCATCAACAGTATATTCCTGCGGCAGGACATCAGCAATTTCACGACCTGATGGAATTGAAATCGCGCACGCGCCATCAATCACCCGTTGAATATCATCACGAGTAATTTCGCGGTGACGAGAAGAAATCGCCACTACTCCCTGGCTATTGTGACCTTTGATGTGAGAGCCACCCAGCGCGACATAAGCTTCTTCGGCATGCAAGCCGGACATTCGCTCTGCTCCCTCTAAAGCTTTACGGATTGATTCCACTGAAGCTTCCGGATTGACGATCACGCCTTTGCGCAGCCCTTTTGATTCCGCTTCGCCAATGCCCACGACTTCCAATCGTCCATCTAGGGGTTCGGCAATTACCGCCCGAACGTTAGTTGTTCCAATATCTAATCCAACAATATGTTCTGATATTCTTCTTGCCATACTGAGTACCTCGGTGAGGATTAATTTATGGTGCGAATCCAACAATGACGCCGGGATGCGTGACGTTGAGATACGCGATATGATCACCATTGACTAATTTTTCCGCATCCGAAACTTTGAGTAATCCCAAAGCCGAGAGGTCTTTGCGTTCAATTGCGTCAATGACTTTAAGTGCTTTTTCAAAGCGGGGTTTAAATTCGACATTTCCTACCAGCACACTTAAGTTTCTTTTACTTAAATGGAACCGTACTGCCTGAATATCACTAAGATTTACTTCATCTATTTGATCCGAGAGCTTAACTCCGTCTTGATCTAAATCCCGAATCATTTGTTGATAAATTTCCATGCGCTTACGGTTAGCAACTTTAATTTCTTCGGTATTGCCTTCTTCTAAACCACTAACAATAGGAGGGACACTCTCGGTTTGATTAAAATCTAATTCACCTAAATTACGTGCTTCACGATCAACCCAAACCACCGAACTATTAGGTCTTCGCCAAGGTGCGAGAGGTTCGCGTTCGTGGACAATCACACGTAAGGCATCAGGCAGCACACGCGACACTTCGGCTTCCTGCACCCAGGAATTTTTTTCCAGCGCAACACGAATAGAAGGCAAATCCAGTTTCCATAAGCTCTGCGCCTGATGTGATTCAAGCAAGTGCATCAGCTCCGCACGCGAAGCTCGTTTTGTTCCTTGTAAATCAATTTGTTTTAAGACAAACAATCGTGAGCCGGTGACTTTATCGTACGCATAAATAGTTGCCAGGAAAAGGAACAAGGATAATAAAATCAGGATACCAATTTTCATCCAGCGCGCATTCGCATCGCTAATCTGTACTTTTTTGGGAATGCGCTTTTCAACCTTTCCAGTGTAGATTTCACGCTGACGTTTTTCTCGCCGCTCGGTCGTACGTAATTGCCGTTGCTCTAGTAACTGACGCTCGTAACGCGCCTGATATTCTTTTTCTTCCTGTTCTCGCTCAAAATCATCCGGCAGTCCGCGACGGCGTGCCGAAGGATTCGCCCGGTTACCATTCGTGGGTGCAGTTGTAGTTGTCGCAGCGCCACGACGAGCATGGCGTTCGGCCATTCCACTAAATCCTTGATTATTATTTTGGGATGCATTCATAAAAATTTTATCCTGCCAGAAACTCGTCGCTGACCTTCCAAATACTGCCGGCGCCCAGTGTCAAGACTAAATCTCCCGGCTGAACAACGGCGGCAATCGCCTTCGCGCCTTCTTCGATGGCACCGATATAATGCACGTTGCGATGACCGAACCGCTCAATATCTTCTGCCAGAGCCTGCGCTGTAATCCCTTCAATCGGCTCTTCGCTCGCTGCATAAATATCTGTCAGCAGCACCACGTCTGCATCATAGAAACTTCGCGCAAATTCTTCGCGTAAGGCCGCAGTCCGCGTGTAGCGGTGCGGTTGGAAGAGCGTGACGAGACGCCTGCCACTTGATTTTGCCGCCGCCAAAGTTGCTCTAATTTCCGTCGGATGATGTCCATAATCGTCTACCACCAAAATATTGTCAGCCCGTTCACCTTTAATCTGAAAGCGCCGATCTGCGCCGCGAAATGCTTCTAACGCCGAAGCTATTACCTCGAACGAAAGTTCTAAATCCAGTCCAATCGCAATTGCTGCCATCGCATTGCTAACATTGTGCATGCCCGGCACATTCAATCGCACCCGTCCCAAATCCTGACCGCGATAACGGATATTGAAAGCCGAGCCGAATTTGTCGTGCATCACTTCAATTTGCGAAGCTGAAATATCCGCCTGCGCCGTCATGCCATAACTAATAATCCGTCGCGTAATCAGCGGAATAATCGCCTGCACATTGGGATCATCCAGACAAATAATCACTGCTCCATAAAACGGAACTTTATTCACAAATTGCACAAAGTGCGATTTGATTTCGTCGAGGTCTTTATAAAAATCCAGATGCTCACGATCAATGTTTGTCACGACCGCAATGGTTGGCGAAAGCTTCAAAAAACTCTTATCACTTTCATCGGCTTCGACCAGAATAAAATCACCTTTGCCGAGCTTGGCATTGCTTCCCCACGCATTAAGCCTGCCGCCCACTACAACTGTTGGATCAAGTCCGCCCTGTGTCAGCACGTATGCCGTCATCGAAGTTGTCGTCGTTTTTCCGTGCGAACCTGCAATGGCAATTCCATACTTCAAGCGCATCAATTCCGCCAGCATTTCGGCCCGTGGAATAACAGGAATTTGCTTGCGAACAGCTTCAATGACTTCAGGATTATCAGAACGCACTGCCGTTGAAGTGACAAGCACATGAGCGCCTTCAATATTGCTGGCGGCGTGGCCTTCGTGAACGGTTCCACCTAATTTTTCCAAGCGATCTGTAACTGCTGTTCGTCTGACATCAGAGCCGGAAACCCGATAGCCGAGATTGAGCAGAACTTCAGCTATTCCGCTCATGCCGATGCCGCCAATGCCTACAAAATGAATGTGCTGAAATTTAGAAAACATAGAATTAGGTGTCCGGTTTCGGGTGTTAGGTGTCGGGGAAAACAGATAAATTCGCCTTCCTCAAAATGTATCCCTCAAATAATCCTTTCTGCGATATTCACAACCTTTGCCGCTGCGTCCGGGTGTGCTAATTTTTTGCTCGCTGCACTCATTGCAGCTAATTTTTCCGTATCGGTGATCAGTGCCAATAATTCTTTCGCTAAACGCTCGCCGCTTAATTCGGATTGTAAAATCATCTTTCCCGCTCCGGCTCGCACTACAGCTTCCGCATTTTTTCGTTGATGGTCATCCGCAGCCAATGGAAACGGGATCATCAAAGCTGGCCTCCCAGCGGCGGCAAGTTCTGCCACCGTCGTCGCTCCGGCGCGTGAGATAACTAAATCAGCGTTCGCAAACTCATCGACAATTTTTTCAATGAACGGTTTCACTTCCGCTCTCATTGGCGATTGATCGTAGGCAGCCTTTATTCTCTCGAAATCTAATTCTCCCGTCTGATGAACGATTGAAATTTTTTCTTTCTGGACTTCGAGTAATGGTAACGCTTCAACCATTGCATTGTTGATTGCGCGTGCGCCCTGACTCCCGCCTGTAATCACAATGTTTGTAGTCTCGCTGTTTGGTCTGGGCGCGATTGCGAAAAATTCAGCGCGAACAGGATTACCGGTGATTTCAGCTTTTTTTCCAAAGAAAGCTTTTGCCTCACTAAATGAAACGGCGGCAGCTTTTACGAAGCGGGATAACGTTCGATTCGTAAATCCCGGGTGCGCGTTTTGTTCCGCAATCATAGTCGGCACGCCCATTAAGGAAGCGATTAATACCATTGGTCCCGAAGCATAACCGCCGACTCCGATGACGACTTCAGGCCGATGTTTTTTTATCAAAGAGCGAACCGCAAAAAAACTTTTCGGGAGCATCAATAATGATTTTGTACGCTTGCTAATCGTGACTCCTTTTAATGCTGTCACTGCAATTAAATCCAAAGCAAAACCTTCACGCGGAACAATTTTATTTTCCAAGCCCCGCGCCGTTCCAACAAAAACAATTTTGCAATTCTCGTTGCGCCGTTTGAATTCCTGTGCGATAGCAATCCCCGGATAAATATGTCCGCCCGTACCGCCGCCCGCGATAATGACGGAAGAGAGAGAGTGCGGATTGCGGAGTGCGGAGTGCGGATTATTTAGTTTCGAGCTGTCCATTTGCGAAGTCATATTCTCAACCGAAATCTGTGTGATACTTTGTTCCTTTTCTCCGCAATCAACAATCCGCAATCCGCAATTAATTTTCTCTCGCCTGCTCAGAAATATTCAGCAGAATTCCTATCGCTGCTAAAGCAAATAACAATGATGATCCGCCCGCGCTCACAAATGGCAGTGGAATTCCTTTCGTCGGAACTAAGCTCAGCACCACACTCATATTGAAAAATGCCTGCGCGATCAACATCGTAGTCAAGCCAATTCCAAGCAATTGCCCAAAACGATCAGGGGCATTAAAGCTTGCCTTCAGGCAACGCCACATCAACAATCCAAAAACTAAAACTACGATCAAGGTTCCGATAAAACCCAACTCTTCACCTATCACTGCAAAAATAAAATCGGAGTGTGGTTCCGGCAGGTAATAAAGTTTTTGCTTGCCGCTTCCTAAGCCTGTTCCTGACACTCCACCCGAAGCAACGGCATAAAGCGATTGCAAAATTTGATAACCTTTACCGCGCGGATCTGAAGATGGATCAAGAAATGCGGTCAAGCGTCCAGCTCGCCACGGAGTCCTTAGAATCAGCCACCAAAAGCCTATCAGAGCAACCGGAACTAAAGTTAAAAAATGAAACCAGGGAACGCGTCCTGCCACCATCATCGCGACAAAAATAACGCCAATCATCAACGTCGTACCAAGATCAGGCTCGCGTAAAATTAAAAATGCAAAAACAGCTGTCACCATCCCGGCAGGCAAAAACGTAGACTGAAAAGATGTTTCTTCGCCATCTTCGTTTCGACGGGTCAGAAAATAAGCCATGAAGAAAATAAATGTTATCTTGGCCAGCTCTGAAGGTTGCGCCGAGAATTTTCCAAATGAAATCCAACGATGCGCTCCATTACGCGCGCTAAAAAAGAAGACTGCTATCAACAAAAATGCGCTGACCGCCAGCATCAATAAAATTAACGTCGGACTGGCATAACGCTGATAATCAATTCGCATGAGAACTAACAAGGCGATCAGACCAAGCACAGCCCAAACAACCTGACGCGAAACAAAATAAAATGAATTATTAAATTTTTCCTGCCCAATGACACCAGACGCGCTGTAAACCATCACGATCCCAAACAGCGCCAAACCAATCGCCGCGCACGCCATCAACACATCCCACTGGGCGTCTTCGATAGCATTGAAAAAACTATTTGTCGTTGTTGCTTTTGCCATAATCTATGTACGGTGAACTGTTAGTTACCCGCTTCTGCATCTTCAGCTAAAACTGATTCCTTAAAAACCCTTCCGCGATGCTCGTAATTATCAAACATATCAAAGCTTGCGCACGCTGGAGCTAACAAAACCGTGTCTCCTGTCCGCGCCAGTTCTTTACCTAACTTCACCGCATCCTGCATCGTCGCAGCGCGATGCAGCGGTTTCGTATTTTCAAGCGCGGCAGCAATTTTCTCAGTTGCTGATCCAATCAAAATTATCTGTTCGCAATGCTCTCGAACGAGTGGAGCAAGCGGTGCGTAATCGCTGCCTTTATCTTTGCCGCCCAAAATAATAATGACTCCACTCTCAAAAGCCTCGAGAGCCTTGATCGTCGAATCTACATTGGTAGCTTTTGAGTCGTTATAAAATTTCACCCCGTCAATTTCAGCTACAAATTCCAGGCGATGCTCGACACCCTTGAATTCGCTAATAGTTTTGTGCATTGAATCCGGCTCGACTCCGCAGGCTAAACCAATTGCCAGTGTCGCCATGACATTTTCTAAATTGTGCGCGCCGCGAATACCAATTTCATCGCGAGTGATCAACACTTTTTCGAAGCCTGTAGCGCGGCAGATCACTTCATTTCCGCGCAGAAAAATTCCTTCTTCCAATTCGCGCTGACAGCTAAAAAAAACTTTATGCGCGGCAGTACTCATGACTGCGACCAGTTTATCATCGGCACTGAGCACTGCTAAATCCTGAGAGGTTTGATTGCGAAAAATGTTCGCCTTCGCTCCAGCGTAATCATTCATCGAATCATAACGATCCAAATGATCCGGCGTGATGTTCAGCATCACTGCTGCAAAAAGATGGAGCGACTCAACTGCTTCCAATTGAAAACTGCTAAGTTCAATCACTGTCAATCCATCCTCACAAGAGGTTTCAACCAATGAAATCAGGGGAATGCCAATGTTGCCGCCGACCTGCGTTTTATATCCGGCATTCCGCAACACCTCTGCGATCAAAGTCGTAGTGGTAGTTTTTCCATTCGATCCGGTAATTCCAATCAAGCGCCCGCGCAAAAAATGTGCGGCCAATTCAATTTCACTGATGACGGGAACGCCCGCGGCTTTGGCCTTTTGAAAACATTCCAGTGCTAACGGCACACCGGGACTCGCTACAATTAAATCCGAGTTTTCAAATAACGATAGCGGATGCGACCCCGCTACAACTTCAATATTTTTTTCGATGAGCTGATTAACTACTGCTGCAATTTTTTCAGCGGGCTGGGCATCATTCGCAGTCACAATCGCACCGCGCGAAGTTAAAAATTCGGCGGCGGCAATCCCGCTTTTTCCCAATCCAACTACCAGAATTTTTTTGCCTTCAATATTCATCTAATTAAAAACCATCCGCTACCTCAGATGGTACTGTCCCTACCTCAACTTCAAAGTCGAAAGCCCTAAAAATGCGCATAACAAAGCCGCAATCAAAAAGCGAAAAACAATTTTTGGTTCTTTCCAGCCTGATAATTCAAAGTGATGATGCAGCGGAGACATTTTAAAAACGCGCTTGCCCGTGAGCTTAAACGAAGCCACCTGAATCATTACGGACAAGGCTTCGATAACGAACACTCCGCCAATCATTCCGAGCACGACTTCCTGCTTGATAATGACGGCGATCGTTGCGAGCGCGCCTCCGATGCCGAGCGATCCGACATCGCCCATGAAAACTTCTGCGGGTGGAGCATTGAACCAAAGAAATCCCAGACTGGCTCCAACCAGCGCTCCGCCAAAAACTGTTAATTCAGCAATTGGAGAATCTCCCGTCACTGAACTTGTTCGCACCAGATCAAGATATTCCGCAAATTTCGCGTGGCCTGAAACATATACCAAACCCGTCATCGCAGACGCCGCAACTACGGTCACGCTAATGGCTAATCCATCTAATCCATCCGTTAAATTCACAGCGTTGGAACAAAATACAGTGAAGAGCATGATCAAGCCGAGATACACCACAAACGGTAAAACCGGCTGAAATTCCTTGAAGAAGGGTACGCTCAAAACCCAGCTATAGTTGGTCATGTATTTCAACATCAGACCAACAATTAAAGCTGTCGTAAATTGCCCTAACAATTTCTGCTTGCCGGTTAAGCCGAGGCTTCGTTTGTTTTTAATTTTCAGATAATCATCCAAAAATCCAACCAGCGAAAATCCTAACGTGCCAACCAAAACTACCCACAAATAACTATTCCGTAAGTCTGCCCACAACAAAGCAGAAACCAAGACTGAGCCAATAATCATGATTCCGCCCATTGTCGGCGTACCTTTTTTCATTTGATGATGCGCCGGGCCGTCTTCTCGAATTTCCTGCCCAAATTTAAATTCGCGCAACTTGCGAATCATCATTGGACCTAGCACTAAACTAATCAGCAGTGCGGTGACCGTCGCATACGCCGTGCGAAACGTTACATATTTGAAAACATTAAAAGCCTTCAGGAATGGATAAACCTGTGAATATTGCTCGAACAGTAATTTGTAAAACAGATGATAAAACATTATGCGAAGCGAGGAATTTCAAATTTAAAATTCGCTCGGTTTTCCCCCTCCCAGATCAGCTTTTAATCTTTCCACCACACGCTCTGTGCGGACTCCACGCGAACCTTTTATTAATACCAAATCGCCGGATTGTAATTCAGCCAGCAGAACTTCTGCCGCGGCATCGGGCGTCTCACAAAAAGTTGCCTGCGCGAGTCCTGCCTGTTGCGCTCCATCCACCAATTCACTAGCTAAACCACGAACTCCAATTACGCGATCAATACCGGCAGCGGCAATTTCACGACCACAATTTCGATGCATTTCTACACCCTGTTCGCCGAGCTCCAACATTTCACCGGCCACAACAATCCGACGTGCGAAGCCCTTGGCATTCGCCATCGCCTGCACCGCCTGAATCAAAGCCGGTGGATTTGAATTGTATGAGTCATCAATCACAGTTACGCCGTTCGCTAATTTGATCAGTTCGCCGCGCATTTTGGAAGGCGCAGACGTTTTTAATTGCGCCGCAATTTGATTAGCGCTCAAGCCAAAATGATACCCGACAGCCGCTGCCGCTAGCGCGTTGTAAACATTGTGCGTGCCAAGCAACGGAGAAATCACGGAAGCTCTTCCGCTGGGAATAATTAATTCAAAGCTTGTAGCGCCAAGTTCGTCGTTATTAATTTTTTCAGCCCGAATCTGAGCCTTACTTTCGATTCCGAATGTGACGTATGAAATATCCGTTCGACGATTTCTCATCGCCGCTACTAATGGATCGTCAAGATTTAGAATCGCGGTGCCGCCCGGTTTCAGACCATCGATAATTTCGGCTTTGGCTTCGGAGATACCTTCGCTGCTGCCAAAGAATTCAATATGCGCCGTGCCAACATTACCCACTACCGCAACGGTCGGCGAAGCGATTTCTGTTAAGCGTCTGATTTCGCCGTATGAACTCATGCCGAATTCAAAAACTGCGAGATCAGAATTATCAGGTACTGCGCTTGCCGAAATCATTCTGCCGACGGTGAGCGGAAGTCCATAACTCGTGTTGAGATTGCCAAGTGATTTGAAAATATTTGGACTCACAGCCTCCAGCACATGCGCAGCCAAATCCTTAATCGTAGTTTTGCCCGCGCTGGCGGTCACAGCGACGATAGGTTTATTCCACGCAGCCAAAACTTTTTGTGCCATTTGCTGAAAGGCAAAAGCGGTGTCCGTGACAAACAACAAACGATCTTTATAGGGCGCCAGATTTTTTGAGAATGGCAGACGATGATGTACAACCAATGCGGCCAATGCGCCTTTGTCTAAAACTTCCTGTACGTATTTGTGACCATCAACGCGTTCGCCTGGAAGTGCGACAAAAATTTCTCCGCTTTTAACGGCACGCGAATCAATCGCAAAGCCTGCGGGCACGGCTTCCGCTCTCGTCTGCTGCAAACGATGCGTAGCTCCACAGAGATTTGCGATTTCGGATAGCTTCATTAAGTTCTTTGCTGCAAGGCTTCTTTCGCAACTTCACGATCATCAAAATGAATTTTTCCAGTTGCTAAAATTTGATAATCTTCGTGTCCTTTGCCAGCAATAATCACAACGTCATTCGGTTGTGCTTCAGTAATGGCGGTAAAAATTGCTTCCCGCCGATCAGTCACTAATTGATAATTTCCTCCTGCTGATTTTAATCCAACTTCGATGTCTCGAAGAATTTGTTCTGGGTCTTCACTCCGCGGATTATCAGAAGTGGTGATGACAACATCGCTCAATTCGGCAGCAGCCTGTCCCATCAATGGACGCTTAGTTTTGTCACGATCTCCGCCGCATCCAAACACTGTGATGACCCGTCCGTTTTTTGATTTGGCAGCATCACGAGCCGTCTTCAAAACATTGAGCAAAGCATCCGGCGTATGGGCATAATCAACGACTACAGTAAGGTCGCTTGCACCATCTGTTATCGTCTCGAACCGACCTGCTGCGCCTTTGCTGGCGCTAATCCCGCGTGCAATGATTTCGGCATTGAATCCAAGCGCAATCCCGATCCCAATCGTGCAAAGAATGTTATAAGCATGCGGACGCCCGACCAGGCTTGAGCGAATTTCGATTTCACCGAGAGGAGTGCGAGCCGTGAAAGACAGCCCATCAGAGCTAAAATCATTTTTGTCGGGGGTAATATCAGCATTTTTATCAATCGCATAACTCAACACCTTTGCGCGTGTTGCCTTTCGCAGCTCAGCGCTATATGCGTCATCCGCATTGATGACCGCGTAGCCTTTGGTAATTTCAAATAATTTTCGCTTGGCAGCTCCATACGCCTCCATCGTGCCGTGGTAATCAAGATGGTCTTGCGTAAGATTCGTAAATGCGGCGACGGCAAAATCCAGATAAGCAACTCGCTGCATTTCCAATGCGATGGATGAAACCTCCATCACTGCATACTCCACTTTGGCAAGTACCGCGCGACGCAAAAAATCCTGAATTTCAGATGCTTCAGGTGTCGTATGTTCCGCAATAACTTCTGTATCACCGATGCGATAACTAATGGTTCCCATCATCGCGGGGATAGCTCCGGCAGCTCTAAACATGGATTCGCATAAATGCGCCGTAGTCGTTTTGCCGTTCGTGCCTGTCAGGCCAATTAATTTCAAGGAACGGGAAGGATGTCCGTGTGCAATTGCGGCAGCGTGCGCAAGTGAAGACCGAGCATCTGCCACTTGTAACCACACTCCGGAATAATTCTCGGGACGTGGATTTTCCGAGATAATAGCTAACGCGCCGCGTACCGTAGCAGGACCGATAAAAGTGTTTCCATCGGCTGTTGCGCCCTTAATAGCTACGAAGATGCCCCCCGGCATAACGCGGCGCGAATCGTGAGTGACAACGGAGCTGGCGGGGACGATTTCTTTTTCAAATCCCTCGCCGCTAACCTGCGCGTTCAATTCTCGCGCGATGTCACTCAGTAAAATCATAGTCTTGCGTTTCGAGAAGAAAACATAACTCGTTTTCAACAGATAATTTGTGAGCCAGCACCTCGAAACGTAAAACCCGAAACTGACTCTTATTTAAATTCAACTACTAATGTGTCGCCTTGACGATGCTGACTACGCGCAGTCCCTGAACCAATGGCGCGTAATTTTAATCCCGCTTGACTGCACATACTCGCGACCTCTCGCAGGCCTCGCCCAATTACATTTGGGCCGCTATTCAGCACTGGTTGC
Source organism: Blastocatellia bacterium (assembly GCA_043736395.1). Classification (GTDB taxonomy): domain Bacteria; phylum Acidobacteriota; class Blastocatellia; order RBC074; family RBC074; genus JAFDVL01. Next base: position 32,435 of record JAYTCQ010000402.1, on the reverse strand, counting down.
GGCTTTGGTTTGTCCGGCACATTTTTCACTGTCACAACGGGCTTCGCAGGCGCCGGAGTCGGCAATTTCAGGACTGGCAGCGGTGTTGCCTTAAGTTTGACAGACGGGGCAGGCGAAGCGCTTGGCTTCACACTGGGCTTGATCGTTGGACTTGGAATTGCCGCCACAAATGCCTTAGTCGCTTTCGGAGTTGCCGCCGGAGTTGCCTCAGGTTGCCAATTCCAATCGCCTGGTTTTTCTTTGTAACGTCTTTCCAGTTCAGTAATTCCCTGCTTAGCCTTCTCGTTATCTGGTAAGACATCATATCCAACTAATGCCGACTGCGCGATACGACTAAAAATTGGTGCTGCGACTTGTCCGCCCTGATGCGCGCCTTTCGGATTATCAATCGTAACAATAATTGCAAAGCGTGGATTGACAGCAGGTACGAACCCGGCAAACGAAGCCACATACGCTGTATCTGAATATCTGCCACCAATGATTTTCTGGGCAGTTCCGGTCTTACCTGCTGCTGTATATCCGCCCAGTTGAACGGCATGACTTGCTGTTCCGCTTTCGACTACGCCTTCCAGCATTGAAGTAATTGCACTCGCTGTTTGTTGACTGATCACGCGCCGCGCCTGTCGTTCCGATTCCCATAGAAGACGCTCCCCGGCATCACCTGTGACGATGCGTTTAATCACGTGAGGCTTGACCCATTCACCACCATTGCCAATCGCCGCCATGGCGGAAACAGCCTGCAAAGCGGTAATTCCAACTTCGTGGCCAATCGCAATTGAACCAATCGAAGTTGCCTGCCATTTTTCAAGCGGACGAACTAATCCAACTGCTTCCGCCGGTAAATCAATTCCTGTCCGATGACCGAAGCCAAACCGCGAAATATACTCTGCCATCTTTTCATCGCCAACTTTTCTGGCTACATAGATCGCGCCCGTATTTGAGGATTTCGCCAAAGCTTGTGATAACGTCAATTCACCGTGGCAATGCTCATCTTTGATGACTCGATTCCCAATTGTGACGGAGCCATTACAACGTATTTTCTCTTCAGGGCTAACTAATCCTTCTTCGATTGCAGCTGAATATCCAACGATTTTGAAAACTGAGCCAGGTTCGTAAATATCGGAAATCGCACGGTTGCGGCGCAGGGCTTCCTGATCAGTCCCGCTCCAGCGAGCTGACGGATCAAATGTCGGCGCATTCGCCATGGCCAGAATCTCGCCGGTTTTCGGATCCATCACAATGGCACTGATGCTGTCGGCTTTGGTTTCATCCAATGCCTGTGCTATCGCAAATTCAACCTGACTCTGCAATGCGGTATCAATGGTCGTGATGACACGCGCTCCAGCTAACGCATCTTTTTCAGCTCTGGCAAATGGTTTTCCGACCGCATCTTTTTCGTATGTCGTTTGACCATCCTGCCCTTTTAAACGCTTATCTAACTGTAATTCCAGGCCACCTACGCCTTTCTCTTCTCCGTTTACAAAACCTAAAATATGCGAGGCCAAAGTTCCATTCGGATAGCGACGCTGTGTTTCCCGGATCACTTTGATACCGGAAAGTTTTGCCTCCTCCATCGAAGTTCGAATATTTTGTGAAACCTGAACATCAACCTGTCTGGCCAGCACAGGAGCCTTGCTACCAGAATTAAATTTGCGCCGGAGATCGTTTTCACTGGTATTTAAGATTGGTGCCAGTGTCTTGATGATCTGCGCCTGTGTGTCTTCTTTGACTTGATAAAGGTCAGCTAAAACAGAATCTGTATCTGTACTGTTCGCCAGGACAGCTCCATTACGGTCAACAATCTCACCGCGAAAAGCCTCAATTCTTTCAGTCTTCTCACGTTGAGCGACTGACGTATTCACGTAATTCTGCGGCTGCATGATTTGCAGATATGCCAGCCGCCAGATAATGACTCCCATCCACGCAATCAGTAAGCACGCAATTAAGCCGTGTCCACCTGTCAGTTTGTTTTTCTTTTTTCGCTTGGATGCCATCGGAGCCTTAAACTAAATCTTCGCAAGTTTGTTTTAGTGTTTATCCTGAACAGTTTTTTTATCGCTCTGAGCCGGAACGATTACTTTACTTTTCAGATCAAGCGCAACCGGAGCTAAGCCGTATTGACGTGCTGTCTGGTCAATTGCCTGTGGGCTGATCGCTTGTCCTAACTCATACTCCAGCCCGCGCTGCTCGGCTTGTGATTGATCTAATGCGCGGCGCATTCCGACTTCCTCGCGCCCCATGGCATGTGCCTTGAAATGATCTCGCAAGCTAAAAACAAAGCCAGACACAACTAATAAACCGCAACTAATCAAACCGCCCATTAATCCCAGGCGAGTCATGGTCTTACCGGCAGCCCGTGTTTTGACTTCAGTAGTAGAAATTTTTTCGTCCAGTCCCAAGACGCCCAATCCGTTATGCGCCAATTCTCCAAACGAAATTCCAGACCAGACCGGAGCCATAGTCGCGGTCGCCGAAGCCGTTGGATAACGTCGAGTTGTTGGTTGTGCCGCTGAATGTTGAGTCCAACTATTGTGTTGATGTGATGAAGCAGGACGTGGTCGTTTAACGACCTGACCATTTTGGATTTGTGGACGATAAGTCATGTTTGTAATTCCTCCGATTCGGGCTGTTAGAAAAACGGGGCTGCCTACAGTTACTGGTGAGCAAATTTACAGCTTTTTACCTGCTCGAAGCTTCGCACTCCGAGAACGTGCGTTAACTGCGACTTCACTGGCATTGGGTTGAATGGGCTTACTACTGAGAAGTTCAACTCGACGTGTGGCGCCACAGCGACAATCAGGTAATTGAGGGGAGCAGAGACAATATCCTGATTGATATTTCAATGATTGCTTGATGAGCCTGTCTTCAAGCGAATGAAAAGTAATCACTACCACCCTCCCATCCTTAGCGAGTAAATCCACCGCATCCGCAATGAACTCCCCCATTCCTTCCAATTCACGATTCACTGTTATGCGTAATGCCTGAAATGTTTTGGTCGCCGGGTGAATCTTCCAATGACCTTTTTGGTGAACCGCACTAATTACTAAATCTGCTAATTGCTTCGTAGTCGTAATCGGTGTTTTGACTCTGGCCTGAACTATCCGATGGGCTATTCTTCGTGATGCGCGCTCTTCACCATATTCAAAAATCAAATCTGCCAGTTCTCGCTCGCCAAGACTATTTACTAAATCTGCGGCGGTCTCTTCTTCTCCGCGATCCATTCTCATATCCAGCGGAGAATCTTCACTAAATCGAAAGCTGAAGCCCCGGCCCGGCGTATCCAACTGATACGAAGAGATGCCTAAATCTGCCAAAATCCCGTTGACTTCTGTAATCTCGTTTTCAAGCAACACATTCTTTATCTGGCGATAATCAGACTGGATGGCAATGAAGCGCTCTCCAAATCTTTCTAATCGGCTTTTAGCAATTTCAAGAGCCTCTCCATCTCGGTCTAAACCGATCACCCGATTTTTCGGTGATGCCTGCAAGATGGCTTCAGAGTGACCACCCATTCCCAGCGTAGCATCCACAAACAACCCGCCTGCTGTCACATTAAGCGCCTCAAGCGCTTCGTTGAGCATGACCGGAAAATGAATTTCTTCGGGTGCCGGGGACATAATTTTTAAATTCCCAGTCGAGCAATCGCTTCCGAATCTTCATCGGTAAAGGCAGCACTAAGCCGCGTACTTCGAAACCGATCGGCGCTCCAGATTTCCAGATAATTCAAATAACCAAAAACCGTCACCTCACCAAGCAATTCCGCCGTGCCTCTCAGTAACTGATGAATCAGCAGACGCCCTTGCGCATCCAGAGATTGCACTTGCCCGTAATAATTTACCCGGTCTAGAAATTTGCGCTTTGCCGGATCCATGCTTGGAAGTAAAGCCAGCTTGTTCTCAATAATCTCCCATTCAGATAATGGGTAAATTCGCGCACATTCGCCGTCCAGACTGGTAATGTAAAATTCCGTCTTGCCGTAAATTTCATTCAAAGATCGCTGGAAGCTCGCTGGAACTTTTACCCGCCCTTTATCATCAATTGTCGCTGTGTAGCTTCCTCTCAGCATCTGCAATAGCTTTCCTGAAAGTTATTTAAATTCGGGGAGTTATGAACCGCTTAATCTGCCGAGTACGAATACTAAGCACTTACTAATCAAACGCTTATGACTTCAAGTAGTTCTTCAATCAGAACTTCTAAGTTACTAATTCTTACCACTTTAGCCCACTTCATTCCACTGAATGAGGGCAGTTTAAGTCACCTATTTTGGGATGTCAAGGGAATTTGCAATATTTTACCATTAATTTTTCGCTTCAAGTCACTTGAGCTAACTTGTTGATTTGACTATGCATGTATTTTTTGGTTAAAACCTTCTCTGGCTATCTTTTTTGAAGGTGGCAGTTTTTTTGCATTGTAGTTTTTCCACTCTGATGTCTTGGCAATTTTTGATCTTGCTTGTATCTTGCTTGGCAGCTTTAATGAGCACGAATTTTTTAATGCTTCAAACAACTCAACTTATTCTCTTTGGATTGATGGCCGCAGCTGGAAACCTGCTGGGTGGGTGGCTAATCGCCCGTTCAAAAACTACTTCTCATGATCGTCTAAAAAAACTACTGGCTTTAGGGGCTGGCTACATGCTGGCTGCAGTCATCCTTGAAGCGATCCCTGAAATTTTCCAACAGGCCGGAAGCGAAGCTTTCATCTGGCTTTTAGCCGGTTATCTGATCATTCAGTTTGCAGAGCACACGATTGCCCCGCATTTTCATTTTGGCGAGGAAGTGCATCACGAAGAAATACAACGGCACGGCGTAGCACTAACAGCAGTTTTCGCTTTAGGCATTCACGCTTTTTTCGATGGTGTCACGATTGCTTCGGGTTTATTAATCAGTTTTAGATTAGGACTAATTCTTTTTATTGCAGTTCTTTTGCATAAAGTACCGGAAGGGTTCACCGTTGCTTCGATTATGCTAAGTGCTGGTCGTACCCGCAAAGCCGCAATTCAGGCGACTTTTTTAATCGCCACGGCAACTTTTGCCGGGATATTTTCAGTCGCGTTAGTACAAAACGCCATAAGATATGCCCTGCCACTTTCAGCCGGAGCTACGATTTATATTGCTGCCTCGGATTTAATCCCGGAAGTGAATCGTGAACGAGGTTGGAAACCCTCCATTTTGATCTTTGTTGGAGTTGCTTTGTTTGCAATGACCCATTATTTTTTGCATTCAATCCTCCCGTAAATAATCTTTAAATTTCTTATCAAAATAACTGGCATGATTAATTATAAGCGAGTATATTTAATACCCGTATTTCCCTTTCAACCCAAGTGCTTCTGAGATGAAGCTTTTCCGGCAATTTGAATTAATAATTTGTTGCCATTCGGAGGGACGCCATGCAAAGAATATTTTCTCGTTATGCACTGTTATCCGTAGCGCTTTTGATCTTCTGTTTCTCAGTTCAAGCCCAATACCTAATTTCCAGCAAAGCTGGTTTTATCAATCGTGTTGAAGGCAAAGTCACAGTGAATCAGGCTGATAATAGCCTGGAAGCCGTGAGCAAAGCCTCGATGGGTTCGCAAATGAATGAGGGCGATTCCATCGTGACAGATGCTGACAGCAACGCTGAGTTGTTGCTTGCACCTGGCTCATACCTTCGGATGAATGAGAAAACTGAGATCAAAGCCATTCGCACTTCGCTGGACAACACGCGCTTTGATGTCATCCGTGGCTCAGCAATTCTCGAAGTGGGAGAAATTGATAAAAAAGTGCCGATGGAAATTGGGACTCCACGCACCGTTGTTACGCTTAACAAGGTTGGGATTTACCGCTTTGACGTTAGTGGAACTGATGTAGCTATCAGCGTTCGCCGCGGTGAAGCCTTTATTGGGACGCGTGAGCAAACCCTTTCCGGCAGTGCCAAAAAAATCGGCAACAGTAAGGTTTATCGCTTGATTGGTGATAGTCAGCCGCAAACTGCCAAGCTCAGCTCAAAAGTTTTTGATGCGTTTGATCAATGGAGTTATCTCCGATCTGAACAACTGGTAGCCGCTAATATTTCAGTCCTGCAAAGATCACGTTCGCGTAGTTCAATGCTTTCAGGCTGGATTTATGATCCGTTATCAAACGGCTACACATATATTCCTTCTTCCTGGATGTTCCTGAACGGTTATGGTTTTGGATTTTATCGCAGTTATTATAACTGTGATATGTGTTACTACTATCCCAGCGGTGGTTACAACAATGGCTACTACGGGAGTACTGGTGGCTCATCAGCCGCGAATGTTCCTTCACGTGTGACTGACAGTAATCGAGGCGGTGATCGCGTTCAAACCAGCCGTACCGATGTTCAAAGTCGCAATGTTGAGCCGTATGCCAGACCGTCATACTCAAACAACAATTCAAATTATTCACGCTCTTCTTCTGATGATAATTCCTCCTATTCACGCGGGGGCAATTATGATCGGTCTTCTTCGTCGCCCTCTCCTTCATATTCACCACCTCCTCCGAGTCGGGTTGAATCTCCTGTGTCATCAGACCGTGGCAGTACTAGTGATGGCGGACGTGGCGGTGACACTTCGCGGACAGTCGGAGGTCGTAATCAGTAAGTGAGTTAACGATTCATCGAACTATCGTTCAAATAAAAAGCGCCGAATGATTTCTCATTCGGCGCTTTTTATTTGTGTATTTTTTGGCTTATTTCCAGTTATCAATTGCCAGCCGATCTTTTCCATCAACTGTTTCTTTTACTACTGTTAAGGGAATAAAAATGGTTTCATTCTTCTCAAAAAAATAAACGTTATTTTGCCTGACATAGTCCGGTTGGTTTTCCGGCTGCTCGGTCGAAGGTTCACCACGCAAAACTTTATCGTCTTTTCCTTTGCGCTGTTCAAGTAAGGCATCGTGTAAAGTCATCTTAGAATCTGCCAGTCTCTTTTTCGCGCCAGCCGAAAGCAGTTGTTCAGCTTCACTCCATTTTTGATTACGAACCAGTTCATTAAATTCATAAAAGAACCGATTGACTTGCTTCGGACTTCTAATGCTGACCGGAGGTGGCGGCGCTGGTATTTCACGCTTGGAAACTTTTTGGTAAACCACAAAGACTCCAACCACGAATAAAATCGCAGTTAGCCATAATACAACCGGAATAGCACTGGATTTAACTTCTTCACTAGTTGCAGTTTCATTGGTATTTTCAAATACTGTTCTCATTTATATCTCACTTGTATGTAGAGTGGAAAATAATCCGCCTCTCACGTTTTATCCCAGCGTCAAAGCCGTGTCAATTGCATTCAATCTTGGCTTCACCAGAAAACTTGGCTCTGGCATTTTTCTTTGAGCGAACAATCCTTCTCCTTTTTGATTGCATCATGCCGCTGAGATGGTTAAGCTTCGCACTTTCTTTCTGCTTTATTTGAGCGATCTTGATAATTCAATTCAGCCCCTGAAATGAAAGTTATGTCCACGAAAACAACTATTGGTCTTTTAGGTCTCGGTACTGTCGGCACTGGCGTTGTCAAATTACTGAGTGCTCACCCACAATTTGATATTCGCGCCATCGCGGTGCGTGACCTTGATAAACCACGCGATCTTGACCTCGCATCCTTTAGAGTCACAAACGACGCCTTTGAGTTGGCTGACGATCCTGAAATTGAAATCTTAGCCGAAGTCGCGGGTGGCGTTGGAACCGTTTACGAAGTCGTCAAACGTGCCATCACTAACGGCAAGCACATCATCACCGCTAACAAAGAAATGATTGCCAAGCACGGCCCGGAGATTTTCGAGCTGGCAAATCGTCACAACGTTACCGTATTTTTTGAAGCTGCCGTGGGTGGGGGAATTCCACTAATTTCCACGATGCAACGTGGCTTGCAAGCCAATCGCATTTCTAAAGTTGCGGGCATCGTCAATGGCACTACAAATTATATTTTGACGATGATGGAGCAGGAGAAAAAATCTTTTGCTGAGGCTTTGCAGGAAGCACAGGCGAAAGGCTTCGCCGAAGCTGATCCGACCGACGACGTCGAAGGAAATGACGTCGCATATAAAATCACGATTCTGGCCTCGCTCGCCTTTCAGTCTCCGGTCGAAGTGGGGAAAGTTTACCGTCAGGGCATCTCAAAAATTAGCGATCTCGACATTCAACTGGCGCGTGAATTTGGTTATCGAATTAAAATGATTGGATTAGCCCAACCGGTCGAAGCTAAAAACCAAATAGATGTTCGCGCGCATCCAATGCTGGTTCCACTGCATCATCCTCTGGCTGGAGTTGAAGGCGTCAATAACGCAATTTTTATTAACGGAAGCGCCGTGGGTGAAATTATGCTTTCCGGCCCCGGAGCCGGACAATTTCCCACTGCCAGCGCGGTTGTTGGTGATATTTTCAATCTTGTCAGCGCTTTGAAACTGCCGGATTTTGCCCGATATTTTCAACCTGCCATGAACGCTGTCACCACAGAAATTGCGGATATTGAAGAGACCACCAACGCGTATTACATCCGCTTGGAAACGGCTGATGTGCCCGGCGTCATTGGGCATCTTGGCTTAGCCTGCGGGGAACACGGCGTCAGCTTGCTCGGGCTGGTTCAAAAAGGCGTGACGAAAGAAGGTGTAGCGACGATTGTCCTGCTGACACATCAGGTTCGCGAAAGCAAAATGCAGGCTGCCTTAAATGACATTCGCCAACAAAGTTCAACGAAAGATATTCCGGTGGTTTTGCGGGTTTTAAGTTAAGAAATTGTAGCGTGTTAGGTCTTGGATTTTTGGTCTTTGTGCAGCTTATTATTTTCATCACTGCTCCCAAAAACAAAGACCAAAAGACAAAGCAAAAATTCCCGCTCCTTCAGAAGATTTGACCCTTTTTAGAAACTTGTGAAGAATAGAAAACGTTTTGTGAGAGAATGCGTGTCCAGGAATTTATGTAGTCATTTGTGTATAGTCGAAGATGACAGCATAAAATTATGCCCCAACTTAAGCTCGAAAACAGTTTGGTAGATGATCGTTATGAGGTGCGAGACCGTCTGAGTCTGGGCAGCTATGCTGAGATTTTTGTAGCGCGAGACCGCCAGCGCCAAAGTGAAGAAGTCGTCATCAAAGCCCTCAATACGCATTTGCAAGGCACACCTGAAGCTGATCTGGAACGTACCCTCCTCGAAAATTTTCAGAACGAAGCGATTGCTCTCGATGCAGTTCGTCACCCACATATTATTTTGCGCCTGGGACACGGGAATGCGGCAGATTTGAATGGCGTCCATTTTCATTATCTGGCGCTGGAATATATGCCAGGTGGAGATTTACTGCGGCTTTGTCGGAACCGCGCGGGTAACTGTATTGACCTGCAAACAGGACTGGGTTATTTCAAACAAGTCTGTGAAGCGCTGGCTTATGCGCACAGCAAAGGTGTCATTCACCGTGATTTAAAACCTAATAATTTTCTACTGAGCCGTGATCATAAAATTCTCAAAGTTGCTGATTTTGGAGTGGCAAAAATTTCCGGCGATGACACCGCTGAAATCACACGTGTCGGAGCCGACATTTACGCTCCCCCTGAACATCATCCTGATGAATCAAAAAATCATGTGGGACGTCTCACTGCCTCTGCGGATATTTACTCATTGGCCAAAAGTTTTTATACCGTCATCAGTGGACGTACGCCCTCTGAATTTAATCGCCGTCCAATTACTGCGTTACCAGTCAATCTCGCCTCAGAACCTTATGCCGAAGCGTTATTAAAAGTCTTGCGCCGTGCGACCGCAGACACTCCTGCTGAACGCCACGCCACAGTGGTTGAGTTCTGGAATGAACTTGCAGCCACTGCCATCAATTTTCGCAGCTCGGATGAGGAATCTGTGGATGATAATGCCACTCGTGTCAGACCAAAAATCAAGGAGCCATTAGTCATTACGCCGCCTCCGCAAACCCTGCCAGCTAAGCCGCAGGAACCCGATTTTTTGTCCACAACTGAAACTACTCAATCTCATTTACAAAACGAAACGACTATTCCGCCTTTGCCAAAAAGTAAATTTGTAGTTGATTTGACTTCACCGGAAAAAGCGCCCGTCGTAGCAGCGCCACCACTTCAAAAAAAACCTGTCAGGGTTACTAATAACCCTGAGGTGAATGATTCGTTCATGGCTCCGATGTGGCGAAGAATCGCCGTAGCGGCGTTGGCATTATTATTTCTGAGCGCCTTAATTGGAGTCTATCAGTACGCCCGACGGCATCGGATTACAAATGCTTCACTACCCAGCATCAGCGTCCCGAAACCTTCAGCGCCGAAAATCTTTTCCGGCGAACAACTTGAAGTGCTGGCTTTGGATTTGAATGTTCGCTCCGGGCCTGGATCAAGATTCGATAAACTGGGCGCTGTGCCGAATGGCTCTAAACACAAAGTGATTAGCAAAGACCCGAACGGTTGGATTCAAATTGAAATTAGTGATTGGAGTCCGAATTTTGAACATTCAACGACGCAAAAACAAGGCTGGGTCAACGGCGATGCCAAGCTAGTGAAAGTTGAATCACGTGGTTTGTGGTAAATATTAATGAGTTAAAATCGTTGGCAGGCTGTTAACCTGTACGGCGCATTTTTCAAAGTTATATTTTTGGAGAAAATATGGGATTGAAAAATATTATTGGAGATTTTAGAAAATGGCTGGACGGTGAAGAAGCTGCTTCCTTCGCGCCCGAACCCGCACCGGCGCGCCGTGAATGGGAAGAATTCCTCGTCAATGTCGCTCGCGATGTCGAAGCCGCCATGCAACGCGAAATGTTTACGCCTCCTGGCGGGCCGACCTATATTCCTCGTGAATATTTAGTATTTCTGAGCAAAGCCGATGATTCGCAGTGGCAAGGCGATAAGCGCGATGGATTGCAACGCGGATTATTTCACGTGCTGTCTGAACGTGCCCGTGAACTTGTCGGCGATAAAGAAGTCCAAACCAAAAGCTTCGCGATTGAATTACGCGTGGACGGCACTCTGGAAAAAGGTCAATTTCGCGTGCAGCCCGTGTGGGACAGTTCTGCTCCAAAAACTGAAGTAAAGCCCCGATCCAAGGCTCCTGTCGCCTTGCCTGCGACTGAAGATGAAGAAACGATTGCAGCTCCTGTTAGTGAAGGAACTTCCACCGTAGTCCGTCCGCGGGCGGCTTTATTTTCAATTGAATTTGCCCGAAATAACGAATCGCCTGAAACGTTCGCTTGTCATAAATCTACAATTTCAATTGGACGCGGAGCCAAAGATATTCAGATTGATCTGCGGCTTGACAGCGACCTTGAAATCAGCCGCAAACACGCGACGATTGAAAGGAAAGGCGAACAATTTTCAATCATTTGTGAAGGCCGCAACTCTATCGAAGTTGCTGGTCGTGAATTACCACAAGGCGAACGCAGAGAATTTTCTGTCGGCGATGAAATTAAAATCGGGATTTACCGGCTGAAGTGCATTTTGCCAATTCAAGTTTCCGCTCCAGAAACCGCACCCGCCAGCCCCGGCGAAAGTGATATTCTTGAAACTTGAAACTTACAAGCGTGCACTAACTGTGCTACATTCACGCCTGTCTTGAAATTGCTTTTTGCCCCCTCGCCCTGAACCATCAATCCTGATTTTATTAGCGGAGTCGCGTTGATAACCACCATTACTGAGAGCCTGCAAAAATTGCAGCTTGCCATCGAATCTGTCATCAAAGGCAAACCGGAAGCCGTTCACCAGTCCATCGTTACAATGTTGGCGGGAGGTCACCTTCTACTCGAAGACGTCCCCGGTGTTGGCAAAACTACACTGGCGCAAACGATTTCACGCGCTTTGGATTGCAGCTTTCAGCGCATCCAATTCACCAGTGATTTGTTGCCTTCCGATATTCTTGGCGTCTCAATTTTCAACCAGCAAATTAGCCGCTTTGAATTTCAGCCCGGCCCGATTTTCGCCAATGTGGTGCTCGCGGATGAAATCAATCGAACGACTCCGAAAACGCAGAGTTCATTGCTCGAAGCGATGGCCGAAGGCCGTGTCACGATTGAAAATAGAACTTATGATTTACCTCGCCCGTTTCTCGTTCTTGCGACGCAAAATCCAATTGAGCATCACGGCACATATCCACTGCCGGAATCACAACTGGATCGTTTCCTGATGCGCATCAGGATCGGCTACCCGGCAATCGAAAACGAAAAACAAATTCTACGAAGTCAGTCCCTGAACCATCCCATTGATCAAATGGCTCCCGTCATGTCCGCTGAAGAAGTAATCGAATTACAACAAGCCGCCCGACTCGTCAAAGTAGACGATTCCCTGCTGGATTATTTAATGAAAATTGTTGAAGCCACTCGTCATTCCGAGTTGCTTGATTTAGGAATTAGTCCGCGCGGATCGTTGGCATTATTTCGCGCCGCGCAAGCCTTAGCCCTGACCGAAGACCGTGATTATTGCTTAGCCGATGACATTAAACGCCTGGTGATTCCTGTTTTTAGTCATCGAATTATCGTCAATTCCCGCTATTCTTCCCGACTGCGAAGAGGCGAAGAAGCGGAAGGCGTCTTAAGCGAAATTGTGAAGAATGTTCCGGTTCCTATTTAGTCAGGAAAGTCTATTGAGTCTGTCGAGTCTTTAGGGTCAACAGCCCGCTACGCGTAGCGACTTCTTCAGACTCTAAGGACTCGACAGACCCAGGGATTCTTTTGAAGTTTTTAAAGGATAAAAAATTTCTCCGTTTCGTTTTTTTCTCGTCCGTTTTAATTTTCGGGGCGATTGCAGCGGCATTCGTCGCGGCTGCCGCCAGCAGTTCCGGCGATTACGAAGTCGCTGCTCTATCATCAAAAATCGCTCTCGGACTCGCACTCTGTATTCTGCTGTATGTCGTCCCGCGCCTGGCCCGCAACGTTCAACTTGAGTATCTGCATTCACGACTTTCCATGAATGTGATGAGTGCAGGATGGCTCTTCATCGCTTTCATCCTAATCGTTGCCATTGCTTCGGTCAGTACAGGAAATAATTTGCTGTATATGGTGCTGGCAGCATTGATGGCGACGATGATAATTTCCGGTGTCGCTTCACGTCTAAGCATCGGAGATTTAAGCGTCGCACTGCGTTTTCCAGATCACATTTTCGCTGGCGAACCCGCTCAGCTTGAAGCTACGCTCACGAATCAAAAAAAATTCCTTCCTTCATTTTCGTTGGTCGTTGCCGCGACAGATAAAGAAAATCGTTCCGCGCTTCGCAAGCCAGATAAAACTCCCGATCAATCCATTGGAGATTTAGCGCATTTCGCCATTGTCCCTGCCGGAGCCAAAGCCAAAGCCAGCATTACCCACACCTTCACGAAACGCGGAGTTTTCCCGGTACGCGGCTTTACGATCACGACAAGATTTCCGTTTGGATTTGTCGAACGCCGCCGCTACGTCGAAGCCAATGGCGAAGTCACTGTCTATCCAAACCCGCTGCCGCTTGATGATTTTTATCATTTGTTGCCGCTCACGCACGGGCAAATGGAAAGCGAACAAAAAGGCAGCGGCAGTGATTTGTACGCGATTCGCCACTACACTCCAACCGATCATCCGCGTTACGTGGACTGGAAAGCCACCGCCAAAGCCTCCAAATTAATGGTGCGCGAATTTACGAGAGACGATGATTGGCGCGTGACGATTGCTTTGGATACGTATGAAGAAACCAGGCAGCAGGGAACGCAGGAAGATGCTGCGAACAGTGAACTGCGAACTTCTGCTTTCGAAAAAGCTGTCACTCTTGCCGCCAGCCTGCTCACACATTTCCTCGACGAAGGCGCTGACGTACGATTAATGCTGAGCGAATACGATTCACAATTCGGACGCGACAACGATCATCGTTATGCCATGCTCAAACAGTTAGCGCGTGTCGTGCCTTTTACCGCTGAAAAACCTGAAGACGATCCTGCCAATTTATTACAACGCCTCCCCGCCTTAGCCGACGACGAATTCAAAATCTTGCTGACTTCCGCTGTACGTGGCTCAATTCCAGCGAATATTTGGCGGAGTTCGCATGTGGTTTATTTTGACGATTTGTAATATTGGAAACTTTATATGAATAAATCTCAGCCAATAATTTTTCTTTTACTTATTCTACTGTTACCACAAGTTAGCTTTTCTCAAACAAAACCTATGCGCGAAGAAACCAAAGCAATAGTCAAAAGCAACAATGAATTTGCGCTTAAAGCGTACGCGGAAATGAGCAAGAAAAATGGCAATATTTTCTTCTCTCCGTTCAGTCTTTCGGCAGCATTGGCAATGGTCTTAGGTGGAGCGAAAGGCACAACCGCAGATCAGATTGCGGAAGTGTTACGATTAAACCCAAACCAGAAAAATTTGCATGGCGAATATGCATTGTTATTGAACCAACTTGCGACCAATGACAAACAAACGCAGCTCGCGATTGCCAATGCTTTGTGGGGACAACAAGGATTAACGATTTTGCCGACCTATCAGGATTTGCTCCGCACGAATTACAAAAGCGAATTGCAAACCGTAGATTTTGCGGCAAACCCGCAAGCAGTGGCTTCGGCGATTAATGCGTGGGCTGAGCAAAACACCAACGGACGCATCAAGAATTTAGTACAGGCAAATTCTTTCAATTCTGATTCGTTGTTGGTTTTGGCAAATGCGGTTTATTTTCACGGGCGATGGGAAAATGAGTTTAGTGAATACTCGACTGAGCCGGACGATTTCTGGTTGGATAAAACACAAAAAATTTCTGCGCCGATGATGAATCAGACTGATTATTTTCCCTATTTTGCTGATGCTTTATTGCAAGCAATTGAGTTGCCGTATAGTGATGGAAAATATTCAATGATTGTCTTGCTTCCGAAAGAGCGTGATAGAATTGGATCCCTAGAAAAACAGCTAAATGCCGACCTTTTAGAAAAATACATTTCTGACTTACATCAACAGGAAGTTGAACTTCACTTACCAAAATTTGAATTCAATGCCAGCTTATCTCTCAAAGAATTTTTATCGAATTTAGGAATGCCGCTTGCCTTTCAAGACACCGCAGATTTTTCAGGAATCGCCAATGATCCGCGCGGCGTAAAACTCAGTTCCGCCATTCAAAAAACGTTTCTCAAAGTTAATGAAAAAGAGACAGAAGCCGCTGCTGTCAGCGCTATAGGTGGAGTGGCTGGCGCTGCGGGTTTTGGGTCACCCCCACCACCACCTCCTGTTTTCCGTGCCGATCATCCGTTCATATTTTTGATTCGTGAAACCGCTACGAATTCAATTTTGTTTATGGGACGCGTGACCAACCCAAGCGAAAAAACAATTGATTTCAAATCTGAAATTTTGTCCGCTACGAATGCGCAATCTGCGCCCAGAAAATTTGTGAATGAAGCGGATCAACCAAAAGCCGGTTTCAATAAAATGTGGCTGGCTCTCGTTGGTGTTTTTATTATGGTGGCAGGGCTGATAATTTTCAGGAAAAAGATTTTTGGGTGAAGATTTTTTCAGACAGGATTTACACGATTTACAGGATTTTAAGACAAGATTAACAAGCAGGCTTCACGAGAAAATACTTGTTAATCTTGTGTCTAATTCTTAACTCTGCCCTTGCCCCTTTTGCTTCACACCATCGCGGAAGGCTTTCATATCCGCAATAAACTCGTGAAATAAATATGCTGAATCGTGCGGGCCGGGGCCGGCTTCGGGATGGTATTGCACGGAAAATACGGGCAGTGTCCGATGACGGATTCCGGCTAAGGTTTGGTCGTTGATATTCCAGTGCGTCAGTTCGATTTCGTCTTGATTCAGACTGTTTGGGTCTACCGCGAAACCGTGATTGTGGGCGGCGATTTCGATTTTGTCGGTACGCGTATTTTTGATTGGCTGATTGCCTCCGCGATGTCCGAATTTTAATTTAAAAGTTGTCCCGCCAAATGCTGATCCTAAAAGTTGATGTCCTAAACAAATTCCAAACATTGGTTTTTGTCCGACCAGTTTTTTGATCTCGTTAATGATTGGTTCAAGCGCAGCCGGATCGCCGGGGCCATTCGATAAAAATACGCCGTCAGGATTCATGGCTAAAACATCAGCGGCGGAAGTACGGGCGGGAACTACTGTGACGCGGCAACCAAGCGCAGCCAGATAGCGCAGGATGAAATATTTAATGCCGAAATCGTAAGCGACTACGTGGAAGGATTCTGTGTTGATGGTGCCGCTCATTTCCAGAGCTTCGTTGGGTGTAAAATTCACGGCGAACTCGTCCAGCTCCTCGGTACGCGGCAATCTTTCTCCGGCGATTACTTCAATCGCTTCTGACCATTCGTAGCTGTCGCCGCAGGTGACTTCATCTACTAAATTTCTGCCGAGCATTGACGGAGCGGCCTGGGCTTTGGCAATTAAACTTTTTTCGTCCAGGTCTACGGAAGAAATGCAGGCGCGCATCGCGCCTTTTTCGCGGATGTGGCGAACCAGCGCACGGGTATCAATTTCAGAAATTCCGACGATGCCGTATTCCTTCAGATAATCATCAAGCGACATCGTAGCGCGCCAGTTGGAAGTAACTTCGGACATTTCACGGACGACAAATCCTTCAATGAATGGACGACGCGATTCAACGTCTTCAGGATTGACGCCATAGTTTCCAATCTGCGGATACGTCATTGTCACGATTTGTCCGGCATAAGATGGATCGGTGAGAATTTCCTGATAGCCTGCCATCGAAGTATTGAATACAATTTCTCCGGTGCGCTCTCCGACGGCGCCGCAAGCTGTGCCACGAAAGATGCGCCCATCTTCCAGCGCAAGAATCGCTTCATTGGTCATTGATTAATTATTCCTCTTGGATGTGTACGATAGGCGTCCCCGCCTGCCGTCTTAAAATTTCGACAGGCGGGGACGCCTATCGTACCTTTATTGGTTCAACGAACCGACACTGGCAAACCAGTTCAGGGGTGAATAATAGCGATACATCGCTTTGCCGTAGATATATTTTTCCGGGACCAAACCCCAGTCACGGCTATCGCTGCTGTAATTCCGGTTATCGCCCATGACAAAATAATGATGATCTTCCACGGACTTAGTAATCGCTTTGCGGTTATACGAGTTAATGTTTTCCGGCGTTAAGTAAGGTTCCTGATGCAGGACGCCGTTAATGTAAAGCTTCCCGTTTTCGATGGTGACTTCTTCGCCAGGTAAGCCGATCACACGTTTAATATATGATTTAGAAGGATCATTCGGATAATAGAGAACGACAATATCTCCGCGTTTGATGGGCTGATTATCGCCAAACCATTCGCGCATGGAATACACCATTTGATTGACAAAAATTCGGTCGCGATCCTGCAATCGAGGCTTCATGCTTTCTCCTTCGACGCGCACCGGACGTACCAGAAAGAAAATGATGAAGGTGGCAATTAAACAGGCAATCAGAATGTCGCGCATTAATGACCGCGCTTCGGCCCACAGACTTTTGGATTCTTCTGCGGTGCTGTAAGGAGCCATCAGGTCGCGCACTTCGCGAATGCCTGGATCGTCTTCGATTCTGATTCCAATGAATTCTTTTTCGTTTGTCATAGCTTAATGTGTGACCGTACCTTCCAGCGTAGTGTCAATTACCGCTTGAGGCAGTTGCCCTTCATTGAAAAGAAACGTTTTCATGTTTTCGATCAAAAACTGTTGATGCTCAGGATTGATCGTGCTAAGTCCGAAATGATTGATCAATTGATTTTGTTTGGCTAACCATTCTTTCCAACAGCCCTGACAAATATTCTCATGAATGCGTTTGCCAAGCGCGCCTCCAAATGGCGCTTTTTCAAGACTGGCAAAATTATTTCCACAACGCGTACAATCAATCGTAGTCATGAGTAACCTCAGTTATTATTTTCAAGTGAAAGAACCAGCATTTTATCATAGAGTCTGGCGGATTCTGAACCCTGTTCTATGACCTGACCTGATCTGAATTGGTTTTTTTGACCTGCCAATGGTAATCACTACCTCGAATATGTTAAATTTTTGATTAGTGACTTGAATTTTTTGGTTATTTGGAGGTTTACATTACATGCCGATTTATGAATATGCCTGCACGAAATGCGGACATCAGTTGGAGGTAATGCAAAAGATTAACGATAAGCCTTTGTCACGTTGCCCGGAGTGCAAAGGTAAACTTGAAAAACAATTTTCGCAAACCAGTTTTCAGCTGAAAGGCTCTGGCTGGTATGTGACTGATTATAGCAAAAGCGGCGCGGCTCCGAAGGAGACAGTGAAAGCGGAAAAAGCAGATAAAGCTGAGAAATCGGAAAAAACCGAGAAGGCCGAAAGCAAGCCTGAAAAGACTGAGGCCAAACCTGCAAAGAAAACCGAAGCCGCGACTTAAAAGGTAGGATAGGCGTCCCCGCCTGTCCTCTTGTCTCAGAAAATACTTTTATTGTGAAAAGAGGACAGGCGGGGACGCCTATCCTACTTCTGTGGAAGGAGCAGTATCATGAAACCACAAAGTTATAATTTCAGCCTTATTGCATTTATTTTCTGTTCGTGTTTGACGGCGATATCTTGTCAGGAAACTTCCGCACAGGCCGGACGTAATTTGACTTCGGCGCGTCGTTCAACCGTCGTTCCGCTGTATGTCAAATTCACCGAAGACGCGACGAAACCGAAACCTTTGCTTGGTTCAAATAAGCCCCCGCAGGAAAACGAACGAATCCTGACCAAAGATAAACTTGAATTACATGACGCCGGCATTCCGCAAAAGATTGAATCGCTTTCGCCTGACGGCAGTCCCGCGCGAATTGTGGTGCTCCTCGACAATTCTGCGTCCTTGCAAACTGACATAAAGAAACTCGCCGCCGTTCCCGCTGCTTTTGCACCTGAAATTTATGAAGGCGACAAAGTCATGGTCATCGGCTATGACCTGAAACCGGAAATTATTACTGACTTCACTGACAAACCTGAAGACTTACAAAACACGTTAGGGCTGCTGCGTAAAAGCGATACGCCGCGTTTATTTGATGCTTTGGATGTTGTGATGGAAGACGTCATGCGTCCGGCAATCGGTTATTCAAAACGAGTAATTGTTTTAGTGAGCGATGGATTGGATCGTGACAGCAAAATTAAATACGACCGGATTCTGAATACATTACAAGATGAAAACGTAACGGTGTATGCCATTCAGGTCAAAGATCGAACGCGCGGCGCACTCCGCAAAGATTCTCCGAAGCCCGTTGATTGTCTGGAACAATTAACCTCCAGCACCGGCGGAAAAATCTTTTCTATCGATGGCGACATTAAAAACGCAGTCAAAGAAATTTGCGATGAGCTCCGCAACGAACGCTATCAGCTGACCTATTATCCTGAAGGTGTCAATTATATTAATAAGCGATTATTACTGCTGACCAGTTCAGACGGCAGCCTTCAGCTAAGAACAAAATATTCGCATCCGCCACATCAATATTAAATTTAATGGAAATTGAAGAACCCAAATCTTTCGGCGATCCCGCCATCCGCGTCTCAATGATGCCGAAAGACACCAATCACACCGGAACTATTTTTGGCGGCGTCATTCTCAGTTACCTTGATCTGGCAGGCGCAGTCGAAGCCCGCAAACATGCCGACAAACTTTTCGTGACTGTGGCAATGCACGGAGTCGAATTCATCGCTCCGGTTTTCGTTGGCGATCTGGTCAGTTTTTATACCAGCACTAAAAAAATTGGACGCACTTCGGTAACGATTGACATCATTGTTGAAGCCGTTCGCAAAGGCGGCAGCGGAGAAAAAGTCCGTGTCATGGAAGCCGAAGTTGTTTATGTGGCCGTAGACGATAACCGCCATCCAATCCCGATTCTGGATTAATGAAAGTCTGTTATTCCGACCGCTATCGCATTCCCTTAATTCCTACACATCCTTTTCCGATGCAAAAATATCGCCTGGTACGAGATCGTTTGCTTGAAGAAAACACGATCACGCACTGGCATCTGGTCGAACCTGATTTGGCTTCCGATGAAGACATTTTACTGGTTCATACTGATGATTATTGGTTTCGCTGCAAGAATGGAAATCTGACGCCAGCGGAAATTCGTCGGATTGGTTTTCCGTGGACGCCTAGGCTCGTGCATCGTTCACAATCCTCAGCGCAGGGAACTTTAATCGCCGCCAAAAATGCTTTGCGTGACGGCATCGCTTCGAATTTAGCAGGCGGTACGCATCATGCTTTCCCCGATCATGGCGAAGGATATTGCGTGCTGAACGACATCGCGATTGCTGCGCGCGTATTACAACGTGATGGCTTCGCACAGAAAATCCTGGTGATTGATTGCGATGTTCATCAGGGAAATGGAACGGCTGCGATTTTTCAAAATGACGAAAGCGTTTTCACGTTCTCAATGCACGGCGAAAAAAATTTTCCGCTCAGAAAAGAACAAAGTACAGTTGACGTGAATTTGCCGGAAGGCATCGGCGATGACGAATATCTCAATTTATTAGAAGCTTACCTGCCAAAAATTTTAGCTGAATTCAATCCTGATTTTGTCTTCTATCAATCGGGAGTTGATCCGCATGAAAGCGATCGTTTGGGCAAATTGAAATTAACGCTGGAGGGATTAAAACTGCGCGATGAATTTGTGATTGGAAATTGTCGAGAGCGAAATATTCCAGTTGTCACGACAATGGGCGGAGGCTACGGCAAAGATATTGATGATACCGTGGAAGCACATTGTAATACGGTTCGCGTCGCGCTTCAGTACGCTTGATTTACTTTTTGAAATTAGGATTGGGAGTCATGAAAACCAGTAATTTTAAACGTTCTTCGCTGGCGTTGCGAACTCCGTGTGGTTCACCTGCGGCGGCTAAAACGATTTTGTGCTGCGATAATTCCCGCTCTTCCGTTCCTACCAAAAAAATTCCTCGCCCTTCGAGCACATAATAAATCTTATCAGCATCATCGTGCGCGTGCGGCTTTTGTTCCTGTCCCGGCTCCAACGCATAAACGTCACAGAAAAAATTTGGAGTTTCATACAAATTGTTCTTCTGCATTTTGTCGGGCAAGAACAAAGCCGCAGCTAAAACATCTTTGGGATTCATGAAGATTTTAGAATAGGAGTTGAGTGATGATGAATCATTAACCATTGATCACCGACTCGTTTGAAAAGGTTTGAGGCGCTTAACGAAACTGAGGTTGGGGTTTGCGTTTCTTCATCAAGAACAGTTAAATTTTCAGTACAGCTAAGGGAAGCAAAATGATCAGCCAGCTTCACTTCCGTTTCACTAATGACAACCGATAACTGCTGACCGTGCGTAAAAATCTGTTCCCAACTAGCTTTGATGTCGTTCCATCCGCACAACACTTCCCAACCCGGATGAGTGCATTTCACCCAACTTTCGTGCAACCAACAGTCCGACATTTTTTCTATATCGGCGGCCTGAACGGCTGCATAAAATATTTGATTGGCTTGTAACACTGCGACGTGATCGTCCGTCATTACTTCACCTTGAAAGAACGCGCGAGAACATCTGTCTGACTTCGCAAAGCCTGCATCGTGCCACGATTACCAGTGAAACGCAGGATATAAACTGTTGAGTCATCAACCATTAAATAATAATGCCGTCCCATCTTGGGTCGTCCGCCCTGCGTAAAATCATATGTTTTCATGATGGCCGGAATTTTGCCGCCAGCTGCGCTGAAATCTTCGAGCGCGCCTTTTGTGTAGCCAGGCAAAAATGTCAGTGTCTGGCCTTCGTCTTTATTCACGGCATCAATTAATTTTGAGCCTTTTTCAATATCTACCCGACGAATTTTGAGAAGCCCGTCTTCACGAATTTTGTAAACAATTTCGATTTGTTCACGGCCTAACCCGTCAGTTGATTTGACCGCCGCCCAATCTGCATTCGGGAGGTTAAGCGTATATTTCTTATCTGGGTCTTCAACTAACGTTCCGCCTGACTGCGCTTCGACTTTAAGGAAAGCAGTCAAACCAAACATCAATCCAAACGTTAAAATTGCAAGAAAGCAAAATCTGGAAAACATCCTGAATTCCCCTTCAAAGTGCCAGCGATTTTTAATTTGCTGGGAAAATAAAATTGATTCGATCATCAAATTACTTTTATCTGATGATTTCTAAAATAAACTTTTACCGATGAATTCTTCAATTACTGCGCGTTGAATTGCCATTAATTTTTCAATTCCAATTTCCGCCGCATCAATCAGTTCATTCATTTGGTCGCGCGAAAAAGCATCTTGCTCCGCTGTGCCCTGCAATTCAACAAATCGCCCATCGCCTGTTTTAATAATATTCATGTCAACTTCGGCAACAGAATCTTCGGTATATGCTAAATCCAATAATACCTGATTTTCAACTACGCCCACACTCACCGCAGCTAAATAATCCTTGAGCGGAAGCTTTGCAATTTTCCCGCTCTCTACACTTTTATTTAGCGCGAGAGCTAATGCCACAAAACCGCCCGTAATCGAAGCCGTTCGCGTTCCACCATCCGCCTGAATTACATCGCAATCAATCGTCACTGTCCGTTCACCCAGTACTTTCATATCAATCACAGCACGAAGGCTGCGACCGATCAAACGCTGAATTTCGTGAGTCCGTCCTGACGGCGCTCCACGATTCACCTCGCGATTGGTGCGAGAGTCAGTCGCGCGCGGCAACATGGAATATTCCGCCGTCACCCAACCATTTCCCTTGCCCTTCAAAAAGTTCGGCACTTTTTCATCCACTGTGGCATTGCAAATAACTTTGGTCGAACCGACCTCAATCAAAACCGAACCCTCGGCATACTTAGTGAACCCCGGAGTGATTTTGGTTGCCCGCAGCTCCAAAGAAGTTCTTCCATCAAGACGTTCTGACATGTTCCTGTACCTCAACTGCCTCTATGTAATCCAGTTTATGACCTAAAAACCGTTCTGCGATTCGATTAAATCTCTGCGCGGAATCGGTCACGTAAAACTCACACTTACCATTTTCAGTTTGTGAATTCAGCAAATTTTGTTGCGCTAAAAGTTCCGCCATTTCTATCGCCGTCGCCGCACCCGAATCAATCAAATTGACTTCGTTTCCGATAGTTTCAGCAATAACTTTTTTCAGCAATGGATAGTGCGTGCATCCCAGCACCAGCGTATCAATATTTTCTTCTCGCAACGGAGCCAGATATTTTTCCGCAACAGATTTTGTGATCGGTGAATCCGTTTCGCCTTCCTCGACTAACGGCACAAATAAAGGACAAGCTTGCGAAAAAATTTCTACCGATTCATTAGCAAATACTTCACGAATCCCTTGTGCGTAGGCGTCGCTGCCAATCGTCGCTTCCGTT
Organism: Blastocatellia bacterium; assembly: GCA_043736395.1. Lineage (GTDB taxonomy): Bacteria > Acidobacteriota > Blastocatellia > RBC074 > RBC074 > JAFDVL01. The sequence continues at coordinate 9,183 of JAYTCQ010000402.1, read as the reverse complement.
GCGATGACGCCGATGCGATTACTTTTTGTTGCTTTCGCGGCAGCTCTGACTCCTGGCCCGATGACACTTAAAAATGGAATTTCAAATTCACTGCGCAATCTTTCCCGCGCGAGTGCTGAAGCCGTATTGCAGGCAATAATAATGACTTTAACGCCTTTGCCAATCAGAAAAGCAGCGTCTTCGACAGCGTACCGCTCAACCGTCGAACGTGATTTCGTACCGTACGGCACACGCGCCGTATCACCCAGATAAATAATATTTTCTCGCGGCAAACGTTCACGGACAGCGCGTAAAACTGAAAGTCCGCCGACGCCGGAATCGAAAATGCCAATGGGAAGTGAGTTCATAGAAAGCAAAAGGCAAAAGGCAAATATCAAAAATCAAAAAGCTGTTTCGGAAGAAATATATTTACTAAAAAAACTCTGCCTTTTGCTTTTTAACCTTTGATATTTGCCTTTTGCTTTTATCAAAATTTGGTGGAGGTGGTCGGAATCGAACCGACGTCTGGCAGCCATTCCCGAAGGCATCTACATACTTAGCCGTTTCGCTTAAATTTCATCCACGCCCGGCAGCAGAATCGGCGAAGAACCGTGCGTGAACTATGTCAGAAAATCTCGCTCTCTAATTCTGACCTGCATTAGAGAACCAGTCTATAAAAGTGACGCCCGGATTCACACTTATAGACAAAGCGTGAGCGGACGAGCTGTGAACTAGAGTTAACTAGGCAGCCATCGCGAGTTCTGTATTCGCAATTATGTTTTGCTTGCAGAGTACGGGTTACAAGCATCCCGGTATGCATCCGTCGCTGCAGGTCTCCCATCGAAACCAGTGCACCCCCACTTCAAAGAGCGTTCGTATTTACAAGAGGAACGCGGACGAATTAGAGTGTACGGGTCAGAGCTTGGAGTGTCAACAAATCACTTTTTAGGAATTTCCCGTTTAATGCATCAATTCATTTGTATTCCGATCACCGAAACAAACGCCGCCGCCTTCATCGCCGCCATCGCGGAAGCCGCACCATTGGCTGACATCATTGAGCTGCGCATTGATTATCTGCCCGAATCTGAGCTTGACGAAGTTCTAATAAATATTTCTGCACATCAAATTTCCAAGCCTTTGCTGTTCACTTTTCGCCCACGCGAACAGGGAGGAATGCGAGACTTATCATTGGAAAATCGCTTGAATTTCTGGTGTAGCCTGAAACCGGAAATCGTAAAACTAATTTCTTTTGCTGATTTTGAATTGGATTTGGTTGAGCATCTTGCCAATAAAATTCTACCGATTTCGTGGGATAAAATTATTTGCTCAAATCACAACTTCGATGAAACCCCTGTGAATATTTGCGAAATATATGACCGCATCGCACTAACTCCGGCAGCTGTCATAAAAATCGCTACCAAAGTAAATCAAATTTCGGATTGCCTTCCGCTATTTGATTTAATGGAACGCGGCGAAAAACCTGCAATTATTTTAGGGATGGGATTGCCCGGAATTGCGACCAGAATTTTAGCACTTTCACGCGGCGCGATGCTCACTTTTGGAGCCTTAAAACGCGGAGCCGAAAGTGCCAGCGGACAACCTACGGCTGAGGAATTACGGGATTTATTTCGCGTGCATCAACTTTCAAAACCAAGCGAAATTTACGGTGTAGCCGGGAACCCCGTCGGTCATTCACGTTCGCCATTAATTCATAATTCCGCCTTCAAATCTCTCAACCGTGATGCTGTTTATTTGCCTTTTGAAGTTGACGATATAACTGAATTCGTCCGCGATTTTGTGCACCCGAAAACTAAAAAATTCGATTGGAACCTACGTGGTTTAAGCATCACGATCCCGCATAAAATCAGCATCATGCCGCAGCTTGACTTCATTGCTCCCGAAGCGCAGGCGGTTGGCGCAATCAACACCGTCGTCGTCAAAAATAATGAGCTTCACGGACACAATACCGATGTCGCCGGAGCGATGAATCCGCTGGAAAAAATGATCGAATTAAAAGGCGCACGTGCCGCCATCATCGGCGCAGGCGGCGCAGCCAGAGCCATTTGTTACGGCTTACAAGCACGCGGAGCAGACATCACGATTTATGCACGCGACGCTGCAAAAGCCAAAATTCTCGCAGATGAATTTAGTGCAAATTCTGCTTCGATTTCAGACTTCAACGGAGCCGCCGACATCGTCATTAATTGCACTCCGATTGGGATGCAAGGTCACAATGAAGGCGTCAGTCCCATCAATCCTGAAGCACTGAAAAATGTGCAGCTGGTTTATGATTTAATTTACAACCCGCTCGAAACGCAATTGCTTAAAGATGCCAAAGCTGCGGGATGTAAAACGCTTGGCGGCTTGGCGATGTTGATCGCGCAAGCCGGAGAACAATTCAAATTATGGACTGGCGAAGAAGCTGCTATTGAAGTTATGTGGCAAGCAGTGAATTAATAAAAACCTCGTTCCCGTTTCATCCAAATCATTCGTGTTCTATTATTCCCCTGCATTTTTAATTTATAAAACAAAGGCTGTTACTAATGACGACTCAACCCGATTGGGCAATCCCGAAGTATCTTGAAGTAAATAACAATCACCTGCACATCAACGGCGTAGACACGACCGAACTCGTCAAAGAATTCGATACGCCGCTGTTTGTGATTTCGGCTCCGCGCATTCGTGAAAATATTGCGCGCTTGCTCGAAGCAAAAAAACATCATCCGAAATTAAAACTTTGTTATGCCTCCAAAGCCAACAATGTTTTGGGTGTACTGCGCGTAGTCCAGGCCGCAGGCATAGATATCGAAGTCAATTCCGGCGGCGAATTATTTCGTGCGTTGAAAGCCGGATTTCGTCCCGATCAAATTGAGATGAACGGGATTTCAAAAACTGAACAGGAAATTGCCGAAGCTATCGAAGCTGGAATTTACGCGATCAATCTGGATTCGCCGTACGAATTAGAGTTAGTCGAAAAAGTTGCGATGCGCCTCAACAAACGTGCCAACGTTACTGCCCGCTTAGTCGCCGGAGTCGGTACGCGCTCGCACGCCGGATTGCAGACCGCGCTTTATACTTCCAAGTTCGGAATTTCTCCGTCGCAGGCACGCGAAGTCATGTTGCGTGCGCTCCGCAATCCTGACCATATAAATTTAGTTGGAATTCACATTCACGTCGGATCGCAAACGCCTGATCCTGAACCTTACGCAGAAGCTTTTGCGACGATGTGGGAACACGTTGTCTGGCTGCATAAAGAAACCGGACATCAGTTACAACACATCAATATCGGCGGAGGCATTCCGGTCAATTACCTGCGCGACCGCTCACAAGCAGAAGAAATTTCTGAAGACGAACGCAACATGCTCGGCGCGATTTTGACTTCGGATGAAGCGATTGGCGCGGCCATCAAAATCGTCCGCGAATCCGCCCGCAACGCCGGAGCGGAACATTTGCTCAACGACATCGAAATCGTGATGGAACCAGGGCGCAGTGTCATTGCGGATGCGGTAACGATTTTGACTACGGTACGAAATATCAAATCGCGTCCTGAAACCAAAGAAAATTGGGTGCTGACAGATGCCGGATATAACCTGATGCTTTCGATGGTGATGTATCACTGGTACTACCACGCCGTAAACGCTTCGCGTGCCAGTGAAGCCCAGGATGCCAGCTATCGAATGGCCGGCCCGCTGTGCGACGGTGGCGACGTGTATTTCGATTTGCACGGCGATGGACATTTGCCCGATTGCCGTCTGCTGCCAAAAAACATGAACGTCGGCGAAATTATTGCGATGCTTAATACCGGAGCTTATACTATGTCGCAGATGACGGCATATAATGGTCGTCCATTTCCAGCCGCCGTTTTAGTTGATGATGGCAAAGTCGAAGTCATTCGCAAGCGCGACACATACGAAGATTTACTCATCAATGAAATGTAAGAAAAACTAAATTTTCGAAAGGAAGGATTCAACATGTCTCAGCTCATAAAATCTTCAACGCTTGTTTTGGTTACAATTTCTTTACTCGCCATAAGTATCTTAGCCCAAACTATGGACTCTGGCGCATTTGGAACGGGATCAGGTTATAGCGATGCTGAAGCGTATTGGAATACAACACGCTTTGAAGTGCCATTGATGACTTCCATCGAAAAAAAACTTCTACTATTGTCCCCAGATTTAAAGGCTACCTATAAAGATTTCTTACAACAGAAAGATTCGGGATTAATTCGTTTATTGCCTCGTGAACTTTCTAACCCTAAAAAATCGCTTGCTGGTGGTGCGTACTATTCATTTGGGCAACAATATTACGGCGGCTCCAGAGGCGCAGATATAAGATTGGAAAAGAACTTCTTTTTCACAGGTGGCGGCGGCGCGAATCTTGGCTTTATGGTGAACCTTGGAGATGTTTCGCTTGATTCAATTAGCTCAGATACTTCTGCTATTTCATACGTTGCACAATACTCTGCACCCAAAAAAGCGACTGCTGCGCGAAGTGATTTTTTGAAATTTCAGCAAGGTGAAAATATAGGAACTGTCCTTTATAAATCCTCGCTACCAGTGATTGCGAACAATACTTACGTGTTGCGTTCAGTTCAGTATCGAAAATCAAATACGTTGGTTGCTTTTCGTGTCATCAAACAAGACGATAATGGCAGCGCGATTCTTTTATGGAAAATTCTCAAGGAATATTCTGTTCCATCTTTGTAAGATTACGTGATTGGAGGAACGCCCGATGAAAAGCTTAATTTCGATTTCAATGCTTTTGGTCGGGCTTTCTTTTTTTGCTTTAATACATATTGCTTCCTCTGCGCAAAACCCTTCTTCAAAAACTCAAATCGTCATGCTCGGCACAGGCACACCAAATGCCGATCCTGACCGCTCCGGTCCATCCGTGGCCATCGTCGTTAATGACACGCCGTACATCATTGATTTCGGCCCCGGCGTAGTTCGTCGTGCAGAAGCCGCGCGTCGCAAAGGCGTCACAGGCTTGGCGATGCCGAAGCTCAGCAAAGCATTCGTCACGCATTTGCATTCCGATCATACGCTTGGATTTGCGGATTTAATTTTTTCGCCCTGGGTTTTAGAACGCAAAGACCCGCTCGAAGTTTTCGGTTCTAAAGGTCTTAAAGCGATGACGAATAATATCGTCAAAGCATACAAACAAGATATTAATATGCGCTTGAATGGCGGCGAACCATCCAACAAAACAGGCTACAAAGTGAACGCGCACGAAATCAAACCAGGCGTGATTTACAAAGATGTCAACGTCACTGTCAAAGCCTTCGCGGTCAAACATGGTAAATGGCAAGAAGCGTATGGATTTCGTTTCGAAACGCCTGATAAAACAATTGTGATTTCCGGCGATTGTGCTCCAAGCCAAAGCGTCATTGACGCTTGTAACGGATGTGATGTGTTGATTCATGAAGTCTATTCGCAGACAGGATTTTTGAAACGAACTCCTGATTGGCAAAAATATCATTCGAGCTATCACACTTCATCTCGCGAGTTAGCAGAAATCGCTACGAAAGCAAAACCCGGCTTGCTGATTTTGTATCATCAGTTATTCTGGGGAACCTCCGAAGAAGATTTACTCGACGAAATTCAGCAAGGCTATCAAGGTAAGATTGTGTCGGGACATGACTTGGACGTTTACTAATTCAATTGTAAACTGGAATCTATTACGAGCCTTGATTCAAAGGAGAGCAATCATCTTATGCAAACAGTGATTGATGCAATTTACGAGAATGGTGTTTTCAAACCTTTAGCCCCGCTTGATGTTCAGGAACACCAACAATATCGGCTGATTTTGGAGAAAACTATTCCTCCTTCTTTGTCAGAGACACTTATCAAAGACTCTGTTCTCGCAGCTGAAATCGAGCGACGGACAACTATTTTGCCAGATGGTAGAAAAATCCTTCGTTTGCCTGGATTGTTTTCTGCGGATTTAACTGCCATCCCCGATAATGAAGACCCTGTCGCCAATGCACTGGAAGAAATTCGTCAGGAACGCGCTCATCACTTTGATACTCGATGGCCTAAACCAGATGCAACGGATGAGTAATGGATTATGTAGCTGATACTCACGCGCTAATCTGGCATTTGTTTGCAGAGTCTCGACTTGGCAAGGAGGCACTCGCGGTATTAACTGATGCTGCGAAAGGCGATGCTAAGATTTACATACCAGCTGTCGTCATCGCTGAAATGATTATGGTGATTGAGAGACGACGTATTCCAGGCATCATCATGTCTCAACTTGAGATCGAATTAGAGTTGATGCGAAACAGCGCCAGCTTTGAATTCCTTCCCTTATTTCCTGAAACTGTTATCCAAAGTCACACCCTAACCGTCATCCCGGACATCTTTGATCGTTTAATTGTAGCTGAAGCTTTGCGGCTTCGATTACCCTTGATTACCGGAGATTCTGTTATTCACGCATCCGGTCTGGTAACAACAATCTGGGATTAATAAAAATCAAATGGCACACGAAAAAAACCAACTCCTGCGCGGTCTGACGCTCACCGATACAACCGCTCTCGTTATCGGAACTGTCATCGGTACAGGCGTATTTTTGAAAGCCGCTCCAATGGCGCAACAGGTCGGAAGTCCAACACTCGTTCTCGCTGCCTGGGTTGCTGCCGGATTGCTTTCGCTGGCGGGTGCTCTCACTTATGCCGAGCTTGGCGCAATGCTGCCACACGCGGGTGGAGAGTATGTTTATCTGCGACATTCGTATGGCGAAGCTTCGGCTTTCCTCTTCGGATGGCAGCGTTTCATCGTGGCAGGCAGCGCATCTATCGCCAGCCTCGGCGCAGGCTTTGCAATTTTTCTCTCAACATTTTTGCCGCTCAATGCGGTGTGGGCGGAAAAAACTTTTACGTTTCTTGGGCAAACAATTAACTGGCAATTCGGAGCCAAACAAATTGTCGCCGTCGCCGTAATCTTATTGCTCACCGCCATCAATTGTTTAACTGTCGTTGTTGGTGGAAAAGTGCAATCTTTGCTGACGGTTCTAAAAATTGCAGGAATTGCGTTTGTTGTTGGCGGCGTATTTTTTGCCTCGAAAACTGCGACGCTCGCAAACCTCGCGACGCCCGCGAATACGCCTGAATGGAGCGGGTTTGCACTGTTCGGAACGGCGATGCTCGCGGCACTTTGGGGATACGATGGATGGAATAATATGCCGATGGCAGCAGGCGAAGTTCGCGATCCCGGACGCAACATTCCCATTGCTCTGATAGCCGGAATGGTGATCGTCATGGTGATTTATTGCCTGATGAATTTTTCGTATTTTTACGCGCTCCCGTTCGGCGAAGTCGTGACTGCGAATTCAACCAAATACCGCGATGCCTTACCTGCCGCAGCCAAAGCCGCACAAACTTTTCTAGGCGAGTACGGTGGAAAACTTATTTCTATCGCGTTCGTAATTTCAGCTTTTGGGGCGTTGAATGGTTCGATTTTATCGAATGCCCGCGTCCCATTTGCGATGGCGAAGGATGGGCTGTTTTTTCCTTCGATGGCGCGGTTAAGTGCAGGAACCAGAGTTCCTGTTTTTTCGCTCATCGTACAAGCTCTCTGGTCTTGCGTTCTGGCGTTGTCAGGAACATTCGACCAATTAACGGATTGCCTGTTATTTGCTTCGTGGATTTTTTATGGCCTGGTGACTTCTTCTGTATTCGTGCTGCGCCGAAAGATGCCAGACGCGCCGCGACCATATAAAACTTTTGGCTATCCGCTGATCCCTGTCGTATTCGTGTTGGTAGCTTGCTGGTTAATTATTAATACGCTCTTCACAAAGCCTTTAGAATCTACGGTAGGAATTGTTTTGATTTTGATTGGATTGCCGATCTATTTTTATTATCGTCGAAAAACTGTAGCGTGAACTGTTAGTTCGCGCTGCTGGCAATAACTGCACGGCAACTTTTTAGTCAGGGCAAGATTCTTTCCCAATTGAATTGTCCCAGGAAACACGAACTGAAACCAAACCATACACAGCTATAGAGAAAGCCCGCCAAGATGTCGTCTGAGAAAAGAAGGTGTTAATCTCGCGGAAGAGAAAATAGGAAAGAAGGTGAACCCGCTGTTTGGGCTTCCACGATTTCATCAAAAATAGTCGTCAACTCTGCTTTAGTGGCAATGTTTTTTTTCGCCCGCCGTCCGCTTTACGGACTCGCGCAGGCAATTTCGCGCCTTGCGAAAGTGCCACTAAATCCTTTTGTCCCGCACGAATTGTGTGCGAATGAAGTCCGAGTTCTTCTGACACTTGCCGCACTCCAAAGTAGCCTCGTTCGTTTGCTCTCAACCCCGCATACAGACGCTTTTGCTTTTCGTCTAATGTCTCAAAAAATTGCTGTTCTAACGTTTTTCTCATAGCTTCTCTTCGTTATCTTTTTCCCTCTTTCCCTCTTTCTCCTATTCTAGCGTTATATGTTATTTTTTCACGTTCCGATGCTGGTGACGGGCGATGATTTGTTCGGGCATGAACCGTTCATCAAGTTATTGCGGCAGTTGCGCTACGGCTTCGTGCTGGTAGCGAAACCGACTTCGCATAAAGAGTTGTTTGACTGGGTGGAGGATGTGGGAGCGGCTCTTTTTCAACCTTTTTTCCGTTGGGTGTGCGGTACAGACCTGTCAGACCTCAAATCAGCGCGGGACGTGTCGTAAGGATGATGCGCAAACCCCACTGCGCGTTCGCTCTCTAGCATCAGACATACAAACTGTTTCTTCTCGCTTCGGCGGAATTCGCTGGATTAATTTTGCTTAGGTACTTACTTGTGGTACTTATGTTTCTGTGCGGTTTCTTTTGTACAGAAACGGCAACTCAATCAATCATTAGTGACAAATGGGACAGGAAGACCGCAGCCCTAGAAAAGCATAGCCTTCCAGTCCCTTGGATTTTCTTAGCTTGGCGAAAAAGAATTCCTTTCCTCTTGACCGAACGTCCTTGTGATGTAAGACGCCGTAAAGACAGATTTGGTTACCATTTTTTTCGCTCAGCCCAATTTTCTATAAATAGCAAGTTATGATGCTTATAAAGCGAGCTATATTCTGGCTCGGCCTGGCTCGGCCTGGCACAGCCTGGCACAGCCTGGCACAGCCATCGGTTCTTTTTGGCCTTGTCTTCATCTTAGCCACTTTGATGCTGTTCACGAACCTGCATCGAGGTGATTTGGCGGGATACGACGACGCTGTCTACGCGCACGAAGGG
>JAYTCQ010000401.1:0-5317 GCA_043736395.1 Blastocatellia bacterium | reverse complement strand
GAAGTCTTTGCGGCAGCTGATGCCACAGGAGTTGAGCGTCCTCTTCATTTTTTTGTAGAAGACCCTGATATTGCGACCTTCTCTGGTTTCTAACCATGCCCCATAATTTAACGTTTGAACTTAGCTATGAATATGATTCCACCAAAGGTGGCATTTGGCTTCCAACATATTTGACTGTTGGGGGTTCAACCATTGACTGTGAAGCGAAAGTTGATACAGGTTCAGAATATTGCCTATTTCAACGAGAACTTGGCGAAGATTTGGGGCTTACCATTGAAAGCGGTCAGCAAATAACTCTCAGGTCGCTTAATGGAATTACTCGCGCTTACGGTCATGAAGTCCAACTCAGTACACTTGGTTTAGCATTTGATGTAACAGTATATTTTGGGGAAGATTACAACTTACCCCGAAATTTGTTAGGAAGAAACGGCTGGCTTCAACAAGTAAAACTGGCAGTGACTGATTACGAAGAAACGCTCTATTTGAGCGCTTACGACCCTCTTATCAATTGAGAAAAATAATGGCAGACACAACAGAACAAAAACAATTAATCGGAGAAATCGCCGATCCCTGCGTCATGGTAATTTTTGGCGCGGCAGGTGACCTCACGAAACGTAAGCTCATCCCCGCCTTGTACAATCTTGCCAAAGGTAATTTGCTCTCACGCGAATTCGCAATTATTGGGGTCGGACGCGATGATTTTACGAGTGATACATATCGCGCGGAAATCAATGGGCACGCAACAGAATACGCCACCGGCGAACTTGATCCTGATTTGTGGGATTGGTTTCAGCACCGTCTTTATTACGTGCAAGGCGAATTCGGCGACGCGGCCACTTATCAGCGGCTGCAAACACAGCTCGAAGAAGCTAACAAAGATCACAATACGCATGGCAATTATTTATATTATCTGGCGACGCCTCCCACGTTCTTTTCGACGATTGTGAAACAGCTTGGCGACTCCGGTTTAGCCAAAGAATGTGATGGGCAATGGCGGCGTGTCATCATCGAAAAACCGTTCGGGCGCGATCTCGATTCAGCGAAAGCCCTTAACCGCGACATCAAGCAATCGCTTGCCGAAAATCAGATTTATCGCATTGATCATTACCTCGGCAAAGAAACCGTGCAGAACATTTTGGCGTTTCGTTTCAGCAATGGAATTTTCGAACCAATCTGGAATCGCAACTACATTGATCACGTCCAAATCACTGTCGCGGAATCCTTAGGCGTGGAGCAGCGCGGCGGTTATTATGAAGAAGCCGGGTGCCTGCGCGATATGCTCCCGAATCATATTTTTCAGTTGATTTCATTGACCTGCATGGAACCGCCAATTTCATTCGATGCGGATGACGTCCGCGATGAAATGGCGAAGATTTTACACGCGATTAATCCATTCGATCCGGAAGAAGTTTTGACCGACGCGGTGCGCGGACAATACGGCACAGGAGATGTTGCAGAACAGAAAGCCATTGCCTATCGCAACGAAGTAAAAGTTTCACCGACCTCTGCAACCGAAACTTTTGTGGCGGTAAAACTGCAACTGGACAACTGGCGCTGGGCTGATGTCCCGATTTATGTGCGTACTGGAAAGCGTTTGCCGAAGCGTTTGACTGAGATTGCCATTCAATTTAAAAGCGCGCCGTATATGCTTTTCAGAAATACGAATGTTGAGAAATTGCGGACCAATCGTCTAGTGCTGCACATTCAACCGGATGAAGGAATCAGCTTGCGCTTCGGTGCAAAAATTCCCGGCCCTGTCGTAAATCTAGGTGCCGTAAAAATGAGCTTCAATTACAAAGATTATTTCGGCAGCACGCCCAGCACAGGTTATGAGCGATTGATCTACGATTGTATGAACGGTGACCAGACCTTGTTCCAACGCGCCGATATGGTTGAAGCCGGATGGTCTGTCGTTGATCCGATTTTAGATGTCTGGCAAGCTTTGCCGCCACGCGCCTTTCCGAATTACGCCAGCGGAACGTGGGGGCCAAAAGAAGCAATGGATTTGCTGGCGCGTGACGGGCGACAGTGGAGAGAAATCAGCGATTAAGGATCAATAAGAAATTATTCACGAAGTACACGAAGGTCACGAAGGAAAGACCGAAGTAGCAAACCCGTAACAATTGACTGGTTTCTGCTTCGTGACCTTCGTGTACTTCGTGGATAGCAGTTTTATTTTGCCTTCAATTCTAAGTTATGATGCAGCGGTAATTTTTTCAGATCACAATCAAGGAGAACCCAATGAAACAGAGAATTAAAGTACTTCGTTATCTGGTCAGTACAATGGCGATTAGCTGCGCCTTATCACTTATTAGCCTGGCGCAAGTCGCTTCCGGCACACAGACGAAACCTGCTGCTGCGCCGACCGCGGCTGCACCTGCCAAGGAATGGCCGAAAGATCGCGCTGAGGGCTTAATCGCCGAATGGACACGCGCCAAAAACTGGACGAAAGAATATCTCGACAAAATGCCTGAAGACGGAATCAACTTCAAACCAGTACCTGAAATTCGCAGCTTTGCGGAACAATTTCTGCACTTAGCCAATGCTAATTTCAACTACGGCGTACGCGGCACTGGCGCAACGAATCCATACCAAGGAAAAAATCTTGAGAAGATGGACGAGTATAAAAACAAAGCCGCGCTGGTCAAGATCGTGATGGAAAGTTACGACTTCGTGATGAATTCCATTAAGGCGATGGACATGGCGAAATTAGAAGAACGGATTCCGATTCGCGGCACGAATGTTCCCCGCGCCGAAGCGTTAGTCATGGGCTTCGAACATCAAACCCATCATCGCGGTCAGACAACGATTTATCTGCGAATGAAAGGCGTGACTCCGCCACCTGAGCCGTTTTAAAGTAGCCGAGAAGCAGGAGTGTAAAAACGGAACAAACGGAAATAACAGAACAGACGGAAAAGTTTTTTGTAGTACCCACTTTCCGTATGTTTCGTTATTTCCGTTTGTTCCGTTTTCTGTTTCCTTATCGCCTCATTTCATTTCCCTCCTGTTCAGTTATGCAAATCGAAGTCGTCACCTATCAAGACAAATTCAAAGAAGATTTTGCACGGCTGAATTTTGCGTGGATTGAAGAATATTTCAGCATCGAAGAAGCTGACCGAAAATACCTGCTGAATCCTCGCGAAATGATTTTGGCACCGGGTGGCGAAATTTTCTTCGTACTCGAAAACGGTGAAGCAAAAGGAACCTGCGCCTTACTGAAAATTGACGACGAAACTTTCGAACTGGTCAAAATGGCGGTAGATAAATCATCGCAAGGCAAAGGTCTGGCGAATCATTTGATGCAAGCGGCAATTGATTGGGCGCGTCAACAAAACGCCAAAAATATCTTTCTCGAATCCGGCACAAAATTAAAAACCGCCATTAAGCTGTATGAAAAGTTCGGCTTCAAAACGACGCAGCTCGGCGCGGTTGAAAACTCGGAATACTCACGCGTAGACATCGTCATGGAATTACTTTTAAATTAATTTTTTCCTCGCTCTTGTTTTCTCCAAACCTGTCGTCGTACTCTCAGCCGGAAGTTGTTCCCACATTCAATTCAAATTTTGACGGAGAAAATAAAATGCCCTGGAATCAAATCTATTATCCAGTTGCTGGAAATATCCTGTGGTCTGCGCTGGTCGCCGCTATCCCCGTAGTCGTCTTGCTGGGCTTGCTTGCCTTCTTTCACATGCGCGCTCACCTCGCCGCTATCATCGGCTTGGCGTCGTCCCTGCTCGTCGCAATTTTTGTTTATCAAATGCCTGTTTCATTGGCATTGGCTTCGGCAGCGAACGGCGCGGCGTACGGCTTATTCCCGATCGGATGGATCGTGCTCTGTGCAATTTTTATTTATGACATCACCGTCGAAACCGGACAATTTGAAATCATCCGCGCCACTATCGCGAACCTTGCCAGTGATGATCGCATTCAGGCTTTGATTATTGCTTTCAGCTTCGGAGCCTTTATCGAAGGCGCAGCCGGATTCGGTACGCCTGTCGCCATTTCTGCGGCGATGCTGATCGGACTTGGATTCAAACCGTTGCTCGCTTCAGGCATTGCATTGATTGGCAATACTGCGCCTGTGGCTTTTGGCGCGCTCGGTACTCCGGTCATCGCTCTCGCCAGAGTGACCGGATTACCACTCGAACAGCTCAGTGCCATGATCGGGCGACAGCTTCCGTTCTTTTCTGTCATCGTACCGTTTTGGTTAGTCTGCGCGATGTCAGGCTGGCGCAAAATGTTGGAGGTCTGGCCGGCCTGTTTGACCTGTGGATTGAGCTTCGCCATTGTGCAATTTCTCGTCAGCAACTATCACGGTCCGTGGGTCGTAGACATCGCCGCCTCCATCGCTTCGATTGCTGCGTTGTTAGTATTATTAAAATTCTGGCAGCCGCGCGAAGTCTTACATCAAGCCGATAAAGCCGTAGTCGCGCGCCCTTCCACCAGTGCCGCATTACGTGCATGGATGCCGTGGATTATTTTATCTGTCGTCGTTTTCGTGTGGGGATTGCCGCAAGTTAAGAATTGGCTGAACGGCTTCAGTCTCATCAACATTCCCGTTCCTTTTTTGCATAACATGGTGCAGCGAACTCCACCTGTAGTCGCTGTCCCCAAACCTGAAGAAGCGATTTTCGCTTTCAACTGGCTTTCCGCCACAGGCACAGGATTACTAATTTCAGCCTTAATTTCAGGACTGTTGCTCGGATTGAAGCCATGGAAATTAATTCAACTTTTTGGCAATACAATCTGGCGCGTCCGCTATTCGCTCATCACTATTTCCGCGATGATGGCGATTGGATTTTCTACGCGCTACGGCGGATTGGACGCGACGATGGGACTCGCCTTCGCCAGCACTGGTAGCTTCTTTCCTTTCTTTTCTGCGATGCTCGGATGGCTGGGCGTAGCGCTCACCGGCAGTGACACATCATCAAATGTTTTGTTCGGAAATCTACAACAAATCACCGCGCAGCAAATCGGAATTTCTCCCGTGCTGGCAGCCGCCGCGAATTCTTCTGGTGGTGTGATGGGCAAAATGATTGACGCGCAATCCATCGTCGTTGCCAGTGTAGCCACAGGACAAGAAGGAAAAGAAGGAGAAATTCTACGCTACGTTTTCTGGCATAGCCTCGTGTTGGCGATGCTGGTTGGCGTATTGATTTATTTACAGGCGTACGTGTTCACGGGGATGATTCCCGTGGCGCGGTAGGTAGTTTGAAATGTTCGTAGCCCCGCCTTGAGGCCAATGAGGTTAAGTTAAGCGCAAATGCGCTTTTTATAACGGTGAAACCGCAACCGCGCCGAGTGTTTCAGTTCTTTG
>JAYTCQ010000400.1:0-25229 GCA_043736395.1 Blastocatellia bacterium | reverse complement strand
AAAGACAAGAAAAGCGAGAATAAACTCGCCCACAAAAGGGACGAGGCAGCGCTAGGTTTGTAAAAAACCTCGTTCCTTTGCATTTGTTTCGCAGGAGCGTGACCGCGACATCATTCTCGCCAACTACGATCAGATCGCTGCGCGTATCTCCATTGAAATCTCCCGACGCCATCGGCCCGATTCCCATCAGATTCGTCGCCACATATCGGGTTGTAAAATTCCCCTGTCCGTCGGCTGACAAGCCGTAGCCTGCACCGTAGTAACGGCTTTCATCATCGCATTCCCTTTTAGGAAATATCGCGTGTGAAAAATTTGACTGTCTTCAATGGAAAAATTTGCGAGGGCTGCGGTTGCAGAAAAAATAGTTGCAAGTATTAACTTGATGGCGACATTGAGACCTGAAGAGAATTTCATCTCGGGGCTTCCTCCTGTGGGATGGGTCGAAAACAAATTGTTTGCCGGAAAAATATAATTGTATTGGTTACTTGTTCGAGCAACCTTAAGTTGAACGAACTTGAAGTGCCGCTAACCATCAAAGAGTTGCGCTTAATTGTCATCTACTAATCAGCAGTGATGCGAATGCCGATTGCTTCAAAGGTTTAATTGATAACTTACTCTACAATAAGTCTAATCTTGTAAAAGTCATTTGCAGAATGCATGAGAACAATAATTTTAAAATTTTACAAAAAATTACCAAAGGTTGAGATCGCCTGGTTTTGTGTTTACAGCGGTTCCCCAATGACAAAATTATTGCTCGGACAAACGTCTGTAATTCGCGTCACACAGAGAAAATCAGGCAATCTCAGCCCTTACTGTAGAGAAGCGTGGAAAATAAAATTTTCGTATCACTGCTCTCATAAAATTTTTGCGCTCATTAATCGAACCTTACAAAACTCTTGTCCACTAACCGTTTGGTGTGGTAAGCATGTACGCATCAACATCATCAAACTCACTCGTGCATACACAAAGCACTAGCGTTAGTTCCTAATCTCCACTCTAATTTGAAGGGAGTTACGTGGCCTCGATTAAGACAAATATCGTTACCAATTTTACTGTTCACCAGTCTGTCACTTCTCTGCTTAATGATTGGCGTAACGGCGACCCTGCGGCTTTGGATCAATTAACGCCGCTCGTCTATGAGGAGCTGCGTTTTCTGGCACATCGTTACATGAAAAATGAGCACAGTGGTCATCTGCTGCAAACGACTGCGCTCGTCAATGAAGCTTGGCTGAAATTAGCCGAACGCTCCGGTGCGATGTATCAGGATCGGCTGCATTTTTTTGCGGTTGCGGCTCGCATCATGCGTCACTTGTTAGTGGATTTTGCCAGGAACCAAAATTATCAAAAACGCGGCGGCGGCGCAGTAGCCGTTCCTGTTGATGAGGCTTCTCTGATGACACCCGCAGAATCCATTGAGTTCCTCGCGCTGCACGAAGCACTAGAACATTTAGCAAAGCTTGATCCGCGCAAATGTCAAATTGTCGAGCTTCGATATTTTGGCGGACTGAGCAGCCTGGAAACTGCTGAGTTACTGGGCGTTTCTGAAATCACGATCAAAAGGGAATGGCTGAAGGCCAAAGCCTGGCTGCATCAGGAATTACAAAGTACGAGGTAAAAGTGATGAGATAAAAGTAATGAGTAATGAGTAATGAGTGATGAGAAGAAAGACACTCGTTCCTCATCACTCATCACTCATCACTCATTACTTTTATCTCATCACTCATCACTCATGAACCCGCAACGATGGCAACAGATTGACTCAATTCTGGATATTATTTTGGACACTGTGCCGCAGGATCGGCAAACGGTTTTAAATTCATTATGCGCCGATGACATCAGCTTGGAGCGTCACGTCCTCACATTGCTGGCGGCGACTGAAAACAACTCCCGCTTTATTTCTAAACCACTCGCGAATGTCGTCCAGGCATTCAAAAATAATGCCGATGCGACTTCACCTGATCAAAATCTTGGCGCGTACAAAATCGTTCGTGAAATCGGGCGCGGCGGCATGGGAGTCGTCTATTTAGCCGAACGCGACGATGGAGCGTATCAGCAACAAGTCGCGATAAAAATTGTCGGTTCACAATTATTGCATCCGCTGGGCGAGGAATTAATTCAGCGCTTTCGATTGGAACGTCAAATTCTCGCCTCGCTGAATCATCCGAATATTGCCCGATTATTCGATGGCGGCACAACGGCAGCCGGATTGCCGTACGTCGTGATGGAATACGTCGAAGGAGTTCCGCTGAAGGAGTATTGCGAACAAAATCAATTGTCACTGCAGGCACGCTTGCGACTATTTCAAAATGTCTGCGGAGCTGTTCAGTTCGCCCATCAAAAACTGATCGTTCATCGTGATTTGAAGCCAGGAAATATTCTGGTAAATCAGGAAGGCGTCGTAAAACTTTTAGACTTCGGCATCGCTAAATTATTGCAGCCTGAATTATCCTCAAGCCTCACCGAAGCCCCGCCAACATTACAGATAATGACGCCTGAATACGCGAGTCCTGAACAAATCCGCGGCGAACCAATTTCCACTTCAACCGATGTTTATGCACTGGGATTGATCCTGTATGAAGTGCTGACTTCACAACGCGCCTACACGACAAAAAATCTGCCTTTAACAGAAATGATTCGTGTTGTCTGTGAAGAAGTCCCGGCGAAACCAAGCGTGATTGTCAAAAATCGAAAGCCGGATTCCACTTCATCGAACAGCGATAAGTTAACTGCAAATTTAGCCGGCGATCTGGATACAATTTTGCTAACTGCGCTGGAGAAAGCGCCGGAGAAACGCTATGCCTCTGTCGCGCAATTCAGTGAGGACATTGAGCGCTATCTGACCGGCCTGCCGATTCAGGCGCGACCAGCAACGATCAGCTATCGCACTAAAAAATTTTTCCGCCGCAACAAGAAAGCCGTCTTCGCCGCTGTGTTATTATTTCTGACAATTTTAGCTGGAATATTTTCGACTTTGCGCCAGACAAACATCGCGCAAAATCTGGCGCAGACACGGCGGCGCGAACTTTATACCACGCAGATGAGCCTGGCGGCACAGGCCTGGGAAACCAACAACCTGACGCGGTTGCGCGAGTTGCTGGCAGGTCATTTCCCGACTTCGGGTGAAGATGATTTACGCGGATTTGAATGGTACTATTTCTGGCGCTTGCTGCATCGAAACGGTCAAATACTTTCACTGTCTCATCCTTCAGGTGTAACTTCGGCGGCGTATTCTCCAGACGACACATTGCTTGCAACTGCTTGCGAAGATCAGATCGTTCGGTTGTGGTCAGCTGGCAATGGCGGGCTACTTGCCGAATTGACCGGGCATACGAATTTCGTCAATCACATTGCTTTTAATAGTAATGGGAAAAAAATAATTTCGAGCAGCAGTGATCTTACCGCCATCATTTGGGATGTTTCCTCGCGCCAAAAATTATTAACCCTGCGAGGCCACACCTCCAAAGTGAATCAAGCTGTTTTCTCTCCAGAAGGTTTACGCATTGCTACCTGTGCAGATGATGGAACGTGGAAACTTTGGGATTCTTCCACTGGAACAGAAATATTTTCGGTCAAAGGTCCCGGTGAACTAATGCGTACAATTTCTTTTTCTCCCGATGGAAAAATTGTAGCGACAGGTGGAAATCAATCTTCAGTGAAATTATGGAATGCGCATAACGGCAAAGACATTCCGTTTGTTGGCAATCTCGAAAAATGGCAATGTTGGTCATTGGATTTTTCGCCGGATGGGACCAAATTGGCGGCGGCTGGACTCAGCTCAATCATAAAAATCTGGGAGTTAAAGGCAAATCGTGAAATCGCCTCCTTTTCAACTTATGCGATTCAAGTCCACGAAATTGCTTTTGCACCGGATGGAAAAACGTTGGCCACAACCAGTGACAAAAGCATTATCACGCTGTGGGATAGCGAGAAACAAAAACCAGTCGCACAGCTCAAAGGGCATACAAATTATATTTTTTCCGCCTCTTTTTCGCCGGATGGTCAACGGCTGATCACGTCTGCTTTGGACAACTCTGCCCGCCTTTGGGATGTTTGGGAACTTATTTCCAATTTCGACCACGAAAAACTTCCAGGTGCTTTTAGTGTGATTAGTTATTCACCGGATTACCGACACTTCGTTAGAGGTAACGAGCAAAATTCTATCGCTCTGGTTGATCTTTCCAATGGACAAATTCAGCAATCATTCAGGGGACATCAGAGCTACATCACCAAAATTATTTTTTCCCCCGATGGGCAACGCGTAGCCTCGGGGAGTACTGATCACACCGTCAAAGTATGGGATCAGAAAACAGGTAGCGAATTATATACGTGCATTGGACACACCGACGAAATAACAGCATTACATTATTCCAACGATGGCAATGTTCTGTTTTCTGCCGGACGCGAACAAACCCTTCGAGGTTGGAGTGCTAAGACTGGAGAATCAATTTTCACCAGTGCCCAGTTGACTGGATTTATCAATAAAATTGCCACTTCAGCCGATGGAAAATTATTGGCAACAGCAAGTTATGATTCTCAGGTACGGTTATGGGAAACCAAGAACTGGCAGGTCATCAAGAGCTTCAAAGGTCACGCCAGGCCTGTTTCGATGCTGGCCTTTTCGCCGGACGGAAAGCTGCTCGCCACGGGTGGTGAAGATGACATTGTCAAGTTGTGGGAAACGTCTTCAGGCAAGGAGGTCTCTTCCATCAATGGGTTGCTGGGGCATATTTCAGCCCTCACTTTTTCGCCCGATGGCAAACGCTTGGCAATCGCCACGAATGATGGATTCGTCAGCCTTTGGGACCCATATTCACATCTTGAAATCCTCAACAGCAAACGACATCAAAGTCCTATTTTCCTTCTGACATTCACACCTGATGGAAGAACCATGATCTCCGGTGACAGAAGCGGGGTCGTGCGTTATTGGCGCACAGCGTCCTCAGAAGAAGTTAAAAATGAAAACTAACTAATTTTGTACCGTTCGCAAGACAACAGCCCTCCTGATTAGATATAATGAACTCGCCCTTTTTTCTGACCTTTCTTTTTTTGTTTTTGTTTTCATGACGAGGCGGCTCATGGATCAGCTATTTCCGTTTTTCTTTAAGTATAAATCTTCAATTTTCTCCAAAGGCCAGCTGGAACTGGCTTCGCGCCCATCTTTATGGATGGTTTTGCTATTGCTGTTAATAGCTAGCGCGCTGGTCTATTTCCTCTACTTTCGTTCCAGTACAAAACTTGACACATGGCCGCGCATTTCGCTCGCAGCCTTACGAACTGCGCTAATTGTCGCGCTCGCATTAATCTTAATGCGTCCAACGTTGGTCGTTTCTTCTGTCATCCCCAAAGCAAACACGCTTGCCGTCATCGCCGATGATTCGCGCAGCATGCAAATCAATGACGAAGGAACTGTGACGCGGTTGCAAGCGGTCAAAGACCTGCTAAAGACGGACAGCAAATTTTCAAAAGGCGTCGAGGAAAAATTCAAAACCAATCTCTACAAATTTTCTTCGGATGCGACACGACTTAAGGAAAGTGAAGAATTAAAAGCCGAAGGCAGCAGCTCCGACATCGCCGGAACTTTGCAACAGGTCGTGAAAGACGCTTCGGGGACAGGCCTCGCCGCAGTCGTTTTAATTTCAGACGGCGGAGCGAATACGCCGCGCGACATTGCGGCATCGCTTAGAGATTTACGCGCTCGAAATCTTCCGGTCTTTACGCTCGGCACTGGCAGTACGGAACAATTCAAAGACGCAGAAATGGTGCGCGTGAATACGCCGCGAAGAATTTTAACTGGCTCCACAGTCATCGCTGATGCCTTAGTCAGATTGAGCGGATACGACCGCGGCAAAGTCACGATTCAGGTGTCCGAAGATGGACGCGCGCTCAAAACTGAAGCCTTTGAAATTAAAGGCGGATCGGCGCAAACTGTGACGTTGGAATTCACTCCTTCATCGCCGGGGACGCATAAATACACGTTTGCCGTAGCTCCGCTCGAAGGCGAATTCACAACCGAAGACAACGCGCAGGAAACCTTAATTGAAATCACCAGCGAGACGCCAAAGATTTTATACATCGAAGGCGAGCCGCGCTGGGAATACGGAAAAATGCGTTTTTCACTCGGAAAAACCGAGAAAAATGTTGTTTTAGTTTCTTCGCTGCGATCCGCCGATGGAAAATTCTATCGCCAGGGAGTCGAAAGCGGCGATCAATTGGAAAAAGGATTTCCGCTGACGCAGGAAGAATTATTCGGCTATCAGGGATTCGTTTTAGGCAGCATCGAAGCCAATTTTTTCAGCTTCGAGCAACTGCGAATGATTGAACAATTCGTGGCGAAACGCGGCGGCGGATTCCTCGCGCTAGGTGGCGCCCGTGCCTTTGACGCTGGAAAATATGCGCCGACTCCGATTGGAGATTTGTTGCCATTAACTTTGGATGACCGCATTGACGCGCCCGAAGTTCCTGAAACCGGCACCTGGAAAGCGGCTCTCACGCAGCGCGGATACAAGCACGCGATCACGCGCTTAGCCGATAACCGCGATCAATCTTCTAAAGAATGGGAAGGGCTGCCCGCGATTTCAATTCCCGAAGTTTTGTCCGGCATCAAACCCGGCGCGACAGTGTTAATGGAAGCTCGCAACACCAAAGATAAACGCACAGTTCCCTTGTTAGTCGAACAGCGATACGGACGCGGACGTTCGCTGGCACTGACCACAAACGACACGTGGCGTTGGCGCATGCTGATGGACAGCAAAAACACTTCGCACGAAAATTTCTGGCGGCAGATGTTGCGCTATGTCGTGAGTACGACGCCGAATCAAACGGAAGTTTTGAGCGAACGTGACGTCTACGCCGCGAACGATCCGGTGCGGCTACGCGGCGAAGTCAATGACAGAAAATTCGATGCCATCAAAGATGCGACCGTCTCCGCGAAAATCACAAAGCCTTCTGGGCAATCCATTGAGCTGCCGATGCGATTTAACTTCGCGGCGGAATCGTCCGAAGCCAATGATTATCAGGCTGAATTCAAGCCCGACGAGATGGGATTATACAAACTAGACCTGACAGCGCGGCGCGGCAAAGAAGTCGTCGGCGCGGCTGCTTCCAGTTTTTTAGTGACCGAATTAAACCGTGAATTTCACGACGCCGCACAGAATATTGAACTACTTAAACGCATCGCCGCTGAAACCGGAGGCAAATATTTCCCGCTCAGCAAGGCCCAGGATTTAGTCGAAGAGTTGACTTACCTCGAAGGCAAAAATTCAGAAAAAGTTCATCTGGATTTATGGGATATGCCGATTAATTTTTTAATCCTGATTGGTCTCGCGAGCGCGGAATGGTTTTTCCGAAAGCGAAAGGGATTAGCTTAAATTGGAAAAGAAAAGCAACATGCAAAGTCTTCAACAAGTGATGCAACAGGCTTCAAACCTGACTCTTCACGAAAAACAAGAGTTACTAGAATTTCTGAATCATCAAATCGGGAAAGATCATCAATTTAAAAACTTACTTAATCGCTCGGGCGAAAAAGCTGAAAACATAACTGAGCGTGAACTGAGTCAGCTAAGAATCGAATGGATGAAATCTCACCGCGAAGAGTATGCCAACCGTTATGTTATTCTTGATGGTGTCCAATTTGTCGGCGCGGCTGAAACATTCAAGGAGGCCGACCAATTAGCTAAAAGCCAAGGCATTACGCGCCCATTCATAACGCATCTTTCCTCAATCCATGACACACCGTTTGGAGGCTGGTAAGAATGCCCTATCCACTCGAATTCGATCATTTGGTAACTTTTGATCAAGGCGAAAATGGTATAACGATTGAAGTAACCTTGAGGCTGGATACTACCGAAGTTTCCTGCCTCGCAAAGATAGACACAGGTTCCGCGTACTGTATTTTTCCTCGAACAATTGGAGAGCAATTAGGCATTAATATTGAATCAGGATTTCCAATGAGGATCGGAACTGCAACTGGGGTCTTTGAAGCATTTGAACATAATGTAACACTCGCAACAGTTGGAACTGATTTTGACAGCGTTGTTTATTTTGCACGCGAAGAAATTATTAATCGCATTGTACTTGGCAGATTTGGATGGCTGGATCGCGTCAGAATTGCATTGATTGATTACGAAGGAAAATTATTCATTAGCAAATATGGAGAAGCTTAACGAGATTATTTATGCATCAATTATCGGTCATACTCGTCCTCTTGCTGGTCTTTTCAAATGCTGCTTGCGCGCAAAATGTATCCGCGCCCGCGACCGCAGTTTCAACTACTGCTCCGACGCAAGCTCCGCAGAAATCTATTCCTGATCCATCGAAATTTGCGCTGATCATTTCCGGCCCCGGAGGCGAAGAGGAATTCATCAAAAAATTCGCGAAATGGTCGCAGGAATTAAATTCGGCATTGCTGGATAAGCTCGGATTCGCTCCAGAAAATGTGACACTGATGACCGAAGGTACGCCGAAGTCCACCGCCATTGAAGTCCGTAACGCATTTACGGCTCTGCGCAGCAATTGCAAACCTGACAATACGGTATTTATCTTCTTCATCGGACACGGCAGCTTCGACGATAAGTTGGCGAAATTTAATTTGGTCGGGCCTGACATTAACGTTACGGAATACGCGTCACTCATCAAAGCCCTGCCCAGCAAACGCGTCGTAGTCATCAATATGGCAACGGCGAGCGGCGAATTTATCAAACCGCTTTCTATCCCCGGTCACATCACGATCACCGCCACCAAAAGCGGGATGGAAACAAATGCAACGCACTTCCCTGAATACTTCATCAAAGCCCTGACGACGAAAGAATCTGACGCCGATCAGAACAATCGAATTTCCGTGTTAGAGGCTTTTAACTATACAACTTTGCAGCTTGGGAAATTTTTCAAAGAACAAAATCGCTTAGTCACCGAACACGCGATGCTGGACGATAATGGCGACGGCAAAGGCTCCGAAAAAATTACGGATGAAGAAGGCAGTCTGGCGAAAACAACGTACTTCGATTCCCTCTTTTATCAACTGGCCGGAGGCGACAAAGAGCTGCAAGGATCGTACGCGGATAAAATGCGCTTAGAACGTGAAGTCGAAGAATTGAAACTTCGGAAGGCGCAATTGAAGCCGGAAGATTATGAAGATGAATTGGAAAAATTATTGATTCAGTTGGCGGAGTTGAATGAGAAGATTAAGGCGAAGCAAAAATAGAAAATCTCACTTAATCTGGTGTTGAGCATTTATCTCTGAATATGAAAATGGACGATGTCATAAATATTCTAACACTGGGATTAAGCCAAGAGTATACGAACCACGTCGTATCTCGATTCATCGGTCGTGAACAGCTCAGTAAAGAAAATTTCTACTTGCGGTACTGGCAGGATGCACAATTGAATCAGCAAGAAGTTTATGATCTCTGCGACTTGATTGAAGAAGTATATGGTGTTTCAGCAGGTCTCCTGCGACCTCAAGATGACATTAATAAATTAACAGACCCTGCAAAAACCAAGAAATGGTGGCGAAATATATTTCACGAATCAAGTGCTGGTGATAATGAGTTTTGGTTACAGCAAGAGTTAGAGAAAAAGTTAAAAAAATATGGAACGACTAAGCTCTTTAAGAAAATTGATACGGTGGATGATCTGTTTCAATGCTGGTGTGGGCAACTCCCTAAAGCTAAGTTGGAATGATTTACATTAGAAAATACTCAATTTTGCGCCAAATTGGGATTGCATAAGAAAACAAAAATGAGTGAGAACGATTATCAACAACTCGTCGGACGCATGCTGGAAAATGCAGCGCATCCGACAATTTCTTCCGACACGGGATTGGAAGCGGCGCATCAAGCCGGAGCCATTGCGAGCCGTGAAGAAATTGAATGGGCAATCGCAGGCGGCATGGCGATGCACCTGTATGGCAGTCCGCGTTTGACCAAAGATGTAGATATCATTGCTTCAAAGGAATTATCGCTCAAGCCGAAACATCAGCTTACGTTTGGCGGAAACAGTTTTACTTTGAAGGTTGGCAGGTACGACGTTCAGATTGATTGGATTGTTCGCAAAGATGGGTTTCAAAAATATTACCGCGCAGCGCTTCAGGAAGCTATCAACTTACCAAACGGCTTGCGCGTTATCACGCCAGAATGGTTGGTGATTTTGAAATATAAAGCAGGTCGCCAAAAAGACCTTGACGATATTGTCTTTCTGCTCAAGCAACCAAAAACAGTTGATCGTTCAATTGTGAAACAAAAAATTATTTCTTTGGGCGGCGAAGATACATGGCTAATGATGATGGCTGGATTTCGTCGTCTCTGCGATTTGGCTGATGGCAAAACGACTGAGCCGGGCAAATATTATGACGAAGAATAAAAGTCAGAAACATCGAACCTTTCAGACTTTTTCATCAATGTGAATTGTCTTCGTCGCGTGGCGACGGTTGAATTTAGCCGTGGGTTATCAACCCACGGAAAGCCAGAATTCAATTTCAGCGTCGCGTAGACGACGCCTGAGAATTTAATAATGCTACCGACAATTTCAAGCGTCACTACGCGACGCAAAGGGCAATCGTATCGTTACCGTGGGTTGATAACCCACGGCTAAATTCAGCCGTCGCCACGCGACGAAGAAAAATTGAAATATGCTTAGAAGCTTTATCAAAACCTTAAAATTGCACTCAATATTTTCCTTATTAACAATCTTATTTTTTATCTTCGCAGCGTGCGCGGCGGCTCAGGCTCCGACGCTGGAAGAAGCCTTAGAACAACTCACCAAAGGCGAATACGCGGAAGCGGTGACCGCTTTCAATCGTCTGCTTTCTGCAAATCCGAATGAAGCGAAAGCGCAAGCAGGATTGCTGCGGGCGTATCTCGAAACTGGAAAATATCAGGAAGCGGAAACTGCCGCAAAAAAATTCAACAGCGTCGAAGCCAAGCTTGCTTTAGCGGAAGTTTACGCTGCGACCGGACGTTACAACGAAGCGATTGCTGAATTTGAACGCATCGGCAGAACGGCGAAAGATACACCGAAACATCGCGCCGATTTACGTCGCGCTGAGCTTCTGGTCATGACCGGCAAAGAAGAATTAGCAACGCCGATTTTTCAATCTTTCGAAAAATTGTATGAATCGGATAAAGAAAAGAAAGCGGAAGATTTAACGCTCATCGCGCAGGCTTTGATTTATCTGGAAAAATACAAAGAGGCGAATGATGTTGTCGGTGAAGCTACCAGTGATGATGCAGAATTTATTGAAGCAAACTTGGTTGGCGGCGAACTTTACACGACCAAATATAACTACGCCGAAGCTGCGACATTTTTCACGGATGCGCTCGACACCAATCCAAATTCTGCTCGCGCGCATTTGGGAATAGCCGCCAACAAACAAATTGAAGGCGGCGAAGAGTTGCAGGCCGCGCTCAACAAAGCACTCGAAATTAATCAGAATTATGTGAATGCTTTCAATTTGCGAGCGTGGATTTTGCTGGAGAAAGAAGAATACGAACCGGCGCTGAAAGACATCGAAAGCGCTTTAAAAATTAATCCGAATTCATTAGAAGCGCATTCGTTGAAGGCTACGTTGTATTGGCTGCAAAATCGTAAAGCTGATTCCGATAAAGAACTACAGACGACCCTCGCGATCAATCCGAAGTATGGTCGATTGTATGAAACGCTATCCCATTTTGCGGGACAAACGCGACGTTATGCGGAAGGTGCAGAGTTTTCAAAACAGGCATTTACTCTTTCACCCAGACTTTGGGATGCTCATTTAAGCTATGGTATCGCCTTGACGCGAGCCGGGAAAATTGACGAAGGACGCGCCGCGATTGGGACTTCATTTAAAGGCGATCCATTCAATGTCCGCGCGAAAAATACGCTGGATTTATTGGATGTTTTGGCGGAATACCCGATCATCAAACGCGGAGATTTTATCATCCGTGCTTCTGAAAAAGAGAATCCAGCCATCACGCCGTACGCGGGAAATTTGCTGGACGAAGCTGTGAAGACCTTGAGCGCGAAATATAAATTTACGCCACGCGCTCCCATCACGGTTGAGATTTATGAGAACCACGAAGACTTCGCCGTGCGCACGTTAGGATTGCCGGGACTCGGCGCGTTGGGCGTCTGCTTCGGACAGGTCGTCACGCTGGATTCACCTTCGGCGCGTGCCGCCGGAGAATTTAATTGGGGCAGTACGCTGTGGCACGAATACACACACGTCATCACACTACAAGCGACGGACAATCGCATTCCGCGCTGGTTTTCTGAAGGCTTGAGCGTGTATGAAGAACGTCGCGCGCGCAGGGGCTGGGGCGATGATTGGAATGTGATGACGCTTAAAGCTTTTGCGGATGGACGCTTCTTCAAAATCGCAGATTTAGATGGAGGATTCCTGCGACCGAAAACCGCTGATTCTGTTCCACTCGCCTATTTTGAAGCTTCGCAGGTGTGCGAATTTATCACTGATAAATACGGCTTCGATAAAATTCTGGAAATGCTGGCGCAGTACAAAGCCGGTGCGAAAAATCTGGATGCGCTGCAAGCTGTCCTGAAAACTACGAACGAAGAATTCGATAAAAATTTCAAGGAATATTTGCAGGGAAAAGTTGGGAAATACATCACGGCAGCGCAGCCGCTCTGGAAGCAGGTGGAAGCACCAAAGCCCACAAAAGAAAGCGCCATCGCAGCAGCGGAGGCCAATCCAAATGATTTTCTAGCGAATCTGCGAGCCGGAACTTTGCTCAAAGTCGAAGACGCGACCAAGGCAATTTCCTATTTGAAACGCGCGATTGAATTGTTTCCTTATTACACCGGCAACGGCAATGCGTACGAAGTATTGGCAAGTATTTATGAAACACAATCTGACAAGCAAGCGCAGGCAGACACGATTGAAGCCCTGGTCAGAGTTGACGAAAATGAAGTCGAAGCCTTAAAAAAATTGATTCAATTGCGGCTGGCATTGGGCGATAAAGCCAAAGCGCTGGAAGGATTGCAGCTCAGCTTCTTTATCAATCCGTTTGACGCTTCACAGCATTTGATTGCTGGTGATTTATATCTTGATCAAAAGGATTCCAAAGCCGCGATCACAGAATATCAAGTCGCGCTCGCATTAAAGCCTGCAAATTTAGCCGAAGCGCATTACAATCTAGCTCGCGCGCAATTTGCCGATGGCAACAAAGGCGCGGCGCGCAAAGCCTTATTGCAATCGTTGGAAATTGCTCCGACGTATAGTCAGGCTTTAGACTTATTATTGAAACTTCGGCGGAATTAATTGCCGTATGAAAATAGAATTCTCAAAATTTAGAATCACATCGTTCAGGTTGTTTACCTGTGCGCTACTCATCATTTCCCTGTCCTTTACTTTGGTGATCGCTCAGCGTCAACAACGACATCAAAAGAAAAATGCTGAAGGCTTGCCAACAGTGCTTGAAGTTCCTAAAGATCAAACAGATTTGTCCGGCAAATTCATTATGGCCCGCGTCAAATTTGATGTGGGAATGTACGGCGGGATGTTTAGTTTTGGCTCGCATCTGGGAGACGGCGGGCTACCGTGGTCACACGACTGGCCAGGCGCGGGACGTCATCTGAACAAAATCGTTTCGGAACTTTCCAAGCTCGATATTCACCTTGAAACCAACGAACCGATCTACGGATTTGTGGAGCCGGAGCTTTACAAATATCCGATGGCATATTTGTGCGAAGTTGGATTCATGAATCTCTCCGATCAGGAAATCGCAGGAATGCGCGAGTATTGTTTGCGCGGCGGATTCGTGCTGGTAGATGATTTTCGCACCAGAGATTGGAATATTTTTGAACCACAAGTCAAAAAAGCATTCCCCGAATTTCAGCTGAAAAAACTCGACATTTCGCATCCAGTTTTCAACTGCTTCTTCTCGATCAAAACTTTAAATATCGTAGCGCCGTACGGGAATTTCGGACAAATGACGCCAGAATTCTGGGGCATCGAAGACGATAAAGGTCGCCTGATGATGGTCATCAATTATAACAACGACGTCAGCGATTACTGGCAATTTTCCGACAATCCGTTTGCGCCGATTGAGCAGACAAACGAAGCATATAAATTTGGTGTCAACTACGTTATGTACGCGCTCACGCACTAGAAGTTCGCAGATCGCAGATCGCAGTTCGCAGTCTTTAGTTCGCAGCTAAGAAGTTCACGGTAAGATTTCTTCCAATTGCCTTAACTGCGATCTGCGAACTAAAGACTGCGAACTGTTTTTGCTGGGAACCGCGAACTTTTCAGTTATGAAAAACATTCTCAATTTTACAATCATCGCATCTACTCTCCGGCTGGCGACGCCATTGATTTTAGCAGCTCTCGGTGGGTTGTATTCCGAACGCGCGGGCGTCATTAACATTGCCCTCGAAGGCATCATGCTCGCGGGAGCGTTCACAGCTGCGCTCGTCACTTTCTATTCGCACAATCCCTGGATTGGAGTCATCGCCGCCGTCTTCGCAGGCATTTGTGTAGCCGCCATTCACGCTGTCGCGACCATTAATTATCGCGCCGATCAGGTCGTCAGCGGGACAGCCATCAACATTTTATTTCTGGGAATTCCTGCGTTGTTGTGCGGCGTATTTTTCGGGACAACTGGTAATACTCCGCAATTGCCCCGCGAACAAACGCTCAACGATTGGGCTTTTTTCAATCAAGAGAATTCCCCTGTTTTCGCTTCGATTTTTAATCAAAACCCACTTGTATACTTTGCGTTGATTGCGGCGGGAATTACTTTCTTTGTCTTGTATCGTACGCGCTTCGGATTGCGCCTGCGTGCCGTCGGAGAAAATCCTGAGGCAGCCGACACCGCAGGCATCAGCGTCTATAAAATGCGCTACGCCGGAGTGTTAATATCAGGAGCATTAGCCGCACTTGGTGGCGCATATCTTTCCATCGGACAGAATTCTTTATTCACGAGAAATATGACATCAGGGCGCGGATTCATCGCGCTCGCGGCATTAATTTTTGGCAAGTGGGACCCGGTGGGAACACTTGTCGCGTGCTTATTATTTGGCTTCGCCGAAGCCATTGCGATTCGCATGCAAGGCACTGTTAATATTCCTAATCAATTTATACAGATCGTTCCTTATGTGCTGACGATTGTTGTTCTGGCTGGTTTTATTAGCCGTGCAATTCCTCCGAAGGCATTAGGATTAGCATATACCAAAGAATAGGTGTGAGGTGAAGGGTATGAGGTGTCAGACTCCTCTTTCACCTGACACCTGAAACCTAAAACCTATGTCAATATTTGATCGCGCTCATGCTTCAGCGCAATACATTCAAGCCCAAGCAAAAAAGCCCATTGACGTAGTCGTCGTACTTGGTTCCGGCCTCGGCGAATTTGCGAATACGTTAGAGAATTCGATCCGAATTTCTTACGACGATATTCCTGATTTTGTGCGCTCAACCGTCGAAGGGCATCAGGGGCGGCTGGTCATCGGAACGATTGGCGATAAAACTGTTGCGGTGATGCAGGGAAGATTTCATTACTACGAAGGTTATTCGCTGGATGAAGTTACGCTTCCGATTCGTGCATTTGGAGTGATGGGAGTAAAAAGTTTTATCGTCACGAACGCGGCGGGCGGGATTAATCCGAATTTCACAGCCGGATCCTTGATGCTCATCAAAGACCATATCAATATGATGTTTCAGAGTCCGTTGCGCGGCTCACACGATGATCGTTTGGGAGCGCGTTTCCCTGATATGACGGAAGTGTATTCACGCGAATACCAGCGTATTGCGCAAAAATGTGCTGGAGAATTAGGGCTTCGATTAGAGTCAGGAACGTATCTCGCGCTGCAAGGACCGAACTATGAAACGCCCGCAGAAATTCGCATGCTGCGTGTGCTCGGCGGCGACGCAGTCGGAATGTCTACCGTTCCCGAAGCCATTGTCGCGAAACAAATGGGGATGAAGACACTCGGAATTTCGTTGATTAGCAATGCCGCTGCCGGAGTGTTAGATCAGCCCATCAATCACGCAGAAGTGATGCAGGCGGGCAAAGATGTGGCGGATGATTTTATTGCATTGCTGAAAAAAATTATTGTTCAAATTTAAGTGAATTTTTAGACAGAATTGACAAGATTTAAAACAGGATTCACAGTTTTTTCGGTTCTTGAAGTCTTGCCTCAAATCTTGTTTATCCTGTTCTGAAAATGCCCACGTAAGTTGTTGATTCTATTCAAAACGGCATTTTCATCGTTGGTGGTGCAACACCGTTTCATATTTGCTGTCTAAGTTTTATTTATGATCATAGGAATTTGTGGTGGAACAGGCTCAGGCAAAACAACAGTCGCGCGGCGCATTCTGGAAAATGTAAGTGCCGATCATGTGACGTATTTTCCACAGGACAGTTACTATCGCAACCTCATTGATATGCCGCTGAGCCTGCGACATCAAATCAACTTCGATCATCCCGACGCGCTTGATAATGAATTATTTGCAAATCATCTGATTGCTCTTAAAGCGGGTGAAGCGATTGCGATGCCAATTTATGATTACACGACACACACGCGTTTGGCAGAAACGAAACTTGTCAACGCTACTCCGATTGTTATTGTCGAAGGGATTTTGATATTTCATGATGCGCGGTTACGCGAATCAATGGACGTGAAAATCTTTGTGGATACGGCTGATGATTTACGCTTTTTGCGGCGGCTCCAACGTGATATTAATGAGCGCGGACGCACAGTCGAATCTGTCATCAATCAATATCTCGACACTGTACGCCCAATGCATTTGCAATTCGTCGAGCCTTCGAAACGCTACGCCGATGTGATTATTCCCGAAGGCGGACATAACGAAGTCGGCATTGATCTCATCACCGGAAAAATTCGCAATCAGATTGATATTGAGATTAGACGAGCTAAATAATGAACATTCAAAGCCTGATAGAAATCGCTCGCCTGACGCGTGAATTCGCTCATGCGCCGTATTCCAACTTCAAAGTCGGAGCAGCAGTCGAATGCGAAAATGGTCAGATTTTTTCAGGCTGCAATGTCGAGAATTCAAGTTACGGATTATCCATGTGCGCTGAACGCGTTGCGATTTTCAAAGCGATTTCCGAAGGACAACGTGACTTCAAACGGATTGCCGTGGTTGCTGATACACACTCTCCTGTGAGACCATGTGGGGCGTGTCGGCAGGTGATTTCAGATTTATTTCCTCACGATGGCGAAGTCATCATGGTCAACTTGCAAGATCAGATCGAAACAGCGAGAATTATTGATCTGCTCCCTGCCCCGTTTGATCCGAGTTATTTATAGAAAAGAATGTGACTCTACAATGCAGAAGCCCGCGCTAAGGGCGCCTTTACTCAACGTGAAGTTGCGACTTCTTTTTGCATTCCAACCCTACTAATTATGAAAACGAATCTACTTCCCTGTTTCGTGTTCCTGATGGCAACGTCCATCAATGTCCATGCTCAATTACCTGTTCCTCCTCCCACTGCGCAGGGTCTTCCCTCAACTACTCCGCCACCTGCTCCGGTCATCACAGCGCAATCTGAAATGACACAGGGAGTCGCGCTGTATAAAAAAGGAAAATTCGATCTTGCCGCCAAAAAATTTCAAGCGGCAGTGAAGCTTGAACCGAGTAACGATGATGCCTTGGGCTATGCCGCGCTCACTGCATTTCAACTGGGCAATATGGCGCAGGCACGTGATTTTTTTCAGCGGCGGACTGATTTGCCGAACCAGAAAAATTCTATCAAGACGTATAGCAATTACATGATCGGGATGACGCGATGGAGGCAGGCGCACGAAATTATTATCAAGCGCGGTGAATTGGTCATTGGAAAAACTACCTACAAATTATCCGACAAAGAAATTTTAGCAGCGAATGAACATGTGAATGCAGGTCTTGCCAGCATCAAAAAATCTTTAGCGATTAAGTCGGATTATTCCGAAGCGCTAAACGTCTTGAACTTGCTCAATGCGGAAGCCGCTGCCCTCGCGACCGATGAAGTGAAAGCTGATCAGTTCAGAAAAAGTTCGCTTGATGCCTTGAATCGTTCTTTAAAATCGCGCATCCCAGGCATAAAAGAGGTGACAGATTTCGGCGCTCCAACGATTCGCCTGGGTGAATTTTCTGTCGCAGTTGAAGACACAGTCACTGATGAAATTGCGCATTCGATTCAAGGCGGAACACCATTAAATCGAGTCAGCGCTGTCTTGCCCTATATTAAAGTTCAGCCCAAATCAGTTTCAGCTCCGGTTGCAGATTCCAGCCCTAACGGAGCGGCATTATCCGTCGGCCCCGGACAGGGAGCATTGAAGGCTTCTACCAAGCAAAAAGCCGAAGTTGTTCAGCTGAAGGGCGGCAAAGCTAAAGTTGAAGTTTTAATTTCGACACTGGGGAAAGTGATGTTTGCGCGAATGATTGACGGGCCTCCGGCGACGACTACACCCGCCATTAACGCTGCCAAAAAATGGACCTTTGTTCCCGCCACATTTGAAGGAAAACCTGTGCAGGTCAGTGGGGTTATTACCTTCAACGTCAGATCAAACACAAAAGAAAAAGCAAAAGCTGAAAATAAGAGTGCGACAACTCCTCCGAAACCGTAGTAGAGATTGTATTTGCGCTGGAGGAGCGGAATATTTATAGAAAGCTTTCTATAAATATTCCGCTCCTCCAGCGCTGACTTTCGTATAATTACCTAAATTACTTAATCACAAATGCCGTCAATTCCTTCGAATTTTTTAAATTGAAAATCCTTCCCGAAGCTTCATCAATTTCGTAATCCGGGTCTTTATCCGCGAACATAATTTGACGATCACCTTGTCCGGTCATCATATTCACGCCGATAATTCCAGCCGCTTTGTCTTTCCCTTCCGCCAGATTTGTCATGACATATGTGAAATTTCCAATGGTTTTTGTCGCGCTGAATCGCTTCGTCAAAAATTTCTCGTATGAACTGAAAGCATTAATCATGCTGTCTTCATAACGATCTGCTGAACTGGTTTTATACCCTGAAGCGAGCTGCGAACCGACACTGCCATTTAGATTTGCCATCACCGTGAAAGCTGTCAAAGCTCCCATCGCAATTTTCTGCCAAGTCGGTGCCGTTGGCGCTTCAAAATGCGTAGACCAGCCAATCGCTTTCGAGCGCGGATCGAAGCTTAAAATATGCTGCATCCCGCGAATCACAAATTGACCGTTTTCCTGCGGCGTAATTTGCACTGGATCATCTGTGCCGTCAGCGCCCTTTGAAGTCGCACCTTTCAGTGCACCGACTGCACCACCTGACAACATTCCAAATCCTGTTTTTGCAGCCTTCACTCCGACCGCTGCGGCTCCAATTTTATTCTTGAATTCGAGTTTGATTTTATAAGATTCTTTGACCTTGCCCTGGCTGCTGAGGTCAAGTTCAATCAGATTTTTTTCGTCAGCGATGAGCAATGTATTCGCCTCACGAGCGATTGCCATGTTCGTAATGTTATTTTTTGCTCCATCGTAACTCCAGAATGAAGCACCGGAATTTTTATCTAACGCGACGACTCCGAGCGGCCCTTTCTTGACGTATTCGCGTTTATTGAAATCATAAAAATTTCCGCCGAGACGTCCATAAATCGTCCCGCCATCTACGATCATTTCCGCGACCGCGCCGCCGAAATCTTTAGAAGTCCATTTCAGCGTTCCGCTTTTTTTGTCGAACGCGCGGAGCTGCCCTTTCGCCGAAGTGTAAATCACATCGCCGTCAATGCGGGCTTGTCCATTGCCGCGTTTGATTTTGCCTTCGGTCACGTCGTAAACATTTTTCCAGAGCAAACTGCCATCTTTCAGACTGTATTTATGGATGCCCGCGTACGTCATGTACACCGCGTCTTCATCAAAAATTGGCGGATTCGCTCCGCTTAAATCGAAAGTAGGAAAATATCTCGAGCCTTTTTCCTTGCCGTATAAATCTACGTTTTCAGCGTATTCAGCTTGCCACAAAACTTTGCCGTTGCCGTATTCCAGCGCGAAAATATCAAGCTTATCTTTTGCCGCTTTATTGCTGACTACAGTGATAATGATGGCGATGCCGAGCTTGGGATTGACCGTGATTTCTACCGCATGACCTTTGATTTTTTCTGTTTCCCACAGATTTTTTCCGGTCAACAAATCAAGGCAATACAACGCCGTTTTGCCGGATAAAAACCCTTGTGGATCCCCGATCAATAACAGCGGAGTCCCTTCAATTTGATGAATTTCTTCTTCGGAAATTTTCGCCAGATCGGGTCGCGCCCACAGCTCATTTCCTGTCTCAGGGTCAAGCGAATAAATGCTCGTACCCGTGCCAACGAGCAACGTTCCGGCTTCGGTGAGTTGATACCATTTAATGTCTTGTGTCGGCTTGTGCGACCACAGTGAATCAGCGGCGAAAGCCGTAATACTCATCACGGCAATTGTAAGAATTGTAAAAAATATTTTCTGTAAGTTTTTCATGAGGTTTCTCCTTTGGAGGGTTGAAGGAACGTGAGGGGGCACAGAAATGAGCAGTCGCGGATTTTTAAAAATTTCCGCGACTGCTCGATAAATTTTCGAATTAAGTTCCAGGAATTGGCGAGACGTAAATTCCTGAAGAAAATCCATCCGGCGACGCCCAGCAATACACTTTATTGCCAATGACAACGATGCCG
Organism: Blastocatellia bacterium; assembly: GCA_043736395.1. GTDB lineage: Bacteria > Acidobacteriota > Blastocatellia > RBC074 > RBC074 > JAFDVL01. The sequence continues at coordinate 4,607 of JAYTCQ010000400.1, read as the reverse complement.
CGGACATACGTTACAGTTGCGCCAACATTCATCGCTGACCAACTCGTACCGCTGTTCGTCGAAGCGTAAACATTTGTGTTGAAGATGTATCCCGCGAAAATATTGTTGCCGCTCGCCGCAAGCGACAGTGCGTTATTGCTGGTCGTTGGTAATCCGCCTGCTACTGCTGTCCACGAAGTTCCGCCATTAGAGGTGACGTAAATTCCAACTGCGGTTGCGGCGTAGATATTGGAACCATTGGCAACCAGCGCGTTCACAGCAGTTCCAAATCCGAATCCAGCCAGGAGTCCTGAACTGGCTGACGCCCAGGTCGCACCGTTATCACTTGATTTAAAAACCTGCTGTACACCGCTGGGCTGACCAGCTACATAGACATCTGCTCCGACCGTCAAAAGCGCTCTCGCTGCCGGAGAAGTCTGCGCCGTAAGCGTTGGTAGCCCTGATGAAGACAAAACCCAACTAGCGCCATTATTTGATGAAGAATAAACACCGTTGGTGGTAGCGGCGAGAAGTTTCGTCCCAGCTTGCGTCACACTATTCACTGAACCGCTTAAGCCGGAACTAATCGAACTCCAACTTGCACCGCCATCGTTTGAGTAATACAAAACGAAATTTCCAGCGGCGTATAAATTTCCATTCACTTCACTGATGGAAATAATTCCGGTTGTGGTGATTCCCGAATTACTGGCAACCCACGATTGTCCGCCGTTAGAGGATTTATAAACTCCGTTCGCCGTTGTGCCGACAAATATTTCTGTCCCGAGTGCGGCAATGGATTGCGGATTCGAAGGCAGTCCGCCTGAAATATTTGTCCAGTTTCCGTTCGGAGAATTTCCGGTCACCGAAATATTGACAGTCTTTGTGTCACTCAATGGCGGATTCCCGTTGTCAGTGACGGTGAATGAAACTGTTGAAATCCCCACCGCGCTTGGCGTCCACGCAAACACTCCTGTTGCCGCTGTGAACGATGCGCCCGAAGGTAAATTCGTAGCCGACAACGTCAATATTTGATTCGTGTCGGGGTCGGTCGCTGAAACTGCGAAAGTAATTAGTTGTCCCGTGCTGGTGGATTGCGCGCTAGGTACGGTAATCACGGGAGCGCGGTTCGGCACGGTAATCGAGACAGTTTTAGTATCGCTGAGTTGCGGCAACCCGTTGTCGGTGACGGTGAAACTCACCAGCGATGATCCGACCTGCGAGGCGAGTGGCGTCCAAGTGAATTGTCCTGTGAGTGCATTGAAAATTGCACCAATCGGAGCGTTCGTAACCATGAGCGTCAAGACTTGTCCGGCGTCCAGATCAGAACCGGAAACAATGAAATTTAATGGCTGACCGACGGCGATTATTTGCGCTCCCGGCACATTAACGACGGGTGCGCGATTGGCTAAGACAGAAATCGAAACAGTCGCAATATTACTATCCGCTTTCCCGTCATTGGCTTTGAAGCTGAAGCTGTCACTGCCTGAAAATCCGGCTGTTGGCGTATAGGTCAGATTTGGAGCGGCTCTGCTTAAAATTCCATTTGCGGGAGGCGCCACAACCGAATACGCCAAGGCATCACCGTTCACATCACTCGCGCTCAGGATGACTGCTCTGGCTGTGCCAGAATTCGTCGAGATAGATTGTGAATTTGCCACTGGCGGCGCATTCGAAGGCGGTGTCGTTGAGGGCGAAACCGTAACGTACACGGTCGCAGAGGCGCTGTTTGTCGCACCATTATTGATTCTAAAAATAAATGCATCGCTGCCGACAAAATTTGTCGCGGGAGTGTAAACCAAGTTCGGAGCAGTGCCGCTGAGCGTTCCGTTGTTTGGCTGAAACAAAACTGAATATGTCAGCGGATTCAACGAAAAATCTGTGCCACCTAGAATAACTCCACGTGGCGTATTCTGATTCACTGTGACGGACTGCGAATACGCTACAAAATTTCCGCTCGATAACGGAGCGCCATAAACGCCGCCCAGATTTGCTCCGGCGAAAATCGCTCCGCCGTTCAACCACAACGCGTAAATATCATTCGCGCTGAGTCCTGAAATTAAACTTTGCCAGCTTGCCCCTGCGTCGTTGGAAACAAATACTCCTCCGCCTCTGGTTCCAACGAAGCAACGGCGACCGTCAATAATTACTGATGTGACGATCCCAGTGGATGGAAGCCCTCCCCCGACGGCTTCCCACTGGTTTATTGTGCGATTATACCGGCACAATCCTGATCCGTTGGTACCCGCGTATAAAACCCCATTCGTGCTGACCAACGATAAAATTCTGGTTGCGGCGGGCAGCCCCGTGCGAAATGCCTCCCAGGTGTTCGTCGTGCGATTGTAACGACAGACTCCGCCATTGGTAGCGATATAACTAATCCCGCCATCCACGAGAAAATTGTTAATGAATAAATCAACGCCACTGAGTCCGGCGTTCAGAGCTTCCCAAGTATTGAGAGTTCGATTGTAACGACAAACGCCACCACTTGTGGAAGCATAAAACGTCGAGCCGTCGAAGCTCAAAGAATTAATCGTCAAAGCCAACCCGCTCAAGCCAGTATTGAACGCCGCCCAGCTTGTGCCGTCGTCGTAGCTGACATAAACTCCGCCGCCTTCTGATCCGGCATAAATCACATTGCCGAAAACTGCGAGTGATAAAAATTGCGTGGCATTCGGGAAGCCACTGCCTAAAACCCAGTTCGCGCCGTTGTCACTGGATCGGAAAACTCCTTCGTTTGTAGCAGCAAATAAATAAGAACCAAGCGTCGCAAAATTTCTGATCGTACGTCCAGCTAAGCCTCGCGCCCGCCAGCCCAGACCTGTTAAATTCGGCGCGACCAATTCAACATTCGAACGATTGGAAAGTAATCCATTCACTTTGATTTGAATGTCGAGTGCGGAATTTCCTAATAAATATCGCGGTAATTCAACGTTGATCTGATCAAGGCCAATGAAGTTCGGCTGGATGCCGGAATAAGACGGAGCAAGTTCATTTCCATTGACCAGGACTCGCACGGTTTCATTGGCGTTTCCATCCGCATTCGGATCAGGAGCATTGCGAACTCCGGTCAAATACAAAATTAAAAAGACAGTTTCGCCCTGCGGGCCCAGATCAATCGGCTTCGCTAAAAAACGTCCGATGCCTGCGTCGTATGTCGAAACCGGTTCGTTAACTTGCATGCCATCAGATTTGACACGAAGAACATTTGCTGCGGGAACTCCCGATCCATCCTGACTTGCAGTAAAAATTCCTGGAGCGACCTGCGCAATCTGTAATGTGCCATTGGTGATGAACGCTCCATTTTGCGATTCAACGCGAATCGTCGCCGCTCCCAAAGCAGTTGTTTTTGGAACTAAATAATTGATTTGGTTCGGCCCGACATAAAATAAATCCGCTTCGACGTTGTTCACTAACCCGCGCGTCCCCTGCAATTTTTTCGGCAACTGAATTCCTGGCGTAGTCGCATCAGTATCCTGCCCCGCTTCGACTCCAGTGGCCAGATTCATCCCGAATCCCGCGACAATGCTCTCCGCCGCGACAATTGAATCAGGACGATAATCCGCTGCTGAAACCGTCACTATCGGTTGAGGGTTAACAGTTTGGGCAACAATTGAAATTCCTGAAAAAATCAAAAAAAGAATTGTGAGAGTGAGTTTTCCAAAAACAGTTGAGGAACGACGAGTAGTGAGACTAACCATAATTTTATCAAGTTCGCGAGAAACGCAAGGACCGAAATATTAATAAAAATTACTTGTGAGAGTAATCTGCCGGAATTTGAAATCGGGGTACGCGTGAGAACTTATGCAGCCTGTAAACACACCTCCGGCTTAGAGGAGGAGATAGCGTTCCAGGCTAAAATTCAACGTGATTAATTTTCAAGGGAGGGGGGATGAGAAAATTTCCCATTCACTTACATATCGCAGGAAGGATTTGAAAAAAGGGTCATAAAAAAATAATTAATTTTGGATTATCTTACCTTTGAATAGTTTCCAAACGCTGAAATCCAAATGCCAATGCTCTAACTAAGATTTTTCACGACTCCGATGTATGGCAAATTTCGATAGCGTTCGTCAAAATCAAGACCGTAGCCGACGACAAATTCATCGGGAATGTCGAAGCCTTTGTAATCAAGCGTAACATCCGCTTTACGGCGATCCGGTTTATTCAGTAAGGCTGCCAGCTTAATTGAAGCGGCTCCGCGAGCGCGAAAATTTTCCAGTAAATAGCTGAGTGTCAATCCGGTGTCGAGAATGTCTTCGACGAAAATTAAGTCGCGTCCATCAATCGGGCCATCAAGGTCTTTGACGATTTTCACTTCTCCGGTAGAGCGCGTCCCGGCTCCGTAACTCGACACCGCAATAAAATCAATATTCAAATGCAAATCCGTCGCGCGCATCAAATCCGCCATAAACACCATCGCGCCTTTCAAGACACAAATGAATAATGGTTTTTTGCCCGCGTAATCTTTGGTAATTTCCGCTCCAATTTCAACGATTCGGGCTTGCAAAACATCCGCAGGAATGAGAATTTCAAGGCTTGAATTATTGAATTCAGTGTCATTAGTTTTTTGTTCATTCATAACTTAATTTTTGTCAGTTCGAATTGCATTTGTAGGGTAGGTTCTCAAC
>JAYTCQ010000399.1:0-3504 GCA_043736395.1 Blastocatellia bacterium | reverse complement strand
GTTGAGAACCTACCCTACAAATTCTCGTCGCATCTATCTGAAATTCACAATAAAGTTAACGATTTCGAATGTATTGATCGCCGAACCAAGTTTGAATTTCAAAGCGTTATCATCAAGATGCTTTGAACCCGGGTTTTTGATTCGCCCACGGCTTGGCTTTTTCCAGTTGCGCCGCCAATCTGAATAATGTTCCCTCATCGCCGAAGCGTCCTGAAAACATGACGCCGACCGGCAATCCGTCATTCGTCCAATGCAATGGAACCGACATCGAAGGCTGCCCCGTCACGTTATACAGCGCGGTGTACGGACTGAATTCTCCAACCTCTTTGCCAAACCGCGCCGGATCATCGAGGCTTAAAAGACCCAGTAAAATCGGCGGTTTCGCTAACGTTGGACTTAGAATTACATCATATTTTTCCTGGAATTTTGCCATAGCTAACCCGACCTGATGCATGTAAGCGATGCTGCGGGAATACGCTACACTACTGATTTTATTGCCATTTTTATACATTGACCACGTCGCCGGTTCGACATCATTTTCAGTAACTTCGTGACCCAAGATTTTCGCGGCATCCTCGAGCGTCCGTGTAATCGAAACCGTGATGACATTCAAAAACGATTGTCGAAACAAGGCATTGTCAATCGGCAACGCAACTTTTTCTACGCGATGCCCCAATCGTTCACACAGCTTCGCAGCTTCCAATGCAGCTGTTTTGCATTCTTCATCAACCGTCATATTTCCCGGTGGATTCATCGCCAACGCAATTCGCAATCTGCCCGGATCAACGCCAACTTCTTTCAAAAATGGACGTGCCTGTGGCGGACACGAATACGGCGCGCCCAGTTCATCGCCAGCCGAAATATCCAGCAAAGCCGCACTGTCACGAACTGAAATCGTCACGGCGTGATGCGCTGAGCAACCGTTCCATCCCTCCATTGAATTCGGCCCCATCGGAATTCGTCCGCGCGTCGGCTTCATTCCAAACAACCCGCAACACGAAGCCGGAATTCTAATCGAACCGCCGCCGTCGCTCGCATGCGCCATCGGTAAAATTCGGCTCGCCACTGCCGCTGCCGCGCCGCCTGATGAGCCTCCGGCGATGCGTTCCAGATTCCACGGATTACGAGTCTTGCCGTACACCGCCGACTCCGTAGTTGTTGTGATTCCCAGCTCCGGCGTCGTTGTTTTACCAAAAATTACCAGTCCCGCTTTTTTGTATCGCGCCACCAGCGTGCTGTCGCTCTCAGCCAAATTATTTTTCCAGACTTTGCTACCATACGAAGTCACTGTTCCCGTCAAATTCATCCCCAAATCCTTCAATGCAAACGGGACGCCTTTGAACACGCCATCCGGCAAGCCCTGCTTGATTGCAGCTTCAGCTTTGTCGAAAAATAATGAAGCGAATGCATTGATTTTAGGGTTCACGGCTTCGTATCGGAGCCTTGCCGCATTGAGCAATTCCAGCGGCGTGACTTCTTTTTCACGGACTAGTTCGGCTAAGCCGAGTCCATCATATTTTTCATATTCCAGCACAGCAGTATTTGTCTTCATAAGCGTGATCGAAGCCGCAGCCATCGTGAGAATTTCGCGGCGGGTGATGTTTTCGGTGGACATATATTTTCTCTAAAATTTTGACGCAGTGATTATTCTCAAAAATCATCAAGAAGCGCAAACTGATTTGAGCCGATGACCGCTTTTGCGTATTCTCACGAAGCGCGGAGCGTTTGGAACGGGATGCCTTGTCGTCGCTTTGGTAGTGGCGTACATTGCAAATCTACAGCGATGTAAATTTATACCAAAGCTACGCCGAGCCGCAGCACTCATACGCTCCGCGCTCAAATATAATTTCGCTTTTCGGATAAACAAAAATGATCAAGAATATTTTGTTCCACGCGCTGACAATTTGTTGGTTGTCGCTTTTTACTTTCGCGCAACCCCCCCCGGCTGACATCCTCATTCGTAATGGTCGCCTGCTTGACGGCTCTGGCGTGGCTGAAAAAATTTCAGACATTGCCATCACCGGCGACCGCATCACATTCATTGGCGATGCCAAAAAATCCAAGCTCACCGCAAAGCGCACCATTGACGCCAAAGGATTGATCGTAGCCCCCGGATTTATTGATCCTCACACACATGCGGACGAAGATTTATCCAACGCGAATCGTAACAGCAACATCAATTATTTAATGCAAGGCGTGACAACGGTTACGATCAATAATGATGGCACAAGCGTGTTACCGCTCAGCAAAAGATTTGCGTTGTTTCAATCACAAGGCATCGGCACGAATGCAATTTTATTAGTCGGGCAAGGCACCGTACGACAAGCGGTTTTAGGAATGAGCGATGCCGCGCCGAACTCTGAACAGTTGGAGCAAATGAAAGTCATCGTGCGTCAAGCAATGAACGATGGAGCTTTCGGAATGTCTACCGGGCTTTATTACGCGCCAGGCAGTTTTTCAAAAACCGAAGAAGTCATCGAACTCGCCAAAATCGTTGCGGCAAATGACGGCATTTATGACTCGCACATTCGCGATGAAAGTTCATATTCCATCGGCCTGCTCGGCTCCATCGAGGAAGTGATTCGCATCGGTCGTGAAGCAAAATTACCCGTTCATGTTTCGCACATCAAAGCCCTCGGCGTAGACGTGTGGGGACAAAGCAAGCAGGTCATTTCAATAATCGAGAAAGCGCGTGCCGATGGCGTAAATATTACCGCGAATCAATATCCCTACACCGCATCTGGTACGAGTATTTCTGCCTCACTATTGCCGCGCTGGGCGGAAGTTGGAGGCAATGCAGAATTGCTCAAACGCATCGAAGATCCGAATATTCGTCCTCGCCTCATCAAAGAAATGGAAGAAAATTTGCGCAAGCGCGGCGGCGCAAATGCGATCCTTGTCACTGGCGCGAAAGACAAAAATTTGAATGGCAAACGACTTGATGAACTTTCGAAAATTGCCAACAAAATTCCTATCGAAACCGCTCTCGAAATCATCAAAAATGGCGGCGCATCCGTCGTCTCTTTCAACATGAATGAATCCGATATTATTAAATTTATGAAGCAGAAATGGGTAATGACGGGCAGCGACGGATCAAGCGGACACCCGCGTAAATACGGCACATATCCGCGCAAGCTAAGTGATTATGTTTTGAAACGAAAAGTGATTTCTCTCCCGCGATTTATTCAAGCGAGTTCGGCGCAAGTGGCAGAAACCTTCAAGGTCAAAGAACGAGGATTTCTGCGCACGGGATATTTTGCTGATGTGATTATTTTTGATGAAAAAACAGTCGCGGAAAAAGCGACGTATGAAGCTCCAACCACACTCGCAACCGGAATGAAATTCGTCATCGTCAATGGAAAATTAGTTATCGAAGATGGGAAATATAATGGAGCTTTAGCAGGTCGCGCCTTGAGGAAAAATGCAGAAGCCCGCACGCAGTAAGGGCGCCTTCTCAAGAGAAATATTTCGATAGTTAGCTGTGAAATTTTGCCTGGAGTACTG
>JAYTCQ010000398.1:0-10427 GCA_043736395.1 Blastocatellia bacterium | reverse complement strand
TACCAAAGCTACGACAAGGCGCAGCACTCCAAACGCTCCGCGTCACAAGATTTAATTTTTATGAGCTTAGGAAAAATTACACCGATTTTACGCATCTTCGATGAAGCCAAAGCGAAAGAATTTTATATTGATTTTCTTGGCTTCAAAATAAATTTTGAACATCGCTTTGCCGACGATCTGCCGTTGTATATGGGCATTTCCAAAGGCGACTGCGACCTGCATTTATCGGAACATTTTGGCGATTGTTGCCCCGGCGCGGCAATCAGAATTGTTACCGATGATGTGGATGCGTACCAAAAAGAACTCATTACAAAACGGTATAAAAACGCCCGACCCGGAGTTGAAAATCAACCGTGGGGTTCGCGCGAGATGTCCATCAATGATCCATTTGGTAATCGCCTGATTTTTACGCAGACCATCTCCAGCGAAATCAAAGGCGTGCCTGAAGAAATCGGTCATTGGAAATTTGCCGAAGACAAAGCAGCTTAGTTTATTGAATTCACTCATCAGGAGGAACATTTATGGGACATTACTCAATCGCAGCCTATCGTCCGTTACCAGGCAAAGACGCCGAGCTACTCGAAGAAGTAAAAAATCATTTGCCCACATTGCGGGCGCTTGATCTTGTTACCGATCGCGTTTCGCATGTGATGCGCGCCAAAGACGGCACGATCATTGAAGTCTTTGAATGGAAATCCAAAGAAGCTGTTGAGCAAGCGCATACGAATCCTGGCGTCCTTGCGATGTGGGAACGATTTGGCAAAGTCTGCGAGTATGCGCCACTGACCAGTTTGTCAGAGGCGCACGATATGTTTGCGCAGTTCGAGCCAATTGATTTCTAAAATTATTATGCCAAAACTTATTGCGTTTCTGCGAGCGATCAATGTTGGCGGTCACAACGTCAAGATGGAAACCTTGCGGACACTTTTTCTGGAGTTAGGTTGCGCTAATGTCGAAACGTTTATTGCCAGTGGGAATGTAATTTTCGACTCCAAAGCGAAGAATATCAAAACGCTGGAAAACAGAATTGCGGAGCACCTGCATAAATCGCTGGGCTATGAAGTCGCGACATTTATTCGTACTGTTGCTGAGGTCAAATCAATCGCTCAATATCATCCCTTCACTGAAGCTGAGCCGAATTTTGCTGTTGGTTTTCTGGCTGAACCACTGAGCCTCGAAATGACAAACACATTGTTAACGTACCGAAATGAGATGGATGACTTATCTGTATATAACCGCGAAGTGTATTGGCTCCCTCGCACGAATCAATTGGATTCCCCTGTCTCCAAAGCAGGCCTGGAAAAAATTATCAAAACAAAAGCAACAGTGCGCGGGATCAATACGGTGCGCAAACTCGCGGCCAAATATTCCACCAGTAACAACGGGAAAAACGAATGAACTTACTATCAAATCTACAAGATCAATTTCGGCACATGGAATGGGCGGATGCGATGGTTTGGCAAACGGCGCTGTCAGTGGATGCGACCCTTGCTGACGAAATCCTGCGCGCGCGCTTACATCATATACATCTGGTACAGCGCGTTTTTCTGGCTGTGTGGCAGGGAGAGTTTACGAAGTATCAGGACGGCAACGAACGGCTGCAAGCGTTAATGGCTTGGTTCAATAAGGGCGGAGATTTGCGCGGTGCCGATTTGCTGGCGTGGGGACAAACATATCACCGCGACGCGCAGCCGTACCTGAACAGCTTGTCTGAAGAGGGCTTGGCGCAGATCGTAGCCTTACCTTGGGCCGAAATGGTGGCGGCACAAATTGGGCAAACACCGGCGGCTTCCACGCTGGCCGAAACCTTGCAACAAGTGACAATGCACAGTGCTTATCATCGCGGACAGGTAAATACACGGCTGCGCGAGGTTGGTGCTGAGCCGCCGCTCGTGGATTTCATCGCGTGGGTCTGGTTGGGCAAGCCTTCTGCGCAATGGAACGCATGACGAATTTTTATACGAAGGAAATTCACATGCCTCTTCAACTTGAAGCAATCAGAATATACTTTATGAAGAAACAATTTTACCTCTTCGCTTGTCTCTGCTTTGTGCTGAGTCTCAGCGCATTCGCCTATTCACAAGCTCAAAAATCAAAACCAAAGGAACTAAGTATGACAAAACACGCCAGCGGAACATTTGAAGTAAAACTATCACCGCAAGACGACAACGCAGCTAAGGAAGCCGGACTCGGCAGAATGACAATTGACAAAACATTTCACGACGATCTTGCAGCCAGCAGCAAAGGTCAAATGCTGGCGGCGATGACAGATGTAAAAGGATCCGCCGGCTACGTGGCAATCGAACGCGTGACCGGAATTTTGCACGGACGCAAAGGTTCATTCGTGCTGCAACATAACGGCATTATGGATCGTAGCGCGCCGCAACTTTCTGTCGTTGTTGTACCTGACTCCGGCACTGATGAATTAGTCGGGCTGACAGGCAAAATGATGATTAATATTGCGGATGGAAAACATTTATATGAATTTGAATATTCGATACCTGAAAAATAATTGTTGTCAGAACCGCCTGCTGTAGCGGGTGGGAATTTCGTATTGAAAGGAATTTATGGCAGAAGCAAAAACCAAACCAACGAACGTAAGCGTGACAGAATTTTTAGAGGCAATTGCAGATGAGCAGCGTAGGAATGATTGCTACACTGTCTTGGAGTTGATGAAAAAAATCGTCAAAGCCGAACCGAAAATGTGGGGCAGCAGCATTGTCGGCGTTGGTGAATATCATTACAAATATGCCAGCGGTCACGAAGGCGATTCATGTTTAGTAGGCTTTGCGTCGCGCAAAGATGCGCTGACCTTGTACCTGTGTGGGCGTGATGAAAGCTCTGAAGAATTGTTAACAAAACTTGGTAAACACAAATCCGGCAAAGGCTGTTTGTATATAAAAAACCTCGCCGATATAGACCTAAAGATTTTGCAGGCACTAATCAAACAATCGGTTACATACATGAAAGCTAAGGTCAAAGCAGCGTAAAATTTTTGAAGTAAAAATCGCCTTAACGCGACAAAATATACGACAACACCGGATCATCATTGTTGTTGTAGTCGGCGGCAGCGATTTCAATCGGCACATCAGGAAAGAGTGCAATCGGATCGCCTGAGGTAATCGCCTGAAATTTCGTCGAATACTGAAATAAAATTTTTGAATTTGGCAGCAGCGAACTTAGCACTTCGCCATAGCTGTTCGGCTTTCCGCCGGTAGGTTCGCCCAGCAAAATCGCATTCGTCATATTGCGAAAATAGATTGCTCCCCATAACCCCGAAGAAATCGTAGTATTCCCAATAATTACATACACCTTACCACGTTGATTCAGCCACGGACGTTGCACCAAACTATTAATCACCGGGCGAATGATCTCGGAATTTCCGCCCGCATTGTTGCGTAAATCAATCACGAATCGCAAAGCGCTATTGGCATCCGCAACAGCAAAAATCTCATTTGCGAAATTCGTCATCGGGTTTTCAGGAATATCGCGGCAACGATTGTACTGCAACCACAAGGTGCGAGAATCATCCAGGAATTTGTACCAGTAATTCGTGTTGGTGTTTTGCCGATAAAGCGGCAGTTCTTTTCTAATGGAAACTTCTCGCCATGGAATGCTCTCGCTCCAAAAAACAATCGGCGGCATAATCGTGATTTGTTGCCCTTTGGTTAACTCAAAAGTCAGTGAAATGCGTGCCATATCTTCGATGATGCGAGCATCCATCAGAATCTCTGGCGTTATCACAAAATTCGGTAATTGCGCGTGCAGCCAATATTCGTTTTCATAAGAAATATTTTGACTGAGGCGTTGGATCACTTGTTCGATTGGCATTTCACCAACCTTAACTAATCGTGCGCCCAACAATCGCTGATAATTAAATCTGCCGCCTCGCCCCGATGCTTCCGAAAGATACGACGCGGTTATTAAATAAAGGCCATCCTTGAACCATCGGACTCGAATCGGAAATCGTCGAAAAAATGGAACTGCGTTACTGGTAGAAAAACTCACCGATGTATGCGCATCTTTTGCCATTGCCGCCAGCCGGAGAAAACCGCTTTGAATTTCTCCATCGGATTTGAATGGAATCGTCGCATTCAATGCATCCACTGCCTGCGCGAATTCTTCGGGTGAAACAGCGTTATAGAAATTCGCATGACGGTTTGGCAATTCGGTAGCGAGGTATCGTAAATCCTCGCGCCATGCTTCAGGATTCGCTGTGACTTGGGCATAACTGACCGTAAAAACCAGCAGCAAACACACAACAAAAAGGAAACGCGAACAGAGTTTTTTCATCGTTGCCTCCTAAGCTAACTTGCAGAATCAATCGTCAGCGGCAATAGTAAAGGGGATTCCAAGATAAATAAGAATCTTTCAATAATCAAATATTAATCTATATGCCCTTACTACTAACTTTCTCCGTTCTCATGGCACTGGTCTTTTTGCTTTGGCTCGTAAGCTTAGCCTTAAAAAACGCCAGCATCGTAGACATTTTCTGGGGACTCGGCTTCGTTGTCGTCGCCTGGATTTGTTACTTCACTACCACTGGATTTGAGCCGCGCAAAATTTTGATGACGACGCTGGTGACAATCTGGGGATTGCGGCTTTCGATTTATTTGTTTTGGCGTAACCACGGTCAAGGCGAAGATTATCGTTATCAATCGTTGCGTACGCGCATCGGCAAAAATTTCCCTCTCATCAGTTTGTTCGTCGTCTTCGTCTTTCAAGGATTGCTGATCTGGCTGATTTCATTGCCGATTCAAGCAGCGCAGGCAGCAACAGAGCCGAATCAATTTACGATGTTTGATGTGATTGGCGCAGTCCTCTGGTTCATTGGAATATTTTTTGAATCCGTCGGAGACTCGCAACTGGCGTCCTTCAAATCCGATCCTGATAACAAAGGAAAAGTGATGGATCGCGGGCTGTGGAAATATACGCGGCATCCCAATTATTTTGGTGATGCATTGTTGTGGTGGGGTATTTTTTGCATTGCATTGTCCGTACCGAATGGATGGTGGATGGTAGTTAGTCCGATTGTGATGACGACGTTGTTAATGAAAATTTCAGGAGTCGCATTGCTCGAAAAAACCTTGAAGAAAACAAAGCCGCAGTATGAAGAATATATGCGAAGAACAAATGCGTTTTTGCCGTGGTTTCCAAAGAGTTAACTTCGGAAAAACGAGATAACGGAACAGACGGAAATAACAGAACAAACGGAAAATTCTGGCAACTAAAAAATCTTTTCCGTCTGTTCCGTAATTTCTCTTCTTATAGCGGTTTGCAGATGAGTGCGCTAACCGACATCAGGCATTCTCCATTGGGCATTGCGGTCATTGTCAATTGTTAAGGAATAAAAACTGCTTTTTCCCGATAAACAATTAGAAATGAACAATGGCGAATGAATAATGATTCCTGCGTCGCATCCAACGGAAAATTACTATAAGTGCTATCAAGTATGTTCACCTTTCTAAAATTACTCTTCATCGCCATCTTAATCGGGATGTTAATCGTCACGATCAAAGCGGGAATGCACGAAAATCTTTTTGATGCCGGACATATTTTAAATGAGCCGTGGGTCATCGCTACGCTGTGGGATGCGTATTGCGGATTCATCACATTTTTCGTCTGGGTTTGCTACAAAGAAACCAAATGGTGGGCGCGAATTTTATGGTTTGTGCTGATTATGACATTGGGAAATATTGCTATGGCGGGGTACATGTTGATCCAACTTTTTCGCTTGCCTGCGGGTGCGACAATGAAAGATTTATTGCTTAGGAAAGGAACTTAAATGAATCGAACTGAAATCGAAATCAAACTCAACAAAGACCGCGCGTGGACGCTGGAAACTTGGGCTGCTTATTCCGCCGAAGACCTGACGCGAGGCATCACTGTTAGTCGTCACAATCCTGAATTTTCGTGGAGCGCGAAAGATCATCTGGCGCATTTGGCAGGCATCGAAGCTGTCTTCAATACCATCATCAAAAAATATATCGCAGGCGATCCGAATCCGATCAGCATTATGAAAAATCCTGATGGCACAGCTCCTTCACGCGAAGAAATTATGGCGAAAGTTCACGCGATGAATGACGATTGGGTGAGCAAACATGTCGAAAAATCTTTCCACGAAATCGTAGCTCTTGGACAACAAATTCGTTCATCTACATTGTCGTTATTGGCTGAATTAAGCGATGCACAATTAGAAGAAAAAATCCCCGGCGCACCGTGGGGCGATGGCACTGTCGGCGGCATCCTTGCCATCAACGGTGATCACGCGAAACAACATTTTGGATGGGTGACGGCGGGATTGCTTAAAGACATAGGAATAGACCACAGATAATACGGATTTTACGGGTTTACACGGATCAGACCCGCGAAAATCCGTTTGATCCGCTTCATCTGTGGTCTATTAATAAAATTTATTATTCAGCCTTACTCGTCAAAATCGAATTAAAAATCAAAGGATACGTCGCCAGACTCTGTCCACGATATTGAGGACGGAAGCCAAATAAAATGACGCGTCCTTTGCCGAGTTTGACTTCGACCATCGCGGCTTTTCCCCGGACTAATTCTTCACCTAAAATCCAGCCGCTAATCATCGGATTTGTACTCGCCGGATACTTCGCAATCACACGAACAGATTTTTCATCCAGCACTTCAAATGCGGGACTTTGCTCAAACCAGGCGATGGATTCTTTGTCCATCCCGAACGTCAAATTGCTGCTGGAATCCAACTCGGTTCGAAGGATCGAACCGGGGCAATAAAATTGTTTGGGCGGGATTCCTTTGACGACATTGCGGACAGGCAAATTGAATTTTTCAATCGCAAAATTTGATGCGTTATTGAAAGTAATCAACGTCCCGCCTTCTTCAACAAAAGTACGCAGAGCTTTAATTCCTGATTCGCCGAGTCCGCCAGTGAATTCTGTTGGATATGCGCCACTTGTTTCTTCGTCTTCGCTCGTTGCAGATTTTACGGGAATTCCTTCGGCAATCGCTTTCGCGGATTGGTCGGGAAGGATAATGGCGTCAAATTTTGCTTTCAAAAATCCAGTACGGATTTCCTCTTGTTTCAGTCGTGTGTACGGGAATTTATATTGATCGAACATCCAGCGCGTCCAGCCTTCGTCCATGGATGGCGCGTAATTTTGATAGAGACCTAATTTCACGCCCGAATGTGCGCGAACGCGTGATTGCAGCACTAATGAAATCGGTTCGCGCTTGGCGTTCACAGTGAATGGCACTTTGACGGCGACGGCTTCGATGTTCATCAACAACGGCAAAGTATGCGCAATCACATCATAAGGTCGCTTCGGAGGGCCGCCGGGATATTCGCGTAAATCAGGATATTGCTGACGCTCCAGCATTGTTTTCGCAAAGCTCGAAGCGGGCTGTTGCATCATGATCAAATGCGTTCCGCGCGGATATGTTTTGCCTCCGGCAGTGAATTCCGCAGTGGCATTCATGACTTCAATTCCGCTGCGTTTGAGAATGCCCAGCACACGATCCAGGCCTTCGATTTTGTAATAATAATTTACCTCTTCTGTCGTCGCCGGAGTGTTCGTAATTTTCTTCATCGAAGAATCTTCCTGCGCGTGTTCCTTCTCGGTTTTATCGGTATTGTCGCTCTTCGCCGGATTCGTCAAACGATCTGCCGCGTCACTTAAATTTTTTGGCATTTCCGGTTCAGGTAACACGAAAGCGTAGACATCTTCGTGCGGCGAAACAGCACGATTGTTGATGTCGTAAAAACTCTGCAAATAACGTTCACGAAAACGTGAGGCGTGTCCGAGCAAAGCCATTGCCGCAGTGGTTTGATAATCTACAATATTGCCGATACCCCAGCGCCCGCCTTTCCACGGCTGAATAAAATTCCACGTTGAAATTTTGGCATCGTAGCCAATCCCGCGCGTCAGTTTTTCAAACGGTACATTCACCGGCGTCGCCAGTCTCGCACTGGCGGTTTCGGACAAAATTCTCAAAGCCCCGTGATAATGCGCGTACGCCCGCGAGGGCGACCATGCGTCATACGTGCTGTTGATCGTGATTCCCTCTTTGCCTTGTGCGGTCAATTCCCAGGCAATGGATGATCCCAACGCGTTCACTCCCGCAATGATCGCGGGGTCAATATTTGGCTCCCACGGT
The DNA here is from genome assembly GCA_043736395.1 of Blastocatellia bacterium. Lineage (GTDB taxonomy): Bacteria > Acidobacteriota > Blastocatellia > RBC074 > RBC074 > JAFDVL01. The sequence goes on along the minus strand of JAYTCQ010000398.1, from coordinate 2,288 downwards.
TCAGTGTATGGCGGCAAAAATAATCGCGATCCGGTAGCTCCCTGCTGATGGATGTCGTGAATGATGTTCGGATGCCAGGTGTTAAGAATTTTATCTACGGTGAGCTGCGTTTCGACCTGCGTAAAAGCGTACCAATCACGGTTGTTATCGTGTCCGGTGTAGTGATGATAAAGCTCCGGTGGCGAAGTTCCTTCGGCGGGGGTGTTCAGTGTTTTTTGATACCAGTCAGCAATAATATCTGTGCCGTCCGGGTTCAGTGAAGGAACTAACAAAATCACCGTATTTTCTAAAATCTGCCGGATTTCTGGAGTATTGCTTGAGGCCAGACGATACGCCAGTTCTGTCGCGGTAAAAGTTCCCGCCACTTCGGTTGAATGAATTGAACAGGTGATGGCGATAATCGTTTTGCCGCGCTTGATAAAATCCTGCGCAATTTTGGCATCCTGATTAATGAGTCGCGGATCGGCTAAACGTTGCTGGATGGATTTTAGCTCGTCCAACCGCTTCAGATTTTCGGGTGCGCTGATTGTCGCGACAATAAAAGGTTTGCCAAGCGTTGTGTTGCCCAGAGTATTCACTATCAGACGATCGCTCGCGGCGTCAAGATGTTCAAAATAAGCGACGAATTTTTCCCAGCGAGCCAGTTTCTGATCAGTCCCGATCTTGAACCCCAAATCATTTTCCGGAGCCGGTACGACCGTATTTGCAGTGGTCGGAAGCACCCTTCCGGCTTGCGAAAAAACCGTTAAGTTCAACACAATCAAGCAAAATGAAACAAAAGAGATTCGTTTAAACATTAGAGAAACCATACGCATCCTGTTAAGAATCAATGAAATACGAAAAGAGTCTTGATTTAGAAGTTTAAAATAGTTAAACTTTGTTTGCTGTTGTCGCCCTGCACCCCGGCAACAATTTAGCCACGAAATTATCCGTTAGTCACTTCTGCCCCCAAGTCCATTGAAATACCGGAACAGACTTGTGCAGACTTCACCTGCCAACATAGTCCCCCCAACCAAATGAGTTCTCATGCGACGATCAAAATTTAGTCATCGAAGACTGCTTTTATCTATTGGAACCATAGGCATATGTACTGTGCCATTATTGTGGCCGACAGTTTTAAGTGTCGAAGGTCATGGCACGTTCGAGAAAACAGCTGCCATTACAGAGCTTTGGGCAAAAGTTAAATTCCTGAAACCTGTTGAACGCCCGGAGCAGGAATTAAGTTCTGTGATTGCTTTCAAACAACGCCTGCTTGCCGAAGGCCGAGACCTCGGGATGCACGGAGTGTACATCGAATCGCTGAATGAGCGCGAACCGCTGGTGGCATTTAACGAAGATTGTTTGTTCAATCCGGCCTCAATTATGAAGCTGGTAACCTCGATCACGGCGCTCGACAAACTTGGCGCAGATTATCGTTTTCGCACTGAATTTATTGCCAATGGCGTCGTCAACCAGAAAACCGGAGAGCTAATCGGCGATATGGTCGTCATCAGTGGCGGCGATCCAACTTTTTCGATTGCCGATGCTAACAATGCAGGTCAGACCCTGAGAAAACTCGGGATCAAAAAAATTAAAGGAAATTTCGTCGTGATTGGAAATTTCAGTTGCAACGAAAATTCTCAAACCGACATTTCCGCAGGAGTTTTGCGCAGAAATCTGGGTCTTAGTATTCAAGGCGAAACCAAATTCGAAAGCACGCTTCCCGGCGATCAAATGGGAACGAAGCTTTTCGATATTGAATCGGATTCCCTGCTGCGAATTTTGCAGGAACAGAATGCCCATAGCATTAATGCAGTCGCCGAAGCCGTCGGCAATGCCGTCGGAGGCGCATCCGCTACCCGAACATTTTTGATTGACCGCATCGGATTAAAAGAAGAAGAAGTTTTCATCACGCGGACATCCGGCTTAGAAGCGAACCGCTTAACGGCACAAGGCACAGCCAAAATGTTGCGGGGAATCGTGGAATGGTTGAAGGCAAATAATTATAAGCCGGAAGACCTGATGCCGATTGCGGGAGTTGATCCGAGCACGGTCGGCGGACGCTTCACCGAAGCAGGTTTTGCCGGCAGCGTGATTGCCAAAACTGGAACTTTGCACGAAACCGATAACGGCGCAGCGAACCTCGCAGGCATCGCGTACACCAAAGACAAGGGGCCTGTGCTGTTTGTGATTTACGACATGGCGGAAGGTCGAAATGTGATTCATCTGCGCGGCGTTCAGGATGAATTTTTGAAAAATCTAATTAATGAATTTGGCGGTCCGGCTCCGATTGCACCAAGAGCAGTTCC
>JAYTCQ010000397.1:0-30548 GCA_043736395.1 Blastocatellia bacterium | reverse complement strand
TACAACACCGGTCGTCATCCCACCTGGACACGCGAGTGTACCGGTTACAGTTGAAGCCGCAACCGGCAATTTCTTTTCCCACTCCAAACGACCTAAATCAGTGTCAATCGTAGTGAGGTTATCACCGCTGCCTGCGACGAAACCCAGCATGCGAAACCCCTTATAACCAATCAGCCGTTCCAGCGTCGCGGGAGGCATCAGGTTGTTCAGTTGATTCGGCTGATTTTTTGCCTTCAGCTTCCAAAGAAATTTGAAGCTCTCAGGTTTAGTGACAGAGTCTTTATTGATTTTGGCGTCCGATTTTATTGTTGCTGTACGTTGCGCATCAGCGTTTTCGGTCATCCAATCGTTGCCGCCACCGCGTTGTGCTTGCGCCGTGACAACGCACGCCAGTACACAAATTGCTGTCGTAATAACTCTCTTCATTAGCGGGCTCCTTTCGATGCCGACTGCGCGGCAATGCCAAAACAATATTGATAACCATCAAAGGTATTGATGTAAACTTTTCCATTCGCCACTGACAACCCGCCCCAATGACTCCACGAAGCGATGGCATCGCCGCTATTCCAAAGATCTTTTCCTGTTTGCGCATCAAGCGCGTAAAGCACAGCTTTGGTCGAATTCTTGATGCGATTTTCCTGACGGTTATAAGCAAGGCCGATGTCAAAGGCGGCTTGATCGGTGTCTTCACCGCTGCCATAAGCAAACACGACGCCGTTGGCAATCACGGGCGGTTCACCACGATCCATATCGCGCGAAACCCATCCGGGTGCCAGCGTCAGCTTGCCCGCTTTTTCTTCGACTTTGAAAGCCACAACGCCGCCTTTTTTGACGACGCCGTTTTCAATCGGCGCTTTAAATTTGGAATGTTTCGGCCCCCAGAAGGGCGACAATACCCAGCGCGTCCCCTTGGCATCTTCCCACGTCGCCAGCGAACCCCACACGCCCGCCGAAGCGAAATTCACTTCTTCGTTGCAATAAAGCGGCGTCGTATAGAGCGGCGAGCGATGATCGTCACCGCCGATGGATTCAGTGTCCATCAGATAAATCACGCCTTCCTTGCCCGCATCCACCATCAATTCTTTGCCTTTATATTTAAAAATCGAAGCCGTGACCTGCATGTCCAAATCACGCTTGAAAAGCCATTCGGCATTCTTCGGGCCGAAATAATCCATCAGCTTTCCAGCCTTCGTGGCAGGGTCTTGCGCGACACCAATAATGCCGTTGCCATAAACACCGTTTTCAGGATTCCACGGGCCATCGCCAGTGCCGGTATACATCACGCCTTTTGAACTGATCGCGCCTCCCGTGCGTCCCCACATACCACCACCTGCTGGCCCCCACGCGCCGACACGTTCGGTCGCCAGATCATAGATGTAGACCATATTCGGATTACCGCCGCAGCCTTGCGCCGTGTGAACATAGATCGAATTTTTATACAGGTTCAGCGCGTACGGCTTGCCGTTCGGCGGCATAAATTTCGCAGGCGGTACGATTTCTTTTCCCGTCGCCAAATCGACGCGACGCAACCGTCCATCCCACGAAGCGGCATAGACGATGTATTCGCCCTCCGCTTTGCCAGGTCCAATTACAGGTGTAGCTGTGATGCCGCCCGGACATAAAATTCCGGCGCCGCGTCCTCCAGCTGTCGGCGTGTACGTGCTCTCAAAACGCAACTTCCAAATTTGCGCTCCCGTTTCGGCGTCAAGTCCGAAAAGGTTATCCGTCACGCCCGTTGCCAGCACGATCTGCTTTGAACCGCTCGAAGTTTTGACGTTATTGGCAATCAAGACAGGCAACAGGTTATGCATCTGGCGCGGCTCATTATCGAGCTTGGTTTTCCAGAGCAGCTTCATGTTTTTGACGGTCGAGGGAGAAAGAATTGTTTCATTCTTTTGCCAGCCCGTACGCTCCACATCGCCGCCATCCATCAGCCATTCCGCTTTTTGCGCTTGCAGTTGCGGACTCCAATAAGACAAGCCGACAAACAACAAAAGTGCGGCTGCCAGCTTTGAAAATAACCGTTGCTTCATAGAGAAACTCCTCAATAGTTTTTTACTAAAAATGTATTTCTAAAAATTATTTGACCCGTTTCGCGACAAAGCCTTCGACGCCAAAATCGCCAACCTTACGCGTAAAATTAATTTCATCGCCTTTGCGTTTTCCCATGTATTCAACGCGAATCGAAGTATCCATCATTTCGGCAAACGTAATGTCATTGCCATTGATTTTGCCTTCTAAAATTGCGGTTACGCCAAACTGTGAACTGTTTGATTTTCCGGTGAATGTATTGCCTTCAATTTTCACGTCCCACGTATATTCCATCGTTCCGATTTGTGTTGGAATTGCCGCTTGCCATTTTTCGGTAGCATTGCGCACAGGTGCATTATTATTGCTCCCAGCTGTAGTTGAAGCTGTAGTTGGTGCCGGACAATCAGGAAACATAATCTGCGCCGTTTGATGTAAGTTGCGCCGCCAGTTTGCCCATTCGTGACCGCCATCGCTCAGCACCCAAAAATTGCGAATGCCATATTTATTGATGATCGCCATGACCTTCTGACCATTCTTCAAAGCAATGTCAGTTTCGCCCTGCGACATATAAAACGGAACACGAAATTGATCGTTAAATTTCGGGTCTTTGAAGACTTCAGCAAAATTGTCTTCGAATTGTTTCAGTGCTTCTTCGCCAAGGTGACCGGAGCTGTAAACATACAATTCACTGAACGTATCAAGGTGAGGCAATCCCGTGTGCATCACCACAAATCCGCCCATCGAAAGTCCCGCCAGAGCGCGATTTTCACGACTCGCTTTCGTGCGATAGGCTTTGTCTACAGCGGGAATAATGTCCTTCAAATATTCCTGTGTGCACGCGTCATCTTTACCAGGTGCAGACGGCAAGTAGCTCGCGATTCCTTTGGTGCTGGGCATCACGACGATCATTGGCTTGGCTTTGCCCGCTGCGATCAAATTGTCGAGAATGTTCGCAGCGTTACCGCCAGTTTTCACATCCGTCGAAGACCACTTGGAATCGTCATCGCCGCCGCCGTGATTGAGGTACAACACAGGATAACGTGCGTTAGAATTTTTGTCGTAATCAGGCGGCAAATAAATGTGCATCCGCTTGTCCGCTCCGGCGTAGTTTTTGTAATTCACCTGTTCAATTTTGCCGTGCGGAACTTCAGTTTTGGCGAAAAATGAAATGTCAGCGTACGTTGGGAGCGCAGGCAAAATCGGCATCGGACAAACGCCTTTCTTTGGCATCTCTGGACGCGGACGATTTGCAGGTGGAGCATTTTGCGCCAATAAACCCGGGCATAAACACGCACTCACAAGAAACAGCAGCAGATTTTTTTTCATTGTATTCATTTGGCTTACTCCGAATTATTTCGCACGTTTCGCGACAAATTCTTCCGTCGCAAATTCGCCAACCTGCCGTGTAAAATTGATTTCGTCGCCAGTAATTTTACCTTTGTAATCAATGCGAATTGCACTGCCGTTAAATTCAACATTCTCGACGAAGGTAACTTCATCGTTTTTGAATTTCCCTCCGACAATTTCAATATCGCCGAATTGCGATTTCGCTTTGCCGGTTAATTTTTCACCTTCGACTTGAAACGTGTAGGTGTAAGGCATCTCGCCAATTTGAGTGCTGATCGTGGTCGTCCATTTGCCTGTTGGATCGGCGGCCAAAACAGTGATGAAGCAAATCATTACCAACACACTTGAGAGAAAAATATTGCGAGCCATCAGATTGAAACTCCTTATTTATTGAGCAGCCCTTGCAAACCTAACCATTCGCCGAAACGATCAATCCATTGATCTGTCGGCAAATTTTGTTTGCGCATGCCGAAGCCGTGTCCGCCTTTAGCGTAGAGATGAACTTCGACGGTTTTTTTCGCCGCCAGCCACATTGAATATAATTTTACGCTGTCAGGAGCCAAGCCAAGCTGATCGTCAGTGGCAGCTACCAAAAACATCGGCGGCGCATCTTTCGGAACATCGGCGGGTTTCACCGCACTGAGATAAGCATAAATCGGCGCGACAAAATCAGGACGCGTTTCAGCTGAATACTGAAAAGCAACTGAAGCTGTCACCGTGCCACCAGCCGAAAAGCCAATAAAACCGATACGATTCGGCGCAATGCCAAATTCACTGGCGTGCTTGCGGACATACGCCATCGCCGCGATTCCGTCGGCGGCTGCCAGCGGGACAACATCCACATTCGTAGCGTCTAACGTTTTAATGGCACCGCTCATTTTTGCCATCACTTCTTTCACGCCATCTTCGCCGGTGGGAACCAAACGGTATCGCAAGACAAACGAAGTGACACCTTTGGCAGCTAACCATTTCGCTACATCAACTCCCTCGCTGTTAATCGAAAGCGCGTGAAAACCTCCGTCAGGAGCAATAATGACAGCCGTGCCGTTGGCTAATGCCGGATCAGGCGCAAACATCGTCAAGGTCGGATTCACCACATTCGTCACAACCTGCGTATTCCAAATCGGTGAGAAATATTCTTTCTCCTGATGCTTCCAATGCTCAGACCCCGGAGCTGCGCCGGGATACAAACGAATAACTTTTTGTGCAGAAACAATCGTCACGCAAAGAAATAGCCAACAGAACAGAAGGAAGAATTTTTGTTTCATGATTTTCCTGTTTTAATAAAAGCGAAAAACGTACATTACTGTAGAGGGAACCGACAGAAACTGCGCAATAAAATTCCGAACTTAAAACTTTGCCACGCAGTATATTCTGCCTTGAGAAACAAACACAAGAGTAAGCACCAAATGTTCCTGTCAGCCAATGACTCTGATAAACCGACATGATAATCTCTGGAAATTATGGACTACGTTAACCTTGGAAACACTGGAACGAAAGTGACACGCCTCTGCCTCGGCATGATGACGTACGGCTCAAAATCATGGCGCAAATGGGTGCTTGAAGAAGAAGAAAGCCGCCCGTTCATCAAACGCGCTCTGGAGCTTGGCTTCAATTTTTTCGACACGGCAGATATGTATTCGCTGGGCGTCAGTGAAGAAATTCTCGGGAATGCCCTGAAAGAATTTAACGTCCCGCGTGATCGTGTCGTACTCGCCACCAAAGTTTTCAATCCGATGAGCGAAGACCCGAACAATTGCGGACTTTCGCGCAAACATATTTTTCATTCGATTGATGAAAGCCTGCGCCGCTTGAAAACGGATTACGTTGACCTGTATCAAATTCACCGCTTCGATAATTCGACGCCGATTGAAGAAACATTGATCGCGCTGCACGATTTGGTGAAAGCGGGAAAAGTGTTGTACCTCGGCGCATCCACAATGCCCGCGTGGAAATTTGCGAAGATGCTTTATACGGCGGATAAGCTGGGATTGACGCGGTTTGTGACGATGCAGAATCACTACAATTTAATTTACCGCGAAGAAGAACGCGAAATGATTCCGCTGTGTCGGGCTGAAAATATTGGCTTAATCCCCTACTCTCCATTGGCGCGCGGCTTCGTGGCAGGCAATCGTAGCACAAAAGATTTTGGCGAAACGATTCGCGCGAAGACGGATGATTTATCGCAGAAATTTTACTATCAACCATCCGATTTCACAGTCGTCGAACGCATCACCGAAATCGCAAAAAATCGCGGCGTACCAAATGCACAAGTAGCGTTAGCGTGGGTATTAGCACAGCCTGGCATCACCGCTCCGATTATTGGAGCCAGCAAAATGAATCACCTTGAAGACGCCGCGAAGGCATTGGAATTGAAATTGTCTGAGGAAGAATTGAAGGCGTTGAGTGAAGTTTATGAGCCGCATCGGGCACAGTAGTTACGATTTGAGTGCTAAATGAATTGCCACTAGCTTCAGCTAGTGGATTGCGATGAAACCAAGAGGCTTTAGCCGAAATAGAAAAATATTTCTTTTCCAAACAGCTTCAGCTAAAGCAATTTGGAAGTGGCTAATTCAGAATTTTGGCTAAAGCCTGTTATTACCCTTTGGCTTGGTTATTCTGTGACAAAATCCAACCATACATTTTGTGAGCGCGTTGCAGAACTGGGTTTTCAAGACGCTCACGTGTGACGTGCTTCACATCAAATGTTATGCCGCCCAAATTGCAGTAAGTGACCAATCAATGTCGGGGTCACGATATTCGTTTATTAGTAAATGCCTTTCATTTGCAAGTTCTAAACCTTTTGCCACTAATTCTTTTTGCCCGTCTGTGTAATATTCCATCATTTTATGTAAGTAAGTTGGCTTCCGGCTTTTTTCACAATGCAAATCACGCAACCAACTCCACAAGGGATCAATAGTTTCATGATAATGCAGCAGCGATTCAGTTATTGCCCATAAAATACCCGGTGTAAAATAATGAAAAGCAAGCGGATGAATTCCGACAAAATCGGTTGAGTCGAGTCCACTTTGTTCAGGTTGTAGTAAGGCGTTACCAAGATCAAGCCAAGTCATAGTGTAATAATCGGTATAAAAATCGTTATGCTCCTCACAACAACCAATCAGCACTAGATTTTGTAAAGCTAGCGGCTTAGTTAGCGAAAATTGCTGCAATAATCTCACTTGGGTTTCTTGCGCTATCTTGATCTGCATTTTAAAAGCCTCAAGTGACATAACAACCATAAAATAGAACTGACAAGATTATTACCCTACTCCCGGCACCGGATATTTCGCCGCCGCATCCATCAACACCAAAATCCAGTCATTCCCTCTGCCATTCGTCGGCGGCGTGAACGTTTGAATCCCAAAACTATCCTGATCCTTAATCACGTACGAAGTGCCATAGCGCGGGTCGTACCAGTACTGTCGTTGCTGCTCCGCTTTGATCACGCTTTTATCCAGCGTAAAAATCTCGCCGCGTGGAGAATAAAATATTGCAAAGGAACCATCGCTCGCACGCGCCGCGCGAATCTTTGCGCCGCCGCTGTTGGCTCCGCTCAAAATGATGCTTTGATCGGGAACTAATTTTGTGAACGGCAGCGATTCAAACACACGTTTGACGTAGCGCATCTGAAAAGAAGTATCAGGGAAATTAGTTTCATAAAAAAATAATTGAAGTAAGCGCGGAGCGTTTGGAGTGCGACGGCTCGGCGTCGCTTTGGTATTTTGTACGCTACAAGTCGCCTGATGAATACTAAAGCGACGCCGAGCCGTCGCACTCCAAACGCTCCGCGTAACATTAATTTCTCCTTACTTCAAATACCGACCAGCAAACGTCAAAAATGTCGGCCAATTCGGTCCCGGAGTATGACCTCCGCTGTGTTGACGGAAAGATACATCGCCCTCCATCAAACCTGTTTCCATCGGAGGAAATTCCATCGTACCCATATCTTTTTTGCCGAGTAATTTATAAACGGGTCCCGCGTGCGCTCCAGCAAGGAACATTCCTTTCGCATCTACCCAACCGTCACCCTTCACTGCGCCAGAGCTAATAAATATAGGGCGCGGAGCGCATAACGCTACGAGTTCATGTGCGTCTACCGGCAAATCATTTGCGGTCAATGGCCCGGCGTATTTCATATAATTTCCCGCCATCCAATGATATTCGCTCGGAGCGGCAACATTCTCGACCATTTCTCCATAATTGTTGCGGCGATGAATTTTTGCTCCGCCTGCGCCGGATGAACTGATGAATCCGATAGCGATGCGCGGCTCATACGCCATCGTCACGAGGGCTGCTTTTCCATATCGCGAATGCCCTTCAATAGCGACCATTTTGGCATTCACGGATTTGTCGGTTTCGAAATAATCCAGCGCACGACTCGCGCCCCATCCCCACGCGCGAAGCGATCCCCAATCATCAGCTTTGCGCGGCTGCCCTTTGTTGACCAAGCCAATAATTCCAGATGTCAGACCTGCGCCGTTATCCGCTTGAATCGTGTTCGGAACAAGGATCGCGTAGCCCCAGCCTTTTTCTAAAACTTGTTGTTGCCACGGCTTACCGGGTTGCACGGTCAGCGGCGGAGCATTTGCAGGACGCGGTGGAAATACGAATCCGAATTCCATAATGACAGGCACTGCGGCCTTCGCATTGGCAGGTGTCGTCAGCGTTAATTTGATGTCAACTTTGACAGACGGATAGGAAGAATTATCTACGTGACCAAGTAATTCTTTAATGATGACAGGGGTTCCGTACTTTTCTTCTTTGGTTGTACTGACAACTTCCCAGTTTACTTTGGGCGTAACTTTCGGCGCGCGACCATACATTTCACGATCAAAATCTTCGATGATTTCAGCGCGACGATTACTCCACCACTGCTTGGCAGTCTTCACTTTTTTGCCATTCTTCAGCATCAATTGATCAGGCAGCGGCGGATAGGTCATGACCTTCGATTCGTCATAATTCGCGAAATTCGTAGCCTCTGGATTGCTGCCATTCGCGCCTGGACGCAGTGAAGTAATTTTCAGCTGATCCAACATCCTTTGATGATCAACTTTGGTGGCAGCTTGTTGCACCTGCATTGCCGCTTGCTGTTCGGGGGTGAGCTGTCGTTGTTGTTGTGCGAGCAAGGCGGCGCACAGCACCACTAAACCTATTAAAATGGGCAGCGAATTTCTTTTCATGATGGACGATCCTTTTCGAAGTTGGGGAGCAGAAATTTTTGCCAGTAAAGATACGCCATCTGGCAAAGATTGTGGAATTGTGTATAGTTCTGTTGTTATCGTCTTTGATACTTGGACGACACTTGGACAGCAAATACTTGATCGGCAATGCCGAAATGATATTAGAGTAGTTCTACGGCTGTAAGCAACATTCTAACGCACTCAACTGAATTTAAAATACAATTAGCTGGATCATTCCACACGAAAAGGATTCGACACGCATGTTCCGAAAAATATTTCTGAAGGTTTTATTTTTACACCTATTTTTGCTGACTTGCTTAGCGCAATCTTCACCGCAAGTTGTGAACCTTTGGCCAACGGGACATCCGACGTTGCAAGGCGCGAATGAGAAAGAAGTGACTACACCGCCGAACGCGCAACCGGGACAACGCATCGCGTCCATCGTCAATGTTCATAACCCTTCGATTGAAGTGCATCTTGCTGCGCCGGGGAAAAATACGGGTACGGCGATAGTCGTCGCTCCTGGCGGGGGACATCGCCAATTAGTCATCGGCAGCGAAGGCACTGACTTACTGGAATGGCTCAACGGGATGGGCGTGAATGTTTTTATTTTGAAATATCGTTTGGCGCAAACCCCAAATTATAAATACACCGTCGAAGGCGAAGCGTTGCAGGATACACAGCGTGCCATCCGCATTGTGCGCGAACGTGCGCGTGAATGGAATGTGAATCCAAGCCGTGTTGGTCTGCTCGGATTTTCTGCCGGAGGCGCATTGGCTGCGCTCGCAGATATTCGATTTGATCGTGGTAAAGCTGACGCCGCAGATGCGATTGATCGTCAAAGTTGTCGTCCTGATTTTGTCGGGCTGGTGTATCCCGGCTGGGCTCCGATGGACATTACTGCGCGTCCTGATTCGGCTCCGGCTTTCTTGACGAGCGCAGGACTTGATGACGCTTTTCATGCCAAGCAAACCGTCGAATTTCACAACTCCCTTTTCAATGCCGGAGTGCAATCCGACCTGCATATTTATGCACACGGCGGACACGGCGGTGGCATTAAATTGCGCGATGGAATCCCCTTTGGTACGTGGCCGAAACGATTTGAAGAATGGCTGGCAGATTTAGGAATGCTGAAACCTGCGACTGGACTCGGCGCAAGTTTCAAAGGGCCAATTGGGCTGGAGCTTTATTCCCTGCGCGATCTGTTTGCAAAAGATGTTCCGACGACGCTCGACCGCGTGCGGGATTTGGGATTTCAGTATGTTGAAATGGGAAGCACTTACAATTTAACGCCGGCAAAATTCAAACAACAACTCGAAGCTAAAGGGCTGAAGCCGATCAGTACGCTGACCGGTTATGAAAGCTTCCGTGACGATATCGAAGGCGTTGCGCGCGAAGCCAAAACACTTGGTGTGCAATACGTCGGCACGGCGTGGATTCCGCACCAAGATCCGTTTGATGAAAAGACCGCGCGGGCAGCGATTGCTGTGTTCAATCGCGCAGGCGAAGCGCTCGCCAAACATGGTCTGAAATTTTTCTATCACACGCACGGGTACGAATTTCAACCGTACGGTGACGGCACATTATTTGACTTGATGATGAAAGAAACGAAGCCGGAGTTTGTCCGCTATGAGATGGACATTTTTTGGATTGTGCATCCCGGACAAGACCCCGTAAAACTGCTGGAAAAATATGGAAACCGTTTTGAGCTAATGCACGTCAAAGATATGCGCAAAGGCACTCCCGTCGGATTACTGAATGGAAAATCTGAAATCACTAACGATGTAGCGTTTGGCACAGGCATTATGAAATGGCCTGAAATTTTAAAAGCTGCGCAAAAAGCAGGCATCAAATGGTATTTCATCGAAGACGAATCAACTGTTTCGATTGAGCAAATTCCGGTGAGTATGCGCTTTTTGGAACGATTGAAATTTTGAAAAACTTCGACAGGATTGACAAGATGAACAAGATTTTTTCTTAGATTTTTCTTGTTTGTCTTATCTTGTCAATCTTGTTAATCCTGTCAAAAAAATCTGCCTTGCTCTTCTAAAAAACTTTATGAAACTACGACGAATAATTTTAATTGCCGCTCTCTTTTTGCCGCTTTATGCCGCTTCGGCGCAATCAACAGCGATTGGCATTTTCGACAATCACGCCGATGTCGGAACCGTAAAAAATAAAGGGGCAGCCGAATACGATGCCGCAACCAAAAGTTATACGGTCAGTGGCGGCGGCGAAAATATGTGGGCGACGACGGATGCCTTTCATTTTGTCTGGAAGCGCATGTCTGGTGATGTCTCATTTTCAGCCGCGATCAAAATCCTGGGTGAAGGCGGCAACGCGCACAAAAAAGGTGTGCTCATGATTCGTCAGAGCCTTGATGCTGATTCAGCCTACGCCGACGCAGCCGTACACGCGGATGGACTTACTTCGCTGCAATATCGCGAAGTCAAAGGCGGGCCAACGCGCGAAGTGCAATCCAATGTCAAAAAGCCTGCGCGCCTGCGCCTTGAAAAAGAAGGCGATTACGTTTTTATGTCCGTTGCTGGCGAAGGCGAACAGCTTCGTTCCTCTGGCGGTTCGTTCCGCATAAAATTAACGGAGCCGTATTACATCGGTCTCGGCGTTTGCGCGCACGACAATAATGCTCTCGAAAAAGCAGTGTTCTCAAACGTCGAATTGATGAATACAAAAATTCTCGAAAGCACGCTGGAAACAATTGCGATTTCTTCCAAAGACCGTAAAGTTGTCTATACTGCCAACGAACATTTTGAAGCGCCGAACTGGTCACGCGATGGTAAATATTTTCTCTTCAATCGCAACGGACGAATCGTCAAAATGCCTGTGACGGGCGGCGCAATGGAAATCATCGAATCCGGATTTGCTGTCCGCGCCAACAACGATCACGGCATTTCACCGGACGGCACGCAACTCGTCATCAGCGATTCATCCCAAATTAGTAATCCAGAAAAACAGCTGAGACAGTCGCAAATTTATACGCTGCCGATTACCGGAGGAACTCCCAAACCCATCACCAAGCTTGCCCCTTCGTACTGGCACGGATGGTCGCCGGATGGCAAAACACTAACCTACTGCGCAGAGCGCAACGGGAACTTTGATGTCTATACAATTCCGGTGGAAGGCGGCGAGGAAACGCGCCTGACAACTGCCGATGGATTGGACGATGGTCCCGAATATTCGCCGGATGGAAAATGCATTTATTTCAATTCGGTACGCACAGGGTTAATGCAAATCTGGCGGATGAAACCTGACGGCAGCGAACAAACGCAAATCACAAATGATGATTACAATAACTGGTTTGCGCATCCTTCACCGGACGGCAAATGGATCGTTTTTGTGACCTTCGAAAAAGATGTCATCGGACATCCCGCCAACAAAGACGTGATGCTGCGATTGATGCCCGTTGGCGGCGGAGAAATTCAGGTATTAGCGAAATTGTTTGGCGGACAAGGCACGATCAACGTTCCTTCGTGGTCGCCGGATAGCAAGCAATTGGCGTTTGTGAGCTATCGGCTGGTTCGACGGTAAACGAGGCCTAAAATACAGAACACGGAATAGACGAAAATATTTTCAATCTTGTTCTTTTCCGTGTATTCCGTTATTTCCGTCTGTTCCGTATTCTCTCTAAAAGGTCAACTCTATGAAACCCTTATATTACCTGCTCATCCTGCTGGTGCTTGCTTCTTCTACTTTTGCACAAAAATTGCCAGCACCGATTTTGCTTTGGCCGAACGGAGCACCGGGCGCAACTGGAAATTCTGACGAAGACAAACCTGCGATTATTCCGATTGTGCCGGATGCTGCGAAAAATACAGGTGCAGCAATTTTAGTCATTCCCGGCGGCGGCTTCACTTTACGCGCCGTAGACCACGAAGGAATTCTTGTTGCGCAATGGCTGAAAGATCGCGGCATCACTGCATTTGTTTTGCGTTATCGTTTGCGTCCTTTGTACGAACGCAAAGATTGGTTGTTGGATGCGCAGCGGGCGATGCAATACATTCGCGCCAATGCGAAGCAATATAAAATCTCTCCGAATCGAATCGGCGCAGTAGGGTTTTCAGCGGGTGGACAACTCGCCGCTGATATTGGATTTAACGAACTGCTCGGAAATCCTGAAGCCAGTGACGCTTTGAATCGTGTTTCCAGTCGCCCGGATTTTATGATTTTGTCTTACGGCTCGATGTCTATGCCAGCCGCGACGGTGACCGCTCACGTACCTCCAACCTTCATGTACTGCACCCAGGAAGACGCCGGACAAATGCGCGGCATGGTTGATTTGTATTCCAGTTTGCTCAAAGCGAAAGTCCCTGCCGAAGCGCATTTTTTCGTCAATGGCCCGCACGGCGTAGGCTTCGCGTTGGGCGATCCAATGCTGGGCGAATGGCCAAATTTAATGCATCGTTGGCTGACCGCTGGCGGATTTCTCACCGATAAACCGCAAGTGCCACTGACCGGAATTGTGCAGCTTGACGGCACGCCGCTCATTCGCGGTATGGTAATTTTGACGCCGGTAGATCAACCCTCTGCACCGACCGTGACGACGTACATTACCAACGCGCACACGAACGCACTTGGCTCTTTTGTCGTCAATCAAAATCAAGGCCCAGTCGCCGGAAAATATCGCGTTGAAGTGCGACAGGATGCCGTGCGCTGGCTGAGCAATTCGCGCGATCCTTTTATGCTTAAAATGACGGCGAAGCTGCGCGATAAAACGATCACTGATGAAGACCGCAAAGAATGGGGCGAATATCTGCGCAAACGCGATCAATCGCCCAGCATCGAAAATCAACGCGTGTTCCGTCGCCAACATCCGAACGATAAAAACGATTACATCGTCGAAATCAAAAGCGGCGGCGAGAACAAAATAAATCTTGAAGTGTTTAGTCGGTAGCGACAGGAAGTATGGCTGCCTCCACAGAATTTTATAAAAGTTCACGGCTGGCGTATGGCTATGCTCATCATCGTCCGCCTGTGCATTCCCGCATTATTGACAGGTTGCGCGAAAAGCTGGCGCTCACGACAAAGCTGAATCGTGCGCTCGACATTGGTTGCGGCGCGGGGCTTTCAACCGCAGCGTTGGAATCGGTGGCGAACGAAGTGATTGGCATTGAGCCAATGATCGAAATGCTGGCGCACCGTGAAGCTGTCACAACTACGGCGCAGTTTGTGGTAGCGAAAGCCGAGCAGTTGCCATTCGCGGATCATTCGTTTGAATTGATGACAGCAGCAGGCGCCTTGAATTATGCCGACCTGGATCAATTTTTTCCTGAAGCGGTTCGAGTGCTGACGCCTAACGGTATGTTGGTAATTTACGATTTTTCTGAAGGTCGAAGATTGGCAAATGATCCTCGTTTAGAAGGTTGGTACGCCACATTCAAAAAACGTTACCCTGCGCCATCCGGCTACGCGCTTGATGTCGAAACGTTGAATTACAACCGCTATGGCTTAGAGCTTCACGCGTATGAAATACTTGAAGTCGCGGTGCCAATGACGCTCAACAGTTACCTACAGTATGTGCTGAGCGAAACCAGGGTGGAGTTAGCAATTTCGCTCGGCACGCCCGAATTGGAAATACGCGATTGGTGCCACAGCAGGCTGTCAACCATCTTTGATGAAACCCCGCGCGATGTTTTGTTCGATGCTTACATCGCTTCTGTGAACCGTAAATCTTATTTATGAAACGTTTGTTTGCCCTAATAATTTTCCTTAGTTCGCTGTTGCCGTTGGTAGTAGCACAGCAAGCTCCGCCAACACCACCGCGTCCGCCGCAACAGCCTAGTGTCACACCAACCGATGATGAAAAGCGGCTGCTGCAAACGAAGGTAGATGAAATTGATAAGATCGTGCTTACGCTAAAAGCCAAACGCGTGAACGAAGATTTGCTGGCGGATGTCGAAATCTACGCGAAGGCGGGACATTGGCTGCTCGAATTTCCCGGCGGCTTTTTTGTGCAAGACGACATCAAGAATACTTTGACAGTATTGGATCAAGGCATCGAACGTGCCAAACAATTGCAGGCTGGGAAATCTGAGTGGGCTTCGCAAAAGGGGCGCAGCGGGCGCGGTTTCTATTCACCGCTTGATGGTTCAGTGCAACCATTCGGCTTGAACGTACCTGCTTCGTATGACGGCACGAAGCCTGTGCGCTTGTATGTCTGGTTGCACGGACGCAATGGGCGACTGACGGAATCGAGTTTTCTTTATGGCTTTTCGCAGCCGCCTACGAATCCGAACAATCCGATGAACTCCGCCGATGTCGGGCAGATTACGTTGGATGTGTACGGGCGCGGCAACAACGCGAATCATTGGGCAGGCGAAGTGGATGTCTTTGAAGCCATCGCCGCTGTGCAACGTCGCTACAAAATTGATTCGAGTCGGATTGTGTTGCGTGGCTTTTCATTAGGTGGCGCGGCGGCCTGGCACTTGGCGTTGCAATATCCTGATCGCTGGGTCGCGGCAGAAATTGGCGCAGGCACATGGCCGCGTCGTTATACAATGACAGGCTTTCCGCCGCATCAGGAAAAGGTGCTGCGCATCTGGGAAAACACGCCGGAGTGGGCGCTCAACGCTTTCAATATTCCCATCGCCGGACACGATGGCGACAGCGATACGCAAGTCGCTTCGATTCCGCCACCACCGCCGGGAACGGTTACACGCGGCCAATTGGAATCGTCCATCCGCGTGCGTGAGCAGTTGGCGAAAGAAGGCTTCCCTTTCGAAGGCGAGACACATTCAATGGTAGCGAAAGGCACGCCCGCTATATTTTTGATCTCAGAAAAAACAGGCCACAGCGTCAGCCCGCCCGTACGCAAACGGCTGGATGAATTCTTGAAAGAATGGGGCGACAAAGGCCAGACTTCGCCGGATCATATTCGTTTTTTGACGTACACAACGCGCTACAACAAATCGTACTGGGTTTCGTTTGAGGCATTAGAGAAGCATTACGAACGTGCGGAGATTGACGCGCAGCGCAACGGCAAGCAATATCAAATCACGACGAAAAATATCGCGCGGCTGACTTTGCGCGAAACTAATAATGCCGCGCAGATTCGCATTGACGGACAAGATTTAAAGGTCAAAGCTGCGCCCGCGATCACGCTGGAAAAAGTTGGTTCCGCGTGGCGCGTGGCTTCAGGCAAATGGGCGGGGCTGCACAAAACACACGCCCTGCAAGGCCCGATTGATGATGCGTTGCTTGATCCATATTTATTGGTTCGCCCAACGGGAATGCCGTGGAATACGGCGGTGCATCAACAATCGCTGCGCATCCTCGAACGCTTTGATCGCATTTACGCCCGCAATTACCGCGCCCATCCGCGCATCAAAGACGACAAGGATGTGACGGCAGCGGACATTGCCAAATACAATATCGTCTTGTTTGGCGATCCCGGCAGCAACCAATTAATCGCTAAGCTGAATGGCAAGCTGCCGATTCAATGGACAAAAGAAACTGTTACGTTAGGGCGTCAAAATTTTGCGGCGGCGGAACATTTGCCGATTCTCGCGTATCCGAATCCGCTCAATCCGTCGCGTTATGTCGTGCTGAATTCCGGCCTGACGATTGATGAGCGCGAATATAACGGCGATTACAGCCTGCCGCGACTCGGCGATTTTGCGATTGTGAAGGCGAAAGATGGTTCGGAAATTCCCGATGTAATTTTGGCGGGATTGTTTGATGAATTGTGGCAATTGCCGAGTGAGCTAAGGTAAGTATCGGCATCGTTTCTTCGCCGCATCGCGGCGGCTGAATTTAGCCGTGCGGTTTCAACCCACGGGAGATAATAACAGTTTCTCACGTCGCGTCAGCGACGGCTGAATTCAGGCGTCACTAACGTGATGCGGGATTTACGCTCGAACCACCGTGGGTTTCACCCACGGCTAAAGTCAGCCACCGCTAACGCGGCGAAGAGGCTGCATAACAAGAGAGTCCCTATGAAAACTACTCGCAGACAAATGATGAAGGCAGTTGGCGCGGCGGCACTTGTACCATCCACGCGAACTGTCGCGCAAAAAATAACATCGTGGCCGCCGGATGAATCAGGCGCGCCGAAAATCTGTCTCGGTGTCCCCACCGCCATTGACGAAGCCGGGATGCGGCAGATCAAACAAATTGGCGTGAATTATGTATTAACGGGCGGGCCGCCGATTCCATGGACTGAAGATGTCCTGCGCGCCCGAATCAATCAGTTCAAGGCGCAGGGGCTTACACTTATCAACCTGATGATTTCCGGCTTTCCTAACACGATTTATAACCGACCCGGACGCGACGAAGAGATTGAGAAAGTTCGCCAATCCATTCGCGCGGCGGGCAAAGTTGGATTG
This sequence comes from Blastocatellia bacterium, assembly GCA_043736395.1. Classification (GTDB taxonomy): domain Bacteria; phylum Acidobacteriota; class Blastocatellia; order RBC074; family RBC074; genus JAFDVL01. The sequence continues at coordinate 13,645 of JAYTCQ010000397.1, read as the reverse complement.
CCCGTCATCGAATATAATTTTTACGCGCACCGCATCATTGAAGGCTATTACGAAGAACTTGGTCGCGCAGGCGCAGGAATGACGGCCTTTGATCACGACCGCGTCAAAGACCTGCCGCCGTTGCCAGAAGAAGGCGCGCACAACCTCGAAGAAATGTGGAGCAACATCACCTACTTTTTGAAAGCGGTCATCCCCGTCGCCGTCGAATCGGGCGTACGCATGGCGCAACATCCGAATGATCCGCCCGCGCCAATTAGTCGTGGTTCAGAACAAATTATGTCTACGCTGGCGGGTTGGAAGCGATTTGTAGACATCGTCAAGAGTCCGCACAACGGCATCACATTCGATTGCGGCGTGACGCGCGAACTTGGCGAAGACCCGATCGCCGTAGCCAAATATTTCGGCACCCGCGATTGCATCAACCACGTCCATTTTCGCAACGTGATTGTGCGCAAGCCGCGTGAAAAATACACCGAAGTTTTCCTTGATGAAGGCCAGGTCAATATGTTCGCGGTGATGCAGGAACTGGTGAAGCTGAAATATACGCGTGGCCTTTATCCCGAACATCCACGCGCGATCGACCTTGACCGCCAGCGCACGAACGGGATTCAAGGCGGCTATGCCAAAGTGGGTGGCGGCGGCTTCGCGGGCGAGATTTATAATGTGGGATATGCGCGAGCGATGTTGCAGGCAGTTTTGTCGCAGTAAGCAATTCAGTTATGTTGTACATGATCGTAGAACATTTCAAAAATCGTGATGCCTCGCCTGTCTATCAACGATTTCGGACGCAAGGGCGACTTGCACCAGAAGGATTGACCTATTTGTCGAGTTGGGTGGATGCTGAATTGCAACGCTGCTTTCAATTGATGGAAACCGATGATCGTAACTTGCTCGATCAGTGGATGGCGAATTGGCAAGACCTAGTTGATTTTGAAGTGTATCCGGTGCTGTCTTCGCAAGAAGCGGCAGAAAAAATTCTGCCTCGTTGAGGCAATAAATCTAAATCTGAGGACAAAGAATGAAACGAAGAAAATTTATCCAAACGATGGCGGCAGCACCTGCCTTAGCGGTTCCAGTGACGTCCGCGCAGGCGCAACAACCCGGCAACCCGCAAGGGCGTCCGGCTCCTGATATTCCGCGCCTGGAAACGTCAGTGTCGGATGTGGCAGCCGCCTACACTCCCAAATTTTTAACCGCATTACAGTTTTCTGCACTGCGTAAACTTAGCGCAATTCTGATGCCTGCGCGGGGTAACAATCCCGGTGCGCTCGAAGCGGAAGCTCCAGAATTTCTTGATTTTTTAATCGGACAATCGCCCGCCGAACGACAGCAAATTTATCGCGCTGGCCTGGACATTTTGAATGCGCAGGCGATGAAGCAATTCAAAAAGAATTTTGCCGATGTAGATGATACGCAAGCGAATACATTGCTCGCACCGTTGCGTATCGCGTGGACATATAACCCGCCGACAGAACCGCTCGCACGCTTCCTGCGCGAAGCAAAAGCGGACGTACGCACAGCAACAATGAATTCACGCGAATGGAACACAACGGGCGGACGGCGCACTGGCGTTGGACAATATTGGTATCCGATTGATTAATGTTCGTAGCCCCGCCTTCAGGCGGAATGAATTTCACGACTAGCTTTTCCGCCTCAAAACGGTACTGCAACCGAATTGCTCGTAGCTCCACTTTCAGGCGAAATTGACATCACGGCAAGCTTTTCCGCCTAAAGGCGGGACTACAAACTCTTATGGCAAACAAAGAATACGACGTACTCATCGTTGGCTCTGGCGCATCGGGCGGCATGGCGGCTTACACACTCACCAAACTTGGCATCAATTGCTTGCTGCTCGAAGCTGGCCCGCAAGTAGATTTCACGCGGCAGCGCGGTCCCAAAGCTGCCTACGAATTGCCCTATCGCGGCTTCGGCAAACCGGGCAAGCTCCCGCACGTTGTTCAAGCCAGCGAATTCAACGCGAACCAATGGGTAGACGAACAGCAAGTACCCTACACGCACGATCCGAAAAGTCCTTACAACTGGGTGCGCGTGCGGATGATGGGCGGCAAATCGAATTTCTGGGCACGCATGTCCTATCGCCTCAGCGACTTTGAATTCAAAGGCAAAGATCACGATGGCTTCGGTGAAAATTGGCCGATCAGCTACGCTGAACTGAAACCATTTTATGACCGCGTAGACCCGATTTTTCGCGTGATGGGTCGCAAAGAAGGCTTAGCGCAATTGCCTGATGGATTGTTCGAAGATGACACTTCGCCGGATTCTGGCGCGGCTCTGCGTTTTGCTGCTGCCGGAAAATCACGCGGGATGACGCTGACAAAAATTCGTCGTTCACAAGGCAACGGACAGCTTGCCAGTTCGTGGAATTTATTGTTGCCGGACGCAATGGCAACAGGCAAATTGACAATTGTTTCAAATGCAATTGCGCGCGAAATCACTACGGATAAAAACACCGGACTCGTGAACGGCGTCAATTTTGTTGACCGTCAATCCAAACGCGAAATGCACGCCAAAGCCAAAGTCGTGGTCGTTGGCGCAGCTTGTTTGGAAAGTACGCGATTGCTGCTCAATTCCAAAATCGCCAATTCCAGTGGCGTGCTGGGACATTATTTGCACGATCAATTTTACATCTCCAACGGCGTCATCGCGGTTGTGCCGGAAGCGAAAGACGGCAAGGCTCCGAAAGGATTGATGGGTGGTTCGGGTTACATTCCGCGCTTCCGAAATATCAAAACGAAAGAGAAAAATTTCCTGCGCGGCTATGCGTCCGACCTTTATCCAGGCGCATCGGCGGATGCAAAATATTTTCCGTTGTGGGGAGCGGAATTAGATAAAGAACTCGCCAGTCACCGCGGCGCATGCATCGGCACTACGATCATGGGCGAAGTGTTACCGCGCTTTGAAAATCACGTCAGCATTGAACCCAAAGTCGTAGACGCGTGGGGCATTCCGGTTTTAAATATTCAGTGCAAATACACCGATAACGAATTCAATATGGCGAAAGACGCCGTCAACACGATCAGCGAAGTTTGTCACGAAGCCGGGTTTGAAGTCTTGAACGGCAACGAAAAAATGCACCCGCCCGGTTACAGCATTCACGAAGTCGGAACTTGCAGGATGGGCGACGATCCAAAAAAATCTGTGCTGAACAAATGGAATCAAAGCCACGACATCAAAAATTTATTTGTTGTTGACGGCAGCAGCTTTGTCACCGGCGGCTCGCAAAATCCAACGATGACAATTCTTTCGCTTTCGATGCGGGCTTCGGAATATATTGTGGAGCAAAAGCGTAAGGGAAATTTGTGAGATGGATTCGGATCAGTTTGGTAATTTTGATCTGTGTGATTGCAGTACTCGCGCAAAAAGAAAAATTGCCAGGGCCGGAACAACTAATTCCGTTCAGTCACAAGTTGCACGCGGGCGAACAAAAATTGAAATGCGCTACGTGTCACAAAAATTCTGACGCGGGCGCAAAGATGGGATTGCCGACTGCTGCGATGTGTATGCAATGTCATTCCGACATCAAAATAGAAAGTCCTGAAATTCAAAAAATAGCCGTATTTGCTAAAGAAAATCGTGAAATTGGTTGGCGGCGCGTGTATCAGGTTCCCTCGTACGTGCGCTTCAATCATCGTTCCCATTTGGATGCTGGCGGCGCGTGCATTACGTGTCACGGCAACGTCACTGAGTTCGAACAGATGTATCTTGCCGTAAACATTAACATGCCGAATTGCATTAAGTGTCACGAAGAAAATGGCGCACGAACAGGTTGTTCGTATTGCCATAAACGAATGAAATAAAGCATGGAGTACGAGGCAGAAGCCCGACTGTTAAGGAGGGTCACCTGTTTACGCCCTCCTTAACAGTCGGGCTTCTGCCCCTACTGCCGAATTACAACTAAGGAATCAAATGACATCAACCACTGCTCTTTCCCGTCGCTCATTTCTCTCACTCTCCGCATCCGCCTCAATCGCGCTTGCTTTACCCGTTGTAAAAAAACGCATCCCCATTGGCATCGAACTTTTTTCGGTGCGCAATGAATTGCAAAAAGATTTGATGGGCACAGTCCGCGCCATCGCTAAGCTGGGTTATGAAACCGTAGAATTTTTCTCGCCCTATTATCAATGGACGCCAGAGTACGCTAAAGAAGTGCGCAAGCTGATGGACGAACTGAAAATTAAATGTCCGTCCACACATAACAGCGCAAATGTTTTCACGCCGGAAGGCTTACAAAAAGCGATTGACCTGAATCAAATCATCGGCTCCAAAACGCTCGTGATGGCGAGTGCTGGACGCGTCGAAGGCGTTGACGGGTGGAAAGGCGTAGCTGAAAAACTTTCAATGGCTTCAGCAAAATTAAAACCGCTCGGCATGCGTGCCGGCTTCCACAATCACCAGTTAGAATTCAAAGCCATTGACGGCAAACGCCCGATGGAAATTCTCGCCGCGAACACGCCGAAAGATGTGACTTTGCAACTGGACGTGGGCACTTGCGTCGAAGCGGGTTACGATCCTGTTGCGTGGATCAATGCGAATCCAGGCCGCATCCGTTCGCTGCATCTGAAAGATTGGACAGGAACCGAAGGCAAAGCGGACAAAGGCTACCGCGTGCTGTTTGGCGAAGGCGATTCGCCGTGGCAGAAAATTTTTGCCGCTGCCGAAAAATCCGGTGGCGTAGAAAATTATTTGCTCGAACAAGAAGGCAGCCGCTTCACTGCGTTTGAAACCGCCGAAAAATGTTTGGCGACGTATAAGAAAATGCGTGGTTGAAGCGGAAGGAAATTCGATGGGTGAAGAGTTGTTCGGGTTACTTGAACTGGCAAAGCACGCCGCGAGTTTAGCGGCGGCGGTCCATCAGGACGCCATCGAAAAGGGTGATTTTCAATTGCAAACAAAGGCTTCGGCTGCTGATCTGGTTACTGAAATTGACTGCGAGGCAGAGCAGAAACTTGTTGCGGTAATTCGTTTGGCGCGTCCTAATGATGAGATCATTGGCGAGGAAGGGACTCATTTTTCTGGCACCACTCGCGTGCGTTGGTTCCTTGATCCGTTGGATGGAACAACAAACTTTGTGCATCGCTATCCGGCGCATTCAGTAGCGGTCGGCGTTGAGATTGATGGTTGCCGAACCATTGGCGTGGTGCATGATACTTTCAGCCATCGCGTCTATTCCGGTGTAGTCGGATACGGAGCAACTTGTAATGGAGAGCCGCTTACCGTGCGTAAGGAAAGCGAGCTTCTGCATGCCCTGGTCGGAACAGGCTTTTTACCCATCGCTGACGTGCGGCGTTTACAAGCGGATTTGCTGCGCGAAATATTGCCGCGTGTGCGCGATATTCGGCGCAGCGGCTGCCCTTCGCTAGACATTTGTGGGGTGGCGGCAGGAAGGCTTGATGCCTTTTATGAGTGCGGGCTTGGTCAATGGGATATTACGGCAGCGGCGGCTATCGCTGAAGCCGCCGGAGCAACGGTTCTTTTATTGCATTCCGATGTCTTGCCCGATCCCTTGCTCGTAGTGGCAAATGCAGAATTGGCAACGGCACTGGCGTCTGCGCTTGCAGCGGCAGGTGTAACACAAGCGACGAAACCAACTTGAGAGGCGTTATGTTATTCAAAACCTGTGGTGCATTCACCACCTTAATTTCTGTTTTTCTCCTAGCGGCTTGCGTTGCATCTGCTCAAACACAAACCGCGCCTCCCGCCGAAGTCGCGGGCATTCCCGTCAACTACGATGAAGCGAAAATTGCGGCGTATACGTTGCCCAATCCGTTGCTCTTGTTAAATGGAAAACCTGTGCGCGATGCCAAAACATGGAACCAAAAACGGCGTCCTGAAATCATCCGTTTATACGAAGCAAATCAGTTTGGACGCAGCCCCGGACGTCCCGCCGGAATGAGCTTTGATATTTTTGATAAAGGCACTCCTGTTTTCGACGGCAAAGCGGTGCGCAAACAAGTGACGGTGTATTTTTCGCCCAATAAAAACGGGCCGAAAATGGATTTGCTGATTTATTTGCCTGCGAATTCCACGATGCCTGTACCACTATTTTTTCAGCTTAGCTTCACCGCCAATTCCAATGCCGTAGACGATCCCGGCATCAAGCAAGGTGAAATTTGGAACCGCGATAAAAAACGTGTGTCTGCGCCAAAAGATAGGCGCTTCGGCAGCTTGAAAGTTTTGCCCTTCATCGAACAAGGCTACGGCGTAGCGACGGTTTATTACGTCGATATTGACCCTGATTTTCCTGGTGGAATTCAGCACGGCGTGCGTTCGCTTTATCTCAAACCTGGGCAAACGGAACCTGCGCCAAATGAATGGGGAACAATTTCTGCGTGGGCGTGGGGCGCGAGTCGTGCGCTGGATTATTTTGAAACGGACAAATCAATTGACGCGAAACGTGTCGCGCTGTTTGGTGTGTCGCGCCTCGGCAAAACCGTGATGTGGGCAGGCGCGAATGATCCGCGTTTTGCGATGGTGATTGCCAGTTGTTCCGGCGAGGGCGGAGCCGCTCTCAGCCGTCGCAATTACGGCGAAACGATTAAGCACCTGACTGCGCCTACGCGCTACGCCTATCAGTTTGCTGCAAATTATGGCAAGTATGGCGACCGCGTGAATGAATTTCCGGTGGATGGAAATTTGTTAGTGTCGTTGATTGCGCCGCGTCCTGTGCTGTTGCAAACCGGAGACAAAGATTTTTGGTCTGACCCGAAAGGCGAATTTTTATCAGCCGTAGCCGCCGCGCCTGTTTTCAAATTACTCGGCAAACAAGCGCTCGACACGGAAGAAATGCCAGCCGCCGGACAAACAATTTTTCATACACTTGGGTATGTGATGCACGCGGGCGGACACGGGACAATTCCTTCGGATTTCAATTTATTTTTACAATTTATGCAGATGCATTCGAAATAAACAGGAAGGCTTATTAGTGCAAAAACTGGCAGGAAAAAGGAGGGCAGGAAAAAAGAATGATTTTGCAACTCAGTAATGAGCCACTTCCTCGTTCGCTAATAGAGCATTTTTAAAATCTTATAATGATTCTTTTTTTCCTGCCCCCTTTTTTCCTGCCAGTTTTCTCCCGTTCTTCAACCTAAGAATTTATACAAAGGCGATTTCATGTTTCTTAAATTATTTGTGGCAGCTATTTTCTCAACTTTGGTCGCGGCCAATGCCACGTTTGCACAACAAAAACCTGTCGGACAATTCGAACATCACGAAGACATCGGCGCAGTCGCTACGCCGGGTTCGGTTGTGTACGATGCTGAAAAATTGACGTACACAATCAAAGCCTCCGGCACGAACATGTGGGATAAAAAAGATGAATTTCATTACGCGTGGAAGCGGGTGAAAGGAAATTTTATTCTGCGCGCTCGGACAGAATTCCTCGGCAAAGGCACTGACCCGCATCGCAAAATCGGTTGGATCATTCGCCCGAATCTCGACACCGATGGGCCGCACGTCAACGCTAGTTTGCACGGCGACGGACTGACTTCGTTGCAGTTTCGCCGTACCAAATCTGCGATCACAGAGCGTGTAGATTTCACCGAAAAAAACTTTGATGTCGTACAACTTGAACGCCACGACAACAAATACATTATGTCCGTCGCCAAATTCGGCGAGACGTTTATCACGAAAGAAATTTCTGATGTGCCGCTCGGCGATGAAGTCTATGTCGGGCTTTATGTTTGCTCGCACAACAACGCTGTCACCGAAACTGCCGTGTTTCGTGATGTAGAAATCACTGTGCCTGTGCGCGACAATTTTGTGCCGTATCGCGAATACATCGGCAGCAATTTAGAAGTCATGGATTTGGCGACGAACACGCGCAAAGTTTTGTACCGCGTCAAAGATTCGTTCCAGGCTCCCAACTGGACGCGCGATGGAAAATACTTAATTTACAATCACAACGGTTTGCTCTATCGCTTTGATCTGGCGACGAACACGCCGACGTTATTTGATACGGGCGAAGTCAAACGCAACAACAACGATCATGTGCTGACGTTCGATGGCAAGCAACTCGGCATCAGCAGTACGAGTGCAGAAGACGGCAACGTTTCGATGATTTATACGTTGCCACTGAGCGGCGGCAAGCCTGTCAAAATTACGCGCAAAGGCTCGTCGTATTTGCATGGCTGGTCGCCCGACAAAAAATGGTTGGTGTTTGCTGGCAAGCGCGGCGACGAATTCGATGTCTTCAAAATCTCTTCAGCAGGCGGCGAAGAAATTCAGATGACGACAACCAAAGGCGTAGACGATGGGCCTGAATTTACACCCGATGGCAATTACATTTATTTCAATTCGTTTCGCACCGGACTGATGCAAATCTGGCGGATGAAGCCGGACGGCAGCGAGCAAACACAAATCACGAACGACGAATTCAACAACTGGTTTCCACACATTTCGCCCGATGGCAAATGGATCGTCATCATTTCATTCCCGAAAGATATTGAGCCGGGCGCGCACCCGTTCTACAAACATGTTTACTTGCGCCTGATGCCGATTGGCAGCGGAAAGCCCAAAGTGATTGCATATCTTTACGGCGGACAAGGCACAATCAATGTTCCTTCGTGGTCACCTGACAGCAAGAAGATCGCGTTCGTTAGCAATACCGATATGAAGTGATTATGCGGCGACAGTATCACTCTCAGTACATCGAAGGACACCGGTTAATCTGGGATGTTCATCGGCTGATCGAACTCAGTAGAAATTTTCCAGTGCAACAAATTGCGCTGACAGAAATTGCCGAGCTGGACGAATCGTTTTGGTTTGATGAAATAACAAAACCTGTTTGCCGGGAAATTGCCATGCACGCCAAATTAATTCTGGAAACAGATTTGGCATATCCGATTATTCTTTCGTCAAACGGCAGAGTCATGGACGGCATGCACAGAGTATGCAAGGCGTGAGTAGAAGGTAGGCCAACGATTGCGGCAGTTCGGTTTCAGCAAGACCCGGCGCCCGATTATGTGGATGCCGATGTTGATGCATTGCCTTATGACGAGCCGTGGTGAGATTCATCTCCTACTGAAGAAACGAACACACACCTTCCACAGGATTGAAATTTGAGTGAATTCGTACCGCTACTTTTTAGCGGGAACTAAACCGGGGCATACGCCCAATTTAAGATTTGAAATCGAGGACTCCCTATATGTTAAAGCGAAATATTTTCTTTGCTGCAATTAGTTGGGTATTGCTGGCAGCTACCTTTTCAGGAGCACAAACTCCGCCCAATCGGCCCACGCCGAATGACACGCTGAAGTCGCCGGAGGTGTTGTCCGATGGGCGTGTCGTCTTTCATATCTACGCGCCCAAGGCCAGCGAAGTCACGCTCGGCGGCGATTGGATTTCGCAAGGCTTAGGCACAGGTGGAAATCTGACCAAAGACGACAACGGCGTGTGGTCAATCACAGTCGGGCCGTTGCCAGCGGATTTCTACAGCTATTCGCTGACGGTTGACGGCGTGCGTACGCTTGATCCGAAAAACGCGATGATCAAACAGGGCACCGCCAGCGTTGACAATATGGTTTTTGTGCCCGGTGAAGCTGCCGCGTACCAGGATGTCAAAGCCGTCCCGCACGGTGAGATTCGCAAGGTTTGGTACAAGTCCACCACGATGAACGAAGACCGCCGTTTGCACATTTATTTCCCTCCCGGCTATGACACGAGCAGTACGAAATATCCCGTCTTTTATTTGCTGCACGGCGGCGGCGATGAAGATTCGGGTTGGAGTACGATTGGACGCTCTGGCTTCATTCTCGACAATTTGATTGCCGCAGGAAAAGCGAAGCCAATGCTGATTGTGATGCCTAACGGCAGTTTGCCGCGTCCGCCCGTCATCCCAGGCATTCCGCAAGACCCCGTCGCGCAACTCGCCTTTCAAGATAGATTCGCCAGCGAATTGCTGAAAGATATTGTGCCTTTTGTTGAGAAAACATATCGCGTTACGACTGGCAGTGCTAATCGCGCCATTGCCGGACTTTCAATGGGCGGCGGACAAACTACGCGGATTGTCACAACAAATCCCGATGCGTTTTCCTACGTCGCGGTTTGGAGTTCGGGCGTTAATCCGCAAGTCAGCGCAGATTTTCTCAAGCGCAGTGAAAGTTTTTTGAGCAGCGCCGACAAGGTCAACAAGCAGCTCAAGCTTTTCTCACTGAGTTGCGGCGAGAAAGATACGCTGGCGTTTGCCGGTTCAAAAAACATGGATGAGATTTTGAAGAAGCACAACATCAAACATGAAATGAACATCACCAGCGGCGCGCATACGTGGATCAACTGGCGTCTTTATTTGAATGCGTACGCACAGAAACTATTTCGCTAAAGGGAGCCTTAATGACGAACGATTTCACCGCCTCACGCCGCACGTTTCTGCTTGGTTCAATGGGACTGGCAGCGGCACAGCTTGCGCATGCGCAAGCTGTGCCGCTCACTGCCGGACAAGTGATCGAACGTATCAAAGCGCAAGTCGGAATTCCGTGGCGTGCGCAGACCGTAGATAACATCATTGCGGGTACTGCGGAGACTCCCGTCAAAGGAATCGCAACTACGATGATGGCGACACTCGATGTCGTGCAGCGTGCTGCGGCGGCGGGAAAGAATATGGTCATCACACATGAATCCACGTTCTTTTCGCATCAGGATCGTGTTGACCAAATTCAGCAAGACCCGACGTATCTGCACAAGCTGGATTTTCTCAAAAAAAATAATATGGTCGTGTTTCACTTCCACGATCATTGGCACGGAAACAAGCCAATGGATGGCATTGCTTCAGGAATGATTCGAGAACTCGGATGGGAGAAAAATAACGATCCACAAAATTTTCGCATGTTTTCATTTCCGAACGTCCCGCTTTCCAAACTGGCAAAAGAGATGCAAACGAAACTGAAAATTCGTACGATGCGCGTGGTCGGCAATCCTGATTTATCGGTCAAGCGCGTGATTGCCAGCTGGGGCAATTGCAGTCTGATGCCGGGAATTCCTTTTCTCTCAAAACCGGAAGTGGATGTGCTGGTCATTGGCGAAACGCACGAATGGGAGTTAGTCGAATACGTGCAGGATGCCATTGCTGCCGGACAAAAAAAAGCGCTGATTGTGCTGGGTCACGTCGTGTCAGAACAGGCCGGGATGAAGTATTGCGCCGAATGGCTGAAAGGATTTGTCAAAGACGTTCCGATTGAATTTGTGGCGGCAACAGAACCGTTTTGGCGTCCCGACCAACCCACGCGATGAATGCGCGCGAGAGCATGACGCCCTTTTGGAAGCTTGGCAATTTCGCCGAATGAGCCTGACTCTATGCGGCTAAATGTAAGAGGCGTGGAGTACAAGTATTTCTAATGAAATTCCAAAAGAAATCTCTGCTAAAATTCGTCGCAGTAATCTTCGGATTTATCGCGGTGATTATTTGTTTACTCTGCGTTCCACACGCTTTTTTTCAGACTCCGGTTAACGCAAAAAATCTCTCCCTCTATTCCGATCAACCATTCACGCCCGCAGCAGGGCAACACGTACTGGAATTGACCGAAGCCAAACTTGCGATTTCTCCGCTTTATTCTTCTCAGCAAAATCATCAGATTTTTATCTGCAATGCGCATTGGCGGCAACGCATTTTTTTCACGTATTCTTACGGCGTAGGCGGCGTCAATTATTATCCGTTCACAACCAATATTTTTTTGCGTGATTCAATCATTGAAGAAAATTGTCTGATCGGGCCAAACGGCAATCGTGTAGCGGCGGATCGCTCCTTGGATTATTTCATCGCCCACGAAATTACGCACAGCTTAACTGGTCAGGCGATTGGCGCAATTGCTTATCATCGCTTGCCGCAATGGAAGCGCGAAGGCTACGCCGATTATGTCGGCAAAGGTGCCACCTTCAATTACGAAGAAGTGAAACAACTTTTTTTAGCCAATGATCCAAAGATGGATTATGCCGAATCCGGTCTTTATTTGCGTTTCAATTTACTCGTCGCACATCTGTTGGATAAGCAGCATTGGGGCGTGCTACGCTTGCTAACTGAACCAATCGAACAAAGCGTAGTCGAAGAAATGATTCGCGCCGAAAAGCCCTAAAAAGCCTATGAATACTGCTCAAAACAAAACCCGGCGTCTCAATTCCGTAGACCTGCTACGCGGCATCGTGATGGTTATTATGCTGCTGGATCATACGCGTGATTTTTTTCATCGGGATGCATTAGACTTCGATCCGACAGATCTGACCAAGACAAATACCATTCTTTTCTTTACTCGCTGGATTACACATTTTTGCGCGCCGATTTTTGTCTTCCTCGCAGGCACCAGTTCCTATCTGCAAACGCTAAGTGGCAAGAGCAAGGCCGATTTATCAGCGTTTCTCATCAAGCGCGGATTTTGGTTAATCTTATTGGAATTCACCCTGATTCGCACGCTGATCTGGTTCAATTTCGACTATCACCTGCTGGCGACCTTGCAAGTGATCTGGGCGATTGGCGTTTCAATGATTGTGTTGGCAGGACTGATTTATTTACCGCTGCGAGTTGTTGCGGTTGCCAGCATTGCCATAATCGCGCTTCATAATTTGCTTGATGGCATTCAGGTAAATGCCTGGGCGGCTCCCGACAAACCGCTTCCGGGATTTTGGGGTTCTGTCTGGATTTTATTACATCAACAAGGGGTGGTTTACCTGACGCCAAAAGTTTATGTGTTGGCGCTGTATCCGCTTATTCCCTGGGTTGCTGTTTTGGCAGCGGGATATTGTTTCGGCGTCGTCTATCAATGGGAACCTGAAAGACGGCAACGAATGCTGCTCAAGTTGGGAGCTGTTTCGCTGGTGGGATTTGTACTGTTGCGCGCCATCAATATTTATGGCGATCCAAGTCGTTGGAGTGTGCAGAAAAATTGGTGGTTCACTTTAATGTCATTCCTCAATGTTTCGAAATATCCACCCTCCTTGCTTTATCTTTTACTGACAATTGGATTCGCATTTCCTGCACTGCGTTGGTTCGAAAAAATTCAATCTGGCGCATTATCACAGGTCTTTATCACCTATGGACGTGTGCCGTTATTTTTCTATATTGGACAATGGATGTCAGCGCATGGATTAGCCGTTTTAGTCGGTTATTTGGCAGGTCAACCGATAGCCTGGCAATTTGCCGGATTGTTTGATAAACCCTCGCCGAATCCCGGCAATCTTGGCTTTTCGCTCTGGGTTGTCTATCTGTTTTGGTTCGTTGGATTATTATTGCTGTACCCGCTCTGTCGTTGGTTTGCAGAAATCAAACGACGGCGCAAAGATTGGTGGTTGAGTTACCTTTAGTATTTCTGAGGCTACCCATGATTATCGCGTTAGCAACACCGCGTATTGCTACAACCCTTGATTAAGGCCTGGATAAGATCAAGCAATTCCTGTCTGAAGCTTCGGCGCAGGACGCAGAGATTGTGTGCTTTCCTGAAGCGTGGCTGCCCGGTTTGCGCGGTCTGGATTTTGCAGTTCTGCCGTTTGACCGAGAGCAACATGAACGCGTAATGACGGCTGTTTCGCAATGGTCGCGTGAATTTAAAATCACTACGATCATGGGAACGGAACGCATCACCGAGGCAGGGCGACAAATTGCTGCGTATGTGTTTGATGCGAGCGGCGAACTGCAAGGCATCCA
>JAYTCQ010000396.1:0-21597 GCA_043736395.1 Blastocatellia bacterium | reverse complement strand
AACAGCGACTTATACCAATTTGGTCAATTTCTGGTTGATAGCGGAGAACGTTTATTATTTCGTGATGGTAACCGAATTGCCCTTACGCCTAAGGCTTTTGATACCCTTCTCATCCTGATTGAACGGCAAGGACACATCGTTGAGAAGGACGAATTGATGAATTTGGTCTGGCCTGACACTGCAGTTGAAGAAAATAATCTGATGCAGAACGTTCACGCGATTCGTAAAGCGCTGGGCGAAAAATCACAAGAGCAAAAATACATTGAGACTCTCCCGCGACGCGGTTACCGATTTCTAGCGGAAGTTAAAAAGGTTATCCCGCCACCTGAAGTTACGACAGAAGCTACTGTCTTAGACCATCCTGCCCCCCCCATCGCAGCAACCGCAGCACCAATAAATCATCCTGGAAACAAAAATAAATTTTTTATTTATCTGGTAGCTCCATTATTAGTCCTGACGACGGGAATTTTTTATCTGGCAAAAGATAGGGGAAAACCTTCAGAGGTGAATCAGCCCATGCGAATCACCAGATTGACCAACACCAGTAACGTCTGGGAAGCGGCAATTTCTCCTGATGGTGATTCTCTGGCGATAATTTTTGGCGATGTCGGTCAACAGAGCCTGCGCTTTAAGCAGATTTCTACTGCAACTGAAAAAGAACTGCTCCCGTCTGACGAAATTCGTTATCGAGGCATCGTTTTTTCGCCAGACGGAAAAAACATCTATTTTTCCCGTCGTGAAAAGAATGAAGCGGAATTCGCTTTATACCAAATGCCAATTTCAGGTGGTGAACGTAAGCGGTTACTTTCTGGCGTTGACAGCGGGATCACTTTTTCACCCAACGGTAACCAAATCGCATTTGTGCGGGAAAATTTCCCTCAGCCCGGTCAAAGCTCACTGATAATTACTGATTTGAACGGAGCGAATGAGCGAGTCTTGTCATCGCACAAGATTCCTGAATTCCTTTCCGTTGACGGAGCTTCCTGGTCGCCGGATGGAAAAACAATCGCCATTGCCATTGCCACGACAAACCCAGGTCTACATTTTCGAATCGCTACGATTGACGTAAATGGCGGAACGGTCACCAACATTGGCAATGAAAAATGGTCGTGGGCGGCTAAAGTTGCGTGGCTTCAGGATGGTGATGGAATTATTTTTCTGGGCCGTCATACCAATTCCAAAATCAATAGTAATCAGATTTGGCAACTCGATTATCCATCAGGACAATCACATCAGCTCATCACAGATTTGAACGATTATCGGGCGTTGAGTCTGGATAAAAATAATCAGAACCTGATTACCGTTCAATCCGAAACCAGAGCGAATTTGTACACCATCAGGCAGAATGAAAATATTAATCAGGAGATCACTTCGAACTCCATTAGCCAGAATGGCAATGACGGGTTGGATTGGACGCCTGACAATAAAATTGTTTATACCTCGCTGGCGAATAACCAAAAAGATTTATGGCTCATTGATCCTGCAACCAAAGAGAATAAGCAATTAACTAATCACGCGGATGATAACGCCTCCCGCCCGTCAGTTTCGTTTGATGGACAATATATTGCGTTTAATTCCGCTCGTTCAGGTCTTCCGCAAATCTGGCGAATCGGATTAAATGACAGCAATGCGACCAAACTTTCAGCCGGAAATCTTGACCTCAATCCCTATTGTTCGCCAACTAGCAACAGTGTTTTTTATTCCTCCGAGAAAGATGGAAAAAGAGTCATCTGGCGTACCGGAATTGACGGCGCAGAATTAAACCAGCCCAAAACACTGAGCGATAAATTGTCCGATTATCCAGCCGTTTCACCGGATGGAAAATTCATAGTTTGTCTCTATCAGGAAGACTCCAAAGCCCCGCGTCGTTATGCCTTAATTCCGACTGATGGCGGCGCGCCGCAAAGACTTTTAGACATTCCGGCCTTCCCTGCTTCCAGCGTCCGATGGCATCCTGACGGACAATCATTAACCTATCTCAGCCAAACCGACGGCTCATCTAATTTATACAGTTATTCATTGAGCGCTGGCACCTCCAATAAATTAACCAGCTTCAGTGGAGACCGAATCTTCGCGTATGCCTGGTCACGCCGTGATAAGTCCCTGGCAATTTCGCGCGGGACGGTCAATCGGGATGTGGTGAAAATTACCGGATTTAGAAAATAATTACATCACATCCCGTTACCAACGGTTATTTGTTCTCGGCTACCACTTGTGGTCGTAGGCTCAGTTCCGGGACATAGCGATAAACCGCCGATTCGCGGCGCATCACCAGCCCTGCGCGTTTGGCTACGACATTGCCATAACCTTCTTTCAGCAGTGCGGCGCTCCATTTTTCCTGCTCTGCAAAAGAATCCTGAAAAGTCGCCGAGATATACATTTCGGTATCTCCGCCGTTGGTGACTTTATTGAACAGGAAGCCTTTGGGATTCGTCTTTTTGACAATAGGCAACACGTCATTTTTGATGTAGTTTTCGTAATCCGTCGAGCGACCGGGCGCAATGCTTTGACGTACTACAAATACGAGTTTGGGGACTTCGTTGGGGTTCGGAGCGATGCTTAGTTCAGGTCGCGCTTGCATAATGTAACTATGCGCACTGACGATCATCGCCGCTCGTTTGGCGGCCCATTTCCGAGCGCCTTCTTCGCCAAGCGCTTTGGTGATGAAGCTCGGCTCGTCGAACTGTTGCAGGCTTTCGATAGGTCGGATGGTGATAAATTCGAACGATTCGCCAAGGCTCGCAGTGGTATAGACACTCTGCTGTTTGTAGCCCGCTTTCTGATAAGCTGGTAGCGATTCCTTCTGCACGAATTCTCGAAATTGGGTCATCATTTCCGGTTTGACATGTGTTTCTGTCACCCAGAATCGCTGGGCCGGGGTCGAGGCTTGATCGGTGCCAGCTGCTGCTGCCGGAGCGGTGTCACCGTTCGTAGTGCAGGCATTGCAGAAAAGTGCGACCAAAAGGACTAGGCAATAAAATGCTGATTGTAGGGACTTCATATTTTCTCCTTGAAAAAGTGGGTTGTCACTTCGAGGCTTTCTGCGATTCGCGGCGAATGCGCAGTTCCGGCACGTAGCGCATCATACTGGAATTTCCTTTTCAGTACTGGGAGCGCCCGCATCCTGCGGGCGAAGCCTTACTCATTTCACAATTTTCATCGCAGCGAATTTGCTCGCCACGGCTTCGCCCGCAGGCTGATACTGCTGGCGAACTCTCTATAGAATAAGTTCTTTATATTCAACAGATTGGCTTTTTAGGGGATTTTGTCCAGTTCCCAAAATGCCAAATTTCGCGGTCTCCTAACCGACATTCCCCCAAAGACGGCTACGAAACTGGGTGAAAAGCAGGGATCGGGGGAAGTTGGGAAATCGTAAAACAGCGTCCCATTCTTTAGATATTGATAACAAAGAACTTAACTTCTATTAAGTTCGCCAGCAGTATCAGGCTGCGAGCGCTCCCAGTTACGCTATTTCTTTTCTGCCAAATTTTGCGCTGGCAAGATGCTGATGTCGGTGCGCAAGCGCAGGATGCGGGTTTCTGTCTGCAGCACAATTCCCATCAGTTTTTGTTGGATTTTGGCAGCGTTTTCCGCGCCGATCATCTGTGTAATCTTGCTGGGCTGATCAAGGTCGGTCAGATCATTCAACGGCACGAAGGTGGAGTATTGGTTGGGGTCTCCACCGGATCGCATGCGATTCGCAACCCGACCATTAGTGTCGGCTTTCTTGACCAGCGGCAACCAGTCGTCCTTGATGAACGCCTCATAATCCCGCCCACGAAATGGTGCAACATGCTGAATGGTCAGGCTGAAGTACGGCGGAAGGCTCTTCAGTTTTGGATTGACCCAGCTCAACTCCGGCATCGCTTCAACGACGAAAGTGCGCGTGTGTTCGATATAGCGATTGCCTCCAGCCGTGAGTGCTGCTAAAGCTTCAGGAGTGTTGTTCTTAGCAAACGCCTCATTAC
This sequence comes from Blastocatellia bacterium, assembly GCA_043736395.1. Taxonomy (GTDB): domain Bacteria; phylum Acidobacteriota; class Blastocatellia; order RBC074; family RBC074; genus JAFDVL01. Next base: position 17,629 of record JAYTCQ010000396.1, on the reverse strand, counting down.
GAGCTTTTATTGCCGCGAAATTGTCATGAATTTCTGAGACTGCGACAGTGTCGCGATCACCATAGACGTTGGTGAAAAAGTAAGATTCTTTGATCCCGGCTTTGATAAAGAGTGGCAAAGCTTCTTTCTTAGCCCAAGCCAGAAACTCGGTCATCATCCCCGGCTTAATCTTGTACTCATTGACGAGGCCGATGCGATGTTTGGGTGCAGTTGTATCGGCGGCTGGTTTGTCCTGATTTTGTGCCAGAGCAGCGACGCTGATGATGATTGAACATGCGATTAGTAATAATCGTTTCATTGTAGGTCTCCTTTTTGGTTAGGCAGGGCGGCTCCGATTGAACGCGGAAAGGAGACTTCCAAAACCGAACGCCCGACCGAAACCGCCCTGAATGGATGATTGGTGAAATAAAATTTTTACGGCTTAGCCGCAAGCTGCTGTTTTGTCTGTTTGATGAGTTGTTCGACGTCTGCTTTAAGTTGCGGATTCAACTTCAGGCATTCGTCGAAATCCCGTTGCGCGGCGGCATCTTTGCCTTGTCGTAATTTCACAATACCGCGGCGACCATACGCGTAGGCATAAGTCGGTTTAATCTGAATCGCGCGGTCATAATCAGCTAATGCGCGGTCAAGCTCACCTTTGGTTTCCCACGCTCTGGCGCGATTGAAAAAAGAATCTTCATTAATTGGATCAAGTCTGATTGCCTGATCGTAATCACGCAGTGCAGCGTCAAGGTCTCCGGTGATGTGTCGCGTTGAGCCTCGGTCAAAGTAGGCATGGGCGAAATCAGGCTTCAACTTGATTGCTTTCTCGAAATCGCTCAGTGCTCCCGCAAAATCATCTCGCAAATGACGAACGATGCCGCGTGCCTCGTATGCTTCGGCCAGTTTCGCGTTGAGTTTGATGGCTTGGTCAAAATCGGCTACGGCTGCGGTGAGTTCCTTTTTGCTGTAGTGTGCGATGCCGCGATTGTACCAAGCTCTAGCCTCTCGCGGATCAAGTTCGATGGCTTTGGAATTGTCGCTGATTGCCCCGTCCCAATCATCCTGGTCGTAACGCACTGCGCCGCGATTGACATAAGCTTCCATAAAACGCGGATTCAATTGGATGGCACGGTCAAAGTCGGTCAGCGCACCGCTCAAATCTCGATTGCGGTGACGTGCCAGCCCACGATTTCGATATAATTGCGCGGCATTCGGATTGAAGGCAATTGCCAGATCGTAATCAGCAATTGCCCTCTCCACTTCCCCTTTGACTAACCACGAATTGCCGCGTTCCAGATATGAATTCGCGGATTCGGCGCGGGAGCCTTGGGCATTCGCAGAAATCAATGTACAGGCCAGCGCCAACACTGCCGTTATATTTCTGATGGAATTGGTTGCGTATTTCATAACGTTGGCTGAGGTCGGGAACCGACCACTCCTTTCATTTGGGAATTTCAGATTTATTTGCGACTGAATTTAGCAAGCCAACCGACGTAGCTCCGCCGTTGGCAATCAGCTTCATGCCTTGCTCATAATCCTTTTCGGCTTCGGCCATACGGCCTTGTTCTTTTTTAGCTCTGGCGCGATTGGCGTAGGCGAGGGCAAAATCTGGCTTGAGTTCAATTGCGCGGTCGTAATCCACAACTGCTCCCTTTAAATCACCCAATGTCCGACGCGTCACACCGCGATTGCACCACGCGACTGCCCAATTGGGATTCAGCGCGATGGCGCGGTCATAATCGGTTAACGCGCCCTGATAATCTTTTTTGTCATGCCGGATTCCCGCGCGATTATTCAGGATGAAAGCATTGTCAGGTTCCAGTTTGAGCGCAGCTTCATAATCCGCCAGCGCACCATCCAAATCGCCGAGATTGGATTTAGCCAAGCCGCGATTGTTGCGCGCCATAACCGATTTCGGATCAAGCCGTAACGCCGTTTCATAATCCGCCAAACCTTCGACCACTTGTCCCAGCGAAACCAACGCATTGCCGCGTTTGATATAAGCCATCACATATTTCGGGTCGAGTTTGATTGCTTGATCCAGATCATCAACCGCACTCGCAAAATCTCCGCTGTCGTAACGCATGATGCTGCGGGTGTACCAGGCTTTTGCCAATTTAGGATCACTCGCAATCGCCAACTCAAAATCCGCGAGCGCACGCGCCTTTTCCCCTTGGGCTAACGAAGCGAGACCTCGCTCAAGATAGGAATTAGCCGTCGCTTCGCGTGACGATTGAGCTGGGATTGTGGCCGCCAGACTGAGGATTACCAGAAGGCCGAACATGATTTTTCGCTGAGGACGCATACACTTCTCCCGACCAGTGATTGCAAACGCTTTCGAAGCTGGGCAAATCACTGCTTTTTCAAAATTTATTGGGGGAGAAAATTTTTGGTTGTTGCCTGATAACTGCTGAATGAAAATGAACATTTGCATTCAAATTAGGCTTCACTTTAATAAAGCGAAAAAAGTAGTAAAAAGCGGACACACTACGAGAAGATTACAGTGAAAATTGCTGCTTGACGTGACCCCATAAAATGCGAGGACCACTGCGACGCAATCAGCATTCGCCCATCTATAAATAAATAGGCGCGACGTCTTTCCAAAGCAGCCTCAAGACAGCAACAACAAGGCGAGCGCTACAGCTCCAGGGACGGCTTGAAACAGTAATATCTCTCGCTTCCTTAAACCTCCAAACACGCCAGCGATGACGACAAAACTCAAAAAGAATATCTTGATAGAGGTTCCAGAGGGGCCAAGGATCAGTCCCCAGACAAGCCCCGCCGCCAGGAAGCCGTTATACAGTCCTTGATTCGCCGCGAGAGACTTTGAGGCAGTGGCGAACGCTGGTTCAAGATGGAACTTCTGCCTGCCAAAAGGCGTGTCCCAGAGAAACATCTCAAGGACCAGAAAGTATACGTGCAGAGGGATTACTACCAGTCCAACGAAGAGATTTGCGAGAGTTTTCATTTGATTATCCTTTTCATCAAGAGTTGTGTGGCGTCACGTCTGGCATCACGGTAATACCGTCACCAATAGCTGACTCAGACAAAGAGGAAACCAGTTAGTGCCCTCTGTGACGACTGACCCACGAAACATTGTTTGCCTACTATTGGCCTTCCCTTAAATAAAGCGTAAAAAGTGGGGAAAAGTGCACAAGCCATTTGGCGGCTATGCATTGCCCGTTAGTGTTGGTCAGGAATAACCCCGTCGCAACGATGCTGTCCCCGCTCGTCAACGAATAGACGAGCGGCATGTCAATTGCTGCTTTACCTCGGCGATAAGCCGTTCGAGCGACTCTTTCAAATCCTTATCCAGTTGCAGACAATTGTCGAAATCCGCTTGCGCCTCGGCTGTGCGGCCTTGCGACAATCGCACGAGGCCGCGTTGGGCGTAAGCACTAGGGAAGCGCGGATTCAACTCAATGGCCTGCGTAAAGTCCGCCTCGGCTTGGCGCAGAGTTTCTTTGGCTTTCCAAATCAGTCCACGATTAAACCAGCTAGTGTCCAAACCAGGGTTGAGTTTGAGCGCCTGATTGTAATCAGCCAGTGCTCCGTCCAAGTCGCCTGTTTGTTGCCGCGCCGCGCCGCGATCACAGTAGGCGACAGCCGAACCGGGATCAAGCTTGATCTCACGAGTGTAGTCGCTGATGGCTCCCGTCAGATTGCCTTTGAGCAGCCGCGTCCTGCCGCGCCTGCCCCAGTTTTGCGCGACGTGTGGGGCCAGTTTGAGCGCTTGGTCTAAGTCGGCAAGTGCACCCTCCAGGTTGCCTTTGTCGCACCGCGCCTGACCGCGATTGGCCCAGGCCGCGGCAAGCTGCGGATTGAGTTCGATGGCTTTGGTGTTGTCGCTGATTGTGCCATCGAAATCACCTAGCCGATACCGCAGCCCGCCGCGATTCATATACGCCTCAAGGATACGTGGGTTGAGCTGGAGGGCATGGTCAAAATCGGTCAGCGCCTCAGCCAGCTTTCCCATTTGGCGGCGTGTAGTGCCGCGATTGTAATAAGCATCGGCACAGCGCGGATCACTGGCGATGGCGAGATCGTAATCGGCTTCGGCCTGCGCATACTCGTTTTTAGCAAACCATTTGTTGCCTCGCTCAATGTAAGACGAAGCCGTCGCGGCGCGGAAGTTTTGGACTTGTGCTGCTACTGTCGTCTCTACGAGATAGAAAAAAATTGATTGGCAGAGGATAAAAGTTATCAAGCTGAGTTTATGTTTCATGGTTCCCCCTAGAAATTATTACGGCCTGCGTCGCTCCCGGAGATGGCTGATTAAGGGAGCGACGCATACATCTGGCTGCCCGCTACCTTGGCGGCGTGATGCTCTGACACTGCTCCGACAGCGGTTCGAGCATGATGCGCCTGCCTTTTCCCGTGGCGCAGCGGTTGCGGATGAGATCACCGTTGGCATTACGTAGCTCGCTGTTGGCAACGCCGACGAATTCATCTTTCCCGGTGAGTGTGGCCCTGAAGCGTATGGTGAGAACGCCGTCAAAATTGCCCATGGCATCGAAAATGTCTTCCTTGAAGGTCCAGGCATATTTATTCCCTCCGAGATACGCCCACGTTCCGTGTTGTTTACTGGCCGGTCGTGCGCGGTCGGAGCCGATAAGCGCACCGCCGTGGGTGAAAGTCTCGTAAGCGTGAAAGGACGGCGGCTGCGGTACGCCGGGCGGCACAACCGCGTCGCCGGTAAGTTCCCAAGAACCTTCCAGCCGCTGTGCTTGTTGCTCTCGGAGGCGACATAAAAAGCCGCACTGTCCATTGGAAGATTCCTGTTGCGCATACCCGGCTGTTGGTTCGTCAGATTGGGCGCGCAGGATGGTCGCGGTAAGAGCGACGAACAGGGTGAGAGACAAAAGCAAAATGATTTTTCTAGTGGTCATAAATTTTCCTTTTAGGTTAGCTGCTTAGTGAAATCCTCTTGATAGTGGGACAAATTCTTCCTTCATTAACTCGTCTAATTGGGAGCTTAATGGGCGGAATATCATTACCCCGGCATTCAGGGTTTATGGAGCAACCCACAATTAAGACAAAGGAAATCCAGTCAGATGCCTCCGTGATGGCGGCACTAGATTGCCTATGAAACGTTATTGCAGATTGTTAGGCTTCACTTAAATAAGGCGTAAAAGGTTGGAAAAAGCGGACGCAACGCTTGATTATTTTTGGATATGGTTTAACTTGCATAAGTAGATGTTAGATTGCAAACAAATTCAGTCATAAATTTATTGCACGAGGTGCAGACGATGATAGAAAAACCGTCGCACGAAATAACTCAATTACTGCAAGCCTGGGGGCAGGGTGATAAAACAGCCTTAGCTCAACTTGCGCCGCTCATCGAAGCAGAGTTGCATCGCCTCGCCCAACATTTCATCTACAAAGAACACCAAGGGAATTCATTAGAAGCAACGGAACTGGTCAATGAAGCCTATGTACGGTTGATTGACTGGCAAAACATTGCGTGGCAAAACCGTGCGCACTTTGTTGGCATTGCAGCGAACATTATGCGGAACGTCTTGGTTGACCACGCGCGCCGTCGGCATAATCGAAAACACGGTGGAGATTTATTGCGTGTCTCGCTTGCAGGCGCAGCCTTCGAGCCGCAGCAATCGGATCCCGAGATTATCGAGCTGCATGATGCACTGACCGAACTTTCAAAATTGGACTCGCGGCAAGCCCGCATCGTCGAGCTTCGTTTTTTTGGCGGATTAACAGAAGCTGAAATCGCCGAAGTTCTTGATCTCTCAGAACGGCAAGTCAGGCGCGATTGGAGTGTGGCGCGGGCGTGGCTTTACCGCGAATTGAATCATCAATCGGAGCAATAATTGTCAGATAACCAGCGAGGCATTTATGACTCCTGAACGATGGCAAAGCATCAATGAACTGTACCACGAAGCACACACGCGCGTGCCACAAGAGCGAGTAGCATTTCTGCGTGAGCAATGTGCTGGCGATGATGAACTCTACCTTGAGGTCGCCTCATTACTTGAAGCGCATGCAAAGGCAGATGAATATCTCAGTACGCCTGCTCTTGAGGTCGAAGCCAGAGCCATAGCATCGGAACCAGCAAACTCTTTGATCCTACGTCAACTCGCGCATTACGAAATTCTCTCGTTACTCGGAACGGGAGGGATGGGTGAAGTTTGGCTGGCACAAGACACGCACCTCGCGCGAAAAGTAGCGCTCAAGGTGTTGCCTGCCTTGTTCATGACCGACACCGCGCGGGTACGCCGCTTTGAGCAGGAAGCGAAAGCGACCTCAGCACTCAATCATCCGAACATCGTCACCATTCACGAAATCGGTGAGGTTGAAAATATCCACTACATGGTCACCGAATACGTCGCAGGCGAGACACTACGTCAGCTCATGATGGACGCGCCCCAACAGCAGATGACGCTGTCAGAAGCGCTTGACTTCGCTGTTCAGATTGCCGCTGCGCTCGCTGCTGCCCACGAAGCCGGAATCGTTCATCGTGACATCAAGTCAGAGAACGTGATGGTGCGACGTGATGGGATCATTAAGGTACTCGACTTCGGCCTCGCCAAACTTAACGAAATACCAAATGCGGATTGCGGATTGCGGAATGAAAACGCGGAGACATTGAGACAGTCCCCCTCCGACAATCCGAAATCTGAAATCCACCTTCCGCAATCTACCCTGCCCGGCATCGTGATGGGAACGCCTCGCTATATGTCGCCGGAACAGGCACGCGGCGAGCCAGTGGATGCGCGTACCGACCTGTTCAGCTTGGGCGTGATGCTCTACGAAATGATCGCAGGCTGCCCGCCATTTGTGGGCGCAACGGCGAACGAGACCATCGCCGCCATCTTGCGAGATGAACCGCTGCCACTGATCTATCACGCCCCTGCCGCGCCTGCGGCGCTGGAGCGAATCGTCAATCAGGCACTTCGTAAAGAACGCACCGACCGTTATCAAACGGCGGAAGCTTTGCGCAATGACTTAAAAGAACTGAAGCAACGGATTGATTTGCAGGCGAAACTGGGCGAGACAACATTTGCAGTCCTACCTGAACGCGTGCCTACGAACGTTTTGGCGACGAACAAAGATTTGATTGTGCTAGCCGATTTTGAAAACAAGACGGACGACCCGGTCTTCGATGCAACGCTCAAACAGGGACTCGCGATTCAGTTGCGACAGTCGCCGTTTCTGAGTCTTTTTCCTGAAGAGCGAGTGCGGCATACATTGCGATTAATGAAGCTCTCTCCCGAAGCACGCGTCACGACTAAAATCGCGCTGGAGATTTGCCTGCGGGACAATCTAAAGGCGCTGATCGCCGGTTCTATTGCTCCGCTTGGCAGCCATTATGTCATTACGCTGGAAGCCATTGATGGTCAGACTGGCTGGATACTTGAGAGCGAACAGATTGAGGCCAGAAAAAAGGAGCAGGTCTTGCAAGCACTCTCGCAAGCCGCGTCACGGCTCCGCGCGAAGCTGGGTGAGTCCTTGCGTTCGATCCAGCTTTTCGATAAAGAGATGGAAGAGACTACGACGGAGAAACTGGAAGCTTTTCAGGCTTATTCGTTGGGCTATGAGCAAACCCTTAGTGGCAGGCTGGTGGATGCCATTCAGCTTTACCAGCGGGCCGTCGAACTCGACCCTGAATTTTCTTATGCCTGGAGCATGCTCTCGATTCACAACAGTGTCTTTGGCCGACCGGGACTGGCGGCTGAGTATGCGGAAAAAGCTTATGCACTGAAAGAACGCGTGAGCGATTACGAGCAACTTCAGGTCACCTTTCGCTACCATTACAATTTCACTGGCGACATGCATAAGGCACTTGATGCGGCGACCCTGTTCAAGCGCATCTACCCGCGCACTTCGACGGCACCGATTGACCTGCTAGTCGCTTATGACCTGCTGGGGCAGCACGACCTGGCTGTTGCCGAAGGCCGCGAAGCCATCCACCTCAACCCCAATTTTGCTCCCGCGTATTTCTATCTTGGAAGGTCGCTACTGCGCGTGAATCGTTTCGTGGAAGCCAAAGATATTTCAAGGCAGGCTCTCGCGCAGAAATTCGATCTGACCAATATTCACGCCGTCCTCTATTTGATTGCGTGCGCAGAGGGCGACACGCTGGGCAGGCAGCAACAAATTGATTGGACGCGTGGAAGACCGGACGAATTCGTTGCGCTCGACTGGCAAGCCGGTGCAGCAGCCTGCGCGGGACAATGGCGCGAAGCGCAGGAATTTGCGCGTCACGCAATTGACCTGGCCGCACACGGCAACACGCAAGAACTGGCTGCGCGATATGCGGTGGAGCAGGCGCTGCGCGGTGTGGTATTAGAAGATTATCCGCAGGCGAAAGCCGACGCCGCTCAAGGCTTGCAACTTGCCAGCGGGCGCGCCTCATTGCCACGCGCGGCGCTCGCCCTGGCGTTATGCGGTGAGGCTCAAAGCGTCACGCCGCTCATTGACGAGTTAAGCCAACGCTATCCCGATGACACCATGATTCACTCGATTTGGCTTCCCACAATTCGCGCAGCGCTGGAGCTACAACTTGGTAACGCTGCGGAGGCAATTAACCACCTACAAACTACCACGAGCTACGAAGCGGCAGCGGAATTCTGGCCGCAATCTCTGCGCGGTCGGGCGTACTTGCAGTGCGGACGCGGGGCGGAAGCAGCAGCGGAGTTTCAAAAGATTCTTGCGCACCGGGGTCATGCACCACTCTCACCTTTGTACGCACTGGCACAGCTCGGACTAGCGCGGGCGGCGGCGCAGGCGAATAATCTGGCGGAGAGTCGCAAGGCGTATGAAGATTTCTTCGCGTCGTGGAAAGACGCAAACGCTGATTTGCCGGTGTTGTGCGCGGCGAAAAGTGAATATGAAAGCAGCTCATAAGCTGTACACGCTGAGGCTGACATCAGCGTTCCCTGCGAAAATAGAATTCGCTCCAAACGCTTTAGCCTGTAGGTCGCGAGTGTTCCAAGCATAGATTTGCGATTTCCCTTTTCACGGTTTACTCTCTGTTTCTATTTTTCAAATTTAGAGTTGCAAATAGGACTCACACTTCTGTCCGTTCTCAGAAATCAAAATAATGAACAAATTGCTTAATGTCGAAAAAACGACAAACCTCTCCCCGGATTTCAGTACTTCCCGCGTCCGGTACCGCGTGCTCACTCTTGCCGTCTTGCTCGCCGGAATCACGTATCTGGATCGCGTCTGCATTTCGCTGACTGCGCCTGCGATGATGGAAGATCTCGGCTTAAGCAAGGTACAGATGAGTCTCGTCTTCAGCGCGTTCACACTGGCGTATGGAATCTTTGAAATTCCAACGGGCTGGTGGGGTGACCGCATCGGAACGCGTCGAGTGTTAACACGCATCGTGATCTGGTGGTCGAGCTTTACGATGATTACTGCCGGAGCCTTCAATTACGCTTCGCTGTTGGCGATCCGTTTTTTGTTTGGCATTGGCGAAGCAGGTGCGTGGCCGAATGCAGCAAAAACATTTTCGCGCTGGTTTCCCGTGACTGAGCGCGGGACGGCGCAGGGCATCTTTTTTATGGGTGCGCATCTGGCGGGCGGAGTTACGCCGTTGTTGGTGACGGCAATGCTCACGCGGATGAATTGGCGCGGCATCTTTCTTGTTTTCGGAGCCGTCGGATTCATCTGGGCAGCAACCTGGTACTGGTGGTTCCGCGATGAACCGGAGCAGCATTCATCCGTTTCACCCGCAGAGCTGGCGCATATTCAACAGGGACGCGGCAAAGCTACTTCGCATCAACTCAGTGCAGCAGCGTGGAAAAATATTCTGACCAACCGCAGCCTGATCGCGCTGTGTCTGGCGTACTTCACGCAAACCTATGGCTTTTATTTTTTCATTACGTGGATGCCGACGTACCTCGAAAAATCGCGTGGATTCACTTCGACGATGCTGGGCGTGATGGCAGGATTGCCTTTAGTGCTGAGCGCAGCGGCAGATATATTTGGCGGGATCACAACTGATTGGGCGACGAAGCGTTTCGGTTTACGCATTGGACGCTGCGGCGTTGGCAGCGTTTGTTTTCTGTTCGCGAGCGTCTTGTTAATTATTGGTACGGCAACCGATCATAATATCACCGCTATAATCCTGATTTCTCTCGCCCTTGCTTCGTCAAATTTTTTGCTCGGCGCCAGTTGGAGCGCGTGTACCGACATCGCCGGAGATCACGCCGGAACTGTCAGCGCATTCATGAACACCGCCGGACAAATCGGCGGATTTCTCAGCCCGATTATTGCAGCTCTCTTCGTTGAAAAGTACGGCAGTTGGTCGGCACCGTTGTATGTATGCGGGATTCTGTATTTTTTTGGCGCGCTGTGCTGGTGGCTGGTTGATCCGCGCAAACCAATTGATTTGCAGCAATAATTTGGGACTGTTCTCACGAAAATAATAATGCGCCATCAAGCCCGTCTTGAGCGAATTTCTCCTTGTCGGTACGCCAGCAAGATGTTGGCATACCAGAAAAAAATAATTGACGCCTTATCTTGAAGGGCGTAAGCTTTCCCCTGCCAATAAAGTTTCCTCAAAACAGATTTTTATTCAGCGAACGCTCACGAGTAAGCATTCATCTTCAGCTTTTTTATTTTTATTGCCCCGTAAAAATTTTAGTAATGCGTTCTTTTGCCGCGTTGGCGGCAATTGATTTTAGCCGTGGCGTTTCAATCCACGGTCGGAAAGTCATTTTAAATGTTCCGTCGCGTCAGCGACGATTGAATGAAACGATTGATTTCAGGCGTCGCTGACGCGACGCGATCATTGCATCCGCTTGTCCGTGGGTTGAAACACCATGGCTAAAATCAACCGCCACTACGCGGCGAAAACGGACATGAAGCACTCTATTTTTTTCAACTTGAAAAAAATATTTTCGCACCGAGTAAATTTTGGCACAGCTTTTCCGCCTTTGTACATGCCAGCGCATAGCGAAAGGAATGTATGAGAATTCTCACGACTCTTTGTCTCGTCTTGCTCCTGATTGGTATCATGAGTTATGGCAAAAGCTCTGCCCATTCGTCCGGCAAAGCTATCGTAAAATCTGCGCCGCCTCCCACTCCGCCCGATGAGGCTAAGAAAAAACGTGTGCTGGAATCGTATGGCAAGTTGCCGCTCAGCTTCACAGCCAATCAGGGGCAGACCGATGCGCGGGTGAAATTCACTTCGCGGGTGCAAGGCTACAATCTTTTTCTGACGGCGACCGAAGCGGTGTTTCAATTGCCGATTGCGGATCGTGGATTGCAGAGTAAAAACCATAACGCACTGCCCGCTACCGCAAATAATTTCCCCGTCACAACCAACCAATCCGCACTCCGCAATCCCAAATCCGCAATTCTAAAGATGCGGCTGCTCGGTGCAAATCCTGCGCCGCAAACGGAGGGCGTTGACCAGCTCCCCGGCAAGAGCAATTACTTCAGTGGCAGCGATCCCAACCAGTGGCATACCAACATTTCCACCTTTGCCAAAGTCAAATACTCCGGCGTCTATCCCGGCGTAGACCTGCTCTGGTACGGCGATCAACGCCAACTCAAATATGATTTGATCGTCGCTCCGCATACGAATCCCGAGGTGATCCAGCTTGCGTTTGAGGGAGCGCAAAAACTTCGCATTGACGCGGATGGCAGTTTGATCGTGCGTGTTCAGGGACAGGAATTGATTCATCACAAACCTGTGCTGTATCAGGAAGTCGCAGGCGTGAGAAAAGAAATTGCTGGACGGTATGTGCTGCGCGGCAGAAATCGCGTCGGTTTTGTGGTAGCAAGCTATGATGCGAGCCAGCCATTGGTGATTGATCCGGTCTTGATTTATTCCACCTATTTGGGCGGAAAGGGCAATGACGAAGATACGGGCGCGGGTATTGCAGTAGACAATGCTGGCAATGTTTATGTGACGGGTCAAACTCCATCATCCGATTTTCCGACTGTGCCATCTGCCCCACGCACCAGCAATGTCGGAGCCTATGTGACGAAGCTGAATTCAACCGGCTCAGTGATTATTTACTCGACTATTTTAGAGCAAGGCTATGCTTATGGTATTGCTGTTGATTCCGTTGGCAACGCATATATCACAGGCAATGCGGAAGGGAATATGAAGTTTCCGATCACAGAAAATGCGTTTCAAAAAACAACTGTTGGAGGCGGGTTTGTAACCAAGCTAAATACGAAAGGAGATGGTCTGCTCTATTCCACGTATCTCGGCTATAGCTCGCCAGGTAAAGGAATCGCTGTAGATGGACGCGGCAACATTTATGTCACGGGGTCAGTTTCTGCTGTTAACTTCCCCACGACTCCTAATGCGTTTCAGCCACTACCTGCCGGAGGCGGCGTTAATACATACGATGGTGATGCTTATGTAGCGATGTTTGCGCCGAACATGGCGCTGCTGTCGGATAATTTCAACAAGGAAAACAATGGACAATGTGCAACGGGCTATTCCAGCTTTGCGAATTGGGCGGTTTCGTCAGGCACTGTAGACTTGGCCTGCACAAATGGGGTGTATCCTAACCTCGCCAAACAAGGGGCATTAACCTCAAAGACTACCTTTAATCTCACTCCTGGTACATATCACCTGGAATTTGATCTGGCTGGAAGCGGCAATAATCAATCAGGCTCAATCACAGCACGACTAGGAACGGCATTCGACGAAAGCTTCACACTGGCAAGCTCTGCTGCTTTTCAAACGATCAAGCGCGACATCAAGGTGAGTTCGCAGGTTAACGCCGCACTTGTATTTGAAACTACCTCTGGCGCGACTACAGGATTGGCACTTGATAATATAAGCCTGGTCAGAACGGATTATACCCTGACCTATGCGACCTACTTAGGAGGAGCCAACAACGAAAATGGGCGCGGGGCTAACGATAGTGGCACTGCCATCGCTGTTGACTCTCTCGGATTGGTGTATGTGACGGGCTATACCCAGTCTGCAACTTTTCCAACAACTGTTGGCGCTTTCAAAAGTACTTCGGGTGGCGGACTATGCTTTGGTGGCGTCTCATATAATTGTTTCGATGCATTCATTGCTAAATTAAACCCGACTGCTACAACGGGCAAAGCCACTCTTATCTATTCGACATATCTAGGGAGTTCTCGAACTACTGAAAACGGTAATGGTGCACAGGGCGACGATTTCGGCTATGGAATCACCGTTGATTCAGCAGGTAATGCTTATGTTACTGGAGCTACCCAGGGGTTTAATTTTCCCACGACACTGGGACCTTTTCAAGCGAATGGCATAGGAAATGGCTATACCTTTGTCACCAAGCTAAACGCCACTGGAAGTGCTCTTATCTACTCTGATTTGATACCTAGTAGCTTAGGACCGACAGCCATCGCATTGGATGCCTCGAATAACATCTACATTACAGGCTATGCTTCCGGTACACTTCCAGTAACGCCAGATGCTTTTCAATCCAAAAGTAACGGTGGTGCTGATGCCTTCATCTTAAAGTTGAATGCTGCGGGGAATGCTGTACTTTACGCCAGCTATATTGGAGGAGGTACACCCAATCCCAGCGCACCGAATATGTTTGATTGGGGGCAAAGTATCGCTGTTGATTCTGTCGGCGATGCCTATATTGCTGGCACTACCTACTCACTTGATTTTCCAACCAGATTTCCAATTCAAGCTAAATTTGGAGGCGGTGCAGCGGATGCCTTTGTTGCTAAATTTGGATTTGGGGGCGCGCGTGATTTGACTATCGCAGGGGTGCTGCCAAATAAAGGCGGCAACAGTGGTCAGGTGACTGGAACAGTAATCGGAACAGGCTTTGTTAACGGAACGAGCGTGAAGCTGAAATGCTCCGGTCAGGCAGACATTCCCGGCGAGAATGCAAGCTCAGCTTCACTTGGCAGCGGCTTTGCCTCTTCCTTTACGGCTACCTTCAACCTCATAAATGCGAAACCCGGAACCTGCGATATGGTAGTGAGCCGACCTGATGGAACATCGCTCACCCTCAACAACAGCTTTACGATTCAGCAAGGCGGTACGCCGCAGGTTTGGGTTGATGTGGTTGGACGGAAGCAGATTCGCGGAGGGCGAGAACAACTTTACAATATTCAATTTGGGAATCGGGGAAATATTGATGCGCAACGGGTACTCATCTCTGTCGCAGTGCCAAAAATTATGACTTTGCAAGCGGATGTGAGACAGCAGTTAATAGATACTGTAGAAACCAGTAAAGATATTGTGCTTTCATTTGCTATACCATCAATTCCGGCTGGTACTTCGGAGACAATTCCTTTACAAATAAAAGCACCTGATGATCCTAAATTAGCTCATTCCCGCTACCTGCTTCGCGCCCAACAAATAAACCTTGAAGATTCATCAGCACAAATTAGCAATAGCTTCGCTCGTCCTTCGCATTCGTTGCCGCAGCAAGCTGTAGCTAACGCAACAGCGAAAAGCGGACAGTTCTCGACATTATTTTATAACCCTGACATATTTGACTCTTGCAATCAACCAGCCTATAGCTGCCCTGCATGTGACCCTGAGTGGAAAATTTACAATGACAAATTACAGGCTGCACTAATTGCTAAAGCCAAATACTCAAATGCAAAGACTCTATTTGCGCAAAACGTATTTGATGTAGGTTTAATTATTACAGACGGCATCACTGCATCCGTCATTTTAGGTGCATCAGCTACAACACTTACAACCGCGTTATTTGGTGAAGGGATAAGTTCCGCAGGTTTAGGAACAGCAACTTCCTCAATTCTTAACCTATTATATGGCTTAACAAAATTTACTGGACGGCCAGAAGAAGGAGTACAGGCACTCCTTAATGGAGAAAAATCGCTTGCCCAATCATATGCGATTCTTTCGAGAATCTCGCAAGATATTAATGGACTGAAAGATGCAGCGGCAAAGGCAGCGCTCCTAGCTAAAATGAATAAGTTTCTATCAAATTTAGGAATAGTTGAAACGATTCTATCTACGCTCTCAAGCAAATGGAGTGAGTTAACCATGTCATGGAACGACATGAATACTGCTAGAAAATTATACATAAAGGCAAGTGCAGATTTATGTAATGCTGTAATGATTTATCAAAATTGTTCTAACTCTAAATGTGGCGGTAGCGGAACAATCAAGCCCGATGACGAAGGAGATCAAGCGAAACTTGAATTTGAGTTAGTTACTTCAAATGATCCCAATGATAAAGTTGGTGGTCACGGTATAGGCGATAACAGATGGTTAACCGACAATGAACCGCTGCGATCTGTCATCTACTTCGAGAACAAATCAACAGCAACCGCCGATGCACAGGATGTTGTCATCACTGACCAGCTTGATTCAAACAAAGTTGATTTGTCTACGCTCCAATTTGGCATCGCTACCTTTGATGACAAAATCATCACTTCGCAAACCAGCGTAAATGCTCTCGCTGGCAGCAATGAATTCAATGCGCAAGTTGATTTGCGACCTGCGCGGAATCTGGCGGTCAACATCAATGCCGCCGTGAATCCGAACACGGGATTGCTGACGTGGCGTTTCAATACGATTGATCCGGCGACCAGAAAACCGCCGGAGATTGACGGCTTCTTACCGCCGGGCAAGGAAGGCAGCATCAGCTTTACCGTGATGCCGAAAAAAGATTTGCCGACCGGCACAGTGGTCAGGAACAAGGCTACGATCAAATTTGATTTCAATGATCCGATTGACACGCCGGAATGGTTCAATACGATTGATAATACCAAACCCACCAGCCACGTGTTGACGCTGAATGCGACGCAAACTACGCCGAATTTTGCGGTCAAATGGGCGGGACAGGATGACGGCGCAGGCGTGCAGGATTACACGGTGTATGTCGCAGAAAACGGCGGCGCATTCGCGGCGTGGCTGGCGAATACGACGGCAACCGAAGCGGTGTATGCCGGACAAGTGGGCAAGAGCTACAGTTTTTACAGCATCGCCAGAGATCAGGTTGGTTATGTGGAATCCGCCAAGACGACCGCCGAAACCAGCACTACGGTAGTTGAGTTGGTAGCAGGCTACGAAGGCGATGTTACGCCGCGACCGAACGGCAAGAATACGGGAACAGTTTCGATCACAGATTGGGTGCAAGTGGGACGATTTTACGCGGGGCTGGACACGGCAGGCGCAGGGAGCGAATTCCAGCGCGCCGATTGTGCGCCGAAAGAATCAAAGGGCGATGGCAAGATTTCATTAGCGGATTGGGTGCAAACGGGAAGATTTGCGATTGGGCTTGATCCGGTGGTGAGTACAGGTGGAGCGACGATTCCCTCATTTGCCTTAGCCGGAAGCGGATTTAATAATGCTCTCTTCCGTTCGCTCTACAGTTCACAAAAAGCTCAGAGCTTAACTCTAAACGGTGTTCGAACAGTTCAAGCAGTGAATACAAATTTCACGCGTGGAAAAATCGGTACGATGCAAATTGCACTGGATGCGCAGGGTAACGAAAATGCGGTCGCGTTTAGTTTGCAGTTTGATCCGAAGGCGATGAGTTTTGTCGAGGCTACGGCGGGAGATGGTGCGAATGGGGCGGCGGTGATTGTCAATTCTTCACAGGCTGCGAATGGGCGTGTGGGATTGGCGATGATGTTACCTGCGGGGCAACAGCTTGCGGCGGGTACGCGGAATTTGCTGAATCTTCGCTTTATCCCGAATGGCGGCGATGGTGCGGTTAGTACCAGCATCAGTTTCTCCGATCAATTGTTGGCGCGTGAAATTGTGGATGCGTTGGCGACTCCGATTGCGCAGGTCAGTTATGTTGGCAGTACGGTGAATATTAGCGGAAAAGCCGTGGCTACGGTGTCGGCGGCGAATTATGTGGGCGGCGAGCAGGCGGCGGAATCTATAGTCTCGGCATTTGGTTTGCAATTGTCTTCGTTCACGCAGGCGGCTCCGAGTTTACCGTTGCCGATTTCGCTCGGCGGTTCACAGGTAATCGTCAAAGACAGCAAAAACGTAGAGAGATTTGCGCCGCTGTTTTACGCTTCGCCGGGGCAGATTAATTTCCAGATTCCAGCTGGTACGGCGGAAGGTGTAGCGACTTTGACCATCTTCGGTGGGGCGGGAATATCTCAAACTGGGTTGGTGATGATTGGGAAAGTTGTACCTGCGATATTCTCGGCAGATTCTACGGGAGTTGGCTTGGCGGCAGGCAGCGCGTTGACGGTGCGTGCCGATGGTTCACGGACGGAAAATAATCTGGCGCGTTACGATGTGGCTACCAGCAAATTCATTGCACAGCCAATAGACATGGGCGGTTCCGGCGATCAGGTATATTTGACCCTCTACGGTACAGGCATCAAAAATCGAAATGATTTAGCAAATGTCAAAGTCAAAATTGGCGGGATTGATGCGGAGGTACAATACGCCGGAGCGCAAGGATTTTTTGCCGGATTGGATCAAATTAATGTTCGCGTACCGCAAGGCCTCAGCGGACGCGGCATCGTCAATATTGAATTAATTGTTGAGGGGAAAATCGGAAATATCATAATGGCGGCAATCAGGTGAAACAACTTAACCACGAAGAACACGAAGGTCACGAAGGAAAGAAAGATGAGACTGTATTATAGTGAATTTCAAATGAATCAATAGTGCAGACAAAAATCAGGCGGCAATGGAGCCATAAGTCCTGAGTTCCTCGTAGCGAGGATGGTTATGAATGAAAGTCGGGTGCAAATCCAA
>JAYTCQ010000395.1:0-30874 GCA_043736395.1 Blastocatellia bacterium | reverse complement strand
TCGGTCATGGTAAAACTCCCCTAGTATTTTCATGAGAGCAACAGTGTCCTTATCGTCGAGTTTTGCGCGGTGAAACTTGCTTTTGGCTTCTGCTTTTTTTACTTCAGAATCAGTTTCTGAAACGGTTACAGACTGAAAAAACACTTCATAAGCTTTAAAATCAGAAATTAATTCAGGGTTCTTGGCCCCATCAATTGTACCTGGCGGATCTTCTTTTGGTTGAACGTGCGCAACAGACGCGGCAGAATTGTGATTCATCCCTTTATGAGATTGATCTGATTGTGAATACTTTTGTGCAATGGCATAAGAAACAAGGCCGATAAATACCAAGGCGGGAAGTATAAATAATAACTTTCGATTCATACAACTATCTCCTTTATTACAAAGAATCAATTGATATTCATTTTAAGGTTATACAATTTGGGAAATTGGTATCTCCTTTTACTACTCACAAAAGCATATAGACCTTTACAGATAAAAAGCGGATACCAAAATAAAAAATATTGCAAAAATTTTCATGGAGCGTCACATTTTTCCTTTCCTTTCCTTTCCTTTCCTTCTGCCATGCTATGCACAAGTTTAATTTTGATGACGCGCCATTCTCTTTCTACTGACGCGGCTTTGATCTTTAAGTGTTGTGCGATTTCTTCGCTTGGGATTTCACGCAATTTCATGTATGCAATCGATTGGTTATGCGGTCTGAGTTTTTTAATTTCCTCATAAAGCAGCGCAAGTCGTTCTTTCTGTAACAACTCTTGTTCCTGCGTTGGCGCGCAACGCAACATGCTAGATAAAATATCTTCTAGCGGCTCGACAGGGTGTGCTTTTTGAGAATCGCGAGTGACTTCATGTTCGACGACTGTGTTCAGCCAAGTTGGGAATTTTGATCTTTCTGCATAGTAGGTGCGCAATGCATGGCAATCATTTTTGAGCAGCAGACATGTCACCTCTTGCGTGATGTCAGAAATTTTATCAGGTGAGGCGAAACGTTTATATTTACGGCAGGCACAACCCACCATAACTATAATTTTATTGTGTAATGTGGCAATAAAAAGTTGCAGTTCAACCGTACTTGCGGTGGCAAAATCGAAATTGCTGTCAGGCATGAGAATGGCCTCCTCCTTGTCCAGCAACCACATCACATATACGGGAGTATATGATTTGGTTGAGTAAATACTTCTGGCAATATAAGTTCAACTCGAGCCGAACGTACATTAGCCAATTACTCAAGTGCTTAAAGGGGAAGCAACGATAAAAATTTACTCTTCTGACAACAGCGAAGTCAAGTTATTTATTATCGCATTGACAGCTAATCAACTTCAGCCAATCATACGAGAAATATTTCTACTATCAGTTCGGAGGCTTCATGAATTTTCGTCGTCACAATGTTTGGATGATTTGTACTTTTTTATTGACCGCAGTTCTCGCGCAAATTCTTTCAGCGCAATCAGTCAGCCCGAATTTATATCAATCAATTCGCTGGCGCAGCATCGGCCCGTTTCGTGCGGGTCGTACCGTTGGTGCAGTCGGCATTCCGAATCAACCGAATACATTTTTCATCGGCGTCAACAATGGCGGCGTCTGGAAAACTACGGACGCGGGGCGCACGTGGAAGCCGATTTTTGATGAAGCTCCGACAGGTTCCGTAGGCGATGTAGCGATTTGTGAATCGCAGCCGGATGTCATTTATGTTGGCAGCGGCGAAGGCTTGCAGCGGCCTGATCTTTCGACGGGCGATGGCATTTATAAATCCACCGATGGCGGAAAATCTTGGCGCAACGTCGGACTGCGGGCAGCGCAACAAATCGGCGGTTTAGTTGTTGACCCGAAAGACCCGAACAGAGTGTTTGTCGCCGCGCTTGGGCATCCGTACGGAGCCAATGATGAGCGCGGAATTTATCGTTCATTGGACGGCGGCACTACGTGGCAGCGCGTGTTATTCAAGGACGAAAATACGGGAGCGGTACAGGTGGAATTTGATCCGACGAATTCGCAAATTCTGTATGCGGATTTGTGGCAAGCGCGGCAAGGCCCGTGGGAAAATGGCGTGTGGCAGGGTGCGGGAAGTGGCTTGTATAAATCAATTGATGGCGGAACTACGTGGAAGCAATTGACGAAAGGCTTGCCGACGATTGCGCAAGGATTAGGACGCATCGGATTTGGAATTTCGCGCAGCAATTCAAAAATTATTTATGCAACGGTGGATGCGAAACCAGAGTTCGCTGGAATTTATCGCAGCGATGACGGCGGCGAAAATTGGATGCGCTTAAATGGCGATGAGCGGTTGTGGGGACGCGGTTCTGACTTCGCGGAGGTTCGTCCGCATCCAAAAAATCCTGACATCGTTTTTGTTGCCAACACAGGTTCCTACAAATCCATTGACGGCGGCAAAACGTGGGCTGCATTCAAAGGCGCTCCGGGCGGAGACGATTATCATCGCATCTGGATTAATCCTGAACAGCCTGACGTAATGATCTTCGCGGCAGATCAAGGTGCAGTCGTCACCGTGAACGGCGGAGAGACGTGGAGCAGTTGGTACAATCAGGCAACCGCGCAGTTTTACCACGTCAGCACGGACAATCGCTGGCCGTATTGGGTCTACGGCGGACAGCAGGAAAGCGGTTCGGCGGCGGTTGCGAGTCGCGGCGATTACGGCGCGATCACGTGGCGAGATTGGCGGACAGTGGGCGTAGAAGAATACGGCTACGTCGCACCTGATCCGCTGAATCCTGACATCACGTACGGCGGAAAAATTACGCGCTTCGATTGGAAAACCGGGCAAGTGCAAAACATCGCGCCGGAGGCAATTCGCAGCGGAAAATATCGCTTCCTGCGCACGGCTCCGGTGTTGTTTTCTCCGGTGGATAACAAGACGCTTTTTTACGCGGGAAATGTTCTTTTCAAAACCACGACTGGCGGAAACACTTGGGAAGTTATCAGCCCTGACCTCAGCCGCGAAACGTGGGACGTGCCTGCCAACATTGGCGTTTATCGCACGGAGCAAATGAAAACAATGCCGCGTCGTGGCGTGATTTATACAGTTGCGCCGTCATACAAAGACCTCAATACAATTTGGGCAGGAACGGATGATG
Organism: Blastocatellia bacterium; assembly: GCA_043736395.1. GTDB lineage: Bacteria > Acidobacteriota > Blastocatellia > RBC074 > RBC074 > JAFDVL01. The sequence goes on along the minus strand of JAYTCQ010000395.1, from coordinate 27,782 downwards.
GACTGATTCACGTCACGCGTGACGGCGGGAAAAATTGGAAAAATGTGACGCCGCCGGATTTGAAATCCTGGGCAAAAGTTTCGTTGATGGATGCTTCTCATTTCGATAACGACACGGCCTACGCGGCAGTGAATACGATTCGCTTGGATGATTTGCGTCCACACATTTATCGTACGCACGACGGCGGAAAAACCTGGAAGCACATCACGAATGGAATCCCCGACGGCGGCATAGTCAACGCTGTCCGCGAAGACCCGATCCGCAAAGGCCTGCTTTATGCAGGAACGGAACAGGCCGTTTATTTTTCGATTGATGATGGAGAAAATTGGCAATCGTTGCGGCTGAATATGCCTGCGACTTCGATTCGGGATTTGGTCGTCAAAAATGATGACATCGTAGTCGGTACGCACGGACGTTCATTTTGGATTTTGGACGACATCACACCACTGCGACAAATCACCAATGAAATTGCGGCTGCGGACGCGCATCTCTTCGCGCCGCAAACGGCATATCGCGTTCGCCGCAGTTTGAATACGGACACGCCGATTCCGCCCGAAGAACCGATGGGGCAAAATCCTCCTAACGGCGCTGTGATAAATTATTTTTTAAAATCCGACGCGAGCGAAGTAACGCTGGAAATTTTCGATCAGTCCAACAAATTAATTCGCCGTTATTCAAGCAACGATAAGCCTGAAATCATTGATGAAAAAACGCAAGCGTACCCGACGTACTGGTTCAGACCAGCGCGAATTTTATCAGCGAAAGCGGGAATGCAACGCTGGATGTGGGATTTGAAATACGCGCCGCCGGAAGGATTTCCGCGTTCGTATCCGATGACGGCAATTTTGAATGACACGCCCAGTCAACCTGTCGGCACAACTATTTTGCCTGGTGAATACAACGTAAGGTTAACGGTCAAGGGTAAGATTTTTTCGCAATCGCTCACTGTCAAAATGGATCCACGTGTGACGACTCCGGCGGCAGGACTCGCCAAAATGTTTGAAGTTTCGTACAGCAGTTATGAAGGCATTGCGAAAATTCGCAGCGCACAAAATGAAATCAAAAATTTACGCGAGCAATTGAAATCATTGACTGCAACTGAAGTCGCTTCACTCGAAAAAAAATTATCTGAATTAGAAGTACGTTCATCCGGCATTGATGCTTTCGGTGGCAGCAGCCGTGAACCCGGATTCGCAGGATTGAGTGTCAATTTTCTTGGTTTAATGAATATGGTTGAAGGCGCGGATGTGGTTCCGACGACGCAGGCAATCGCGGCCTCTGAAGAATTGCAAAAATCTCTGACTGCCTTGCTGGCGCGCTGGGAAGAGATCAAAACGAAAGATGTGAAAACGCTCAACGACGGATTGCGCAAGGCAGGGAAACCAATCATTTTAGTCGGGCGTTAAGGCGACTGGAGCGCAAGCGTCTCGCTTGCGCTCCAGTCAAATTACGCTGATAAAACTTGCCACAGTAACTTTACTGATTCTGCTTAAAAGTGGTTTTACTTTGCCATCGTGACAGCCTATTATTAGAGACTAATTTATTTACACAGTCTCCCGATTGCGGCGTATTGTCATGGCGTTTATTCAATCAAAAATCTTTTTTTTCGCTCTCCTATTTTTTGCCTTGAGTTCACCTGTGATTTTCGCGCAGGATGCTCAACCCACTCTCGAATCAATCCTCGCGATCATCGAACCTCCGGCGCGGATCGAAGCCCTGCAAAAATTTATTCTGTCGCATCGTGAAGACCCGCAGGCTGAAACCGCACGCGCTGAATTAACGCGGACGTTTGCTGTGGTCGGAGAATCCCAACTCGTCGAAAAAAATATTGATGGCGGCTTGCAAAGCTTCAAGCTGGCCATCGCTGCCTTACCAAAACAGGTTGATGACAAATTTTTTGAAGACACTGTCGGACGCATTCCGTTTGCCGTTTCCGCCCGTGGCTATCGCACCGAAGCGATTCTTTTGGGCCGTGAACTCGAAGCGCGTTTTGCGAACGAAGGAAATCGTTTAGCCGCCATCGGAGAATTTTATTTATACGCCGAAGCTCCGCTTGAAGCTTTACGCGCACTAAATGCAGCGGCAAAGTTGACGCCGAATGACGCGCGCATTTATCGTACGCTTGGCGGCGCATATCGTCAGAATCTTGATCTCGACAAGGCGACGACGCAATATCAGAATGCCATCAAAGCTGATCCGAATGACCGTCGCGCCTATTTTGAATTGGCGAATTTGCAGCGCGCCCGCAATAATTTTGATGCCGCCGTTAATCTCTACAAACAACAACTCACGATTGATCCGCAGCACGTGGCTTCGTTGAAAGGGCTGGCGCTGGCTTACGTGGCGCTTAATAAAGAAGCCTTAGCGGATGATGCTTTGGCACAGGCCGCGAAACTTTCCAAAGCAGATTTGGCGCAGGACAATTTTTTGCAAACGCAGTTGGCGCTGGTATTTCTGGCGAATGGAAATGTGAAAAACGCGCGGCGAGCGGCGGATGCGGCGGTTCTGGTTGAGCCACGTTTTAGCTGGGCGCGAATTGCGGCGGCGGAAGTGGATTTGGCCGAAGGAAAATATTTTGATGCCGAACGACATATCCTGGCGGCGATGCGTTTTTCAGATTTCCCGACATTGTATTTCACGCTTGGCAAAATTTATCTGTCGGTCGAAGACTTCGACGGAGCCATTGAGCAATTAAATAAATCTTACACGTTGAAAGCCGGAAAATTTCAAACGAAGCTCGGCGGAGTTTTAGATTTAAAAGCTGACAGCATTCCCGAATTACTGGCGCGTGAACGGCAGGCTTCGCTGTTTCAATCCGATGGAATTACGACCAGCGTTGAATATAAATTAGCTGAAAATTTAACCAAATTTGATGATGCTTTGCGCTCCAGCAAACGCCCTGCTTCTTCGACGATTATTTCGATGGTGCTTAATCAGGCATCGAATAAATTAGCCGCCGCGACGCTCGAAAAAGCCGCCAACGAATTTGCTGAGACAGAAGGTTCGCGCAAACCGTTTCGCTGGCTTTATGCGGCAGATCGTTTGCTGCAATCCGGACAATCCGCTGAGGCTTCGTTCAATCTTTCAGAGCAGGCTTTGGATTCAGCCGAAAGTGCGACCGCTCCTGATCGTTCATTGCAGGATTTTCCAAATTATGACCGCGCTGGACGACTGCAAATTTTTCGTGGACGCGCACTGACTTTACGTGGTCGTTCGTTGTTGCGTTTAGGACGCAAGGACGAAGCTGTTAAGACTTTGGAAGAAGCCGTAGACGCCTATGGAATGCTGCCGGAACGCAAAAAAGCGCAGTGGCAATTGGCGGCTGCCAAAGAAAGTTCAGGGCAAACGAAAGAGGCGCTGGATTTATACATTACCGCCTACGAAGCGCCCGACAAATCAGCGGGCGTTACAGATTTTAATCGCGCCGTGATCGAATCTGTCTACCGCAAAGTGAATGGTTCGTTAGCCGGATTGGACGAACGCATCGGCAGAGCGCGTGAAGCAAACGCTACACTCCTCGCCAAAAAATCATTGCCATCTGTGCCTATGCCGCAACCTGTGACAGCTCCGGAAACCCCAGCAGTTACCGAGCCAGTTGCGACTCCCGCTGCCGAAGAAGTGGCTGCAAAAATTGAACCAAAAGCCGCTGAACCAATTGCTGTTCCACCTGCCGAGCCAATCAAAGCAGAAGCGGAAAAAATAGCGCCGGAACCAAAAGTCGTAGCGCTCGAACCATTGTCGGTACTGCCTGTGCTGAAGCCCGTCGCCTTAGCGATCAACGCAGAAGAAGCGGGACGGACAGATTTAATTCAGGAAATTATTTTTGAGGATGAAGACGCTCCGCTGCCTGCTGTGGCGAAAGTTGAAACTCCCGTAAAAACTGAAGAACCTGTGAAGACCGAAGAAAAAGTCGCGGCAGTAATTCCACCACCTGCGCCGAAAGATGAAGCGCTGAGCAAAGCCGAAGAAAAAATAGTCGAAACACCACCTGTTCCAAAGGTTGAAGAGCCGATTAAAACAGAAGAAAAAGTTGTAGTAACTGACGCTCCCCCTGTCAAAGCTCCTGAAGTTGAAGCCGTTCCCGAAGTGACTCCGCTTGAACCCATCACTGTTTTGCCAAAGGCTCCAACTGTTCCCTATCTCGCGCTTCCTTCCTTGGATGAATCTGCGCTGATAAATTTGAACTTTGAAATTGTCATGGAAGAAGACGCGCCATTACCTGTCAAGGTGGTAGAGGCTCCAAAAGCTGAAACCGTGGCCATCAAAAAACCGGTTGCACCTGTCAAAAAACCTGAGCCTGAACCAATTACAGGCGAGCCAAAAACAATGCTGGAAGCGGCGACGAGAACTGCGCTATCAGATGCGCGGGCAGCTGAAATCGAACTAGAGATCGAAGCGTCAAGAATTGCCGCCGGTGGAAAAAAAGGAGACAGCGCCAGTGCCATTAACGCTGCTGCCAGCGGGCATAGCGAAGGTGACAGCTTACCCGTGAGAGCCAGCGCGAACCCAATGGTTGCAATGCCGAAAACAGTGATTGGCGAAAGCGGACATTCCGAAACCCAGCCGCGAACAGTTCCCAAACCTGAAGCCGATTTGCAGCCCGGAGAACTTGAAAGACGCGCCAGCGATATGGGCAGAACGTCGGGTAAGCTGAGCGTCGAAGCCGCCAACGAAATTGATATTCCTGACAAACCTGTTGGGGCCGGACGCAAAGGGAATCAAGAAAACGCCGAACCTGATCCGCCTGCCAAAGAAGAGAAAAAGCCCGGAACCCGTCCGCGCCGCGTGAAAGAAAAATAGGATTTTTTCGTAGCGTGAACTGTTAGTTTGCGCTGAGTTCATTACCGTAGAATTGCCGAAGACCTGACAAGCTCAAGCGCGAATTCTTAGCCTGTTTTCCACCAAAAATTTCATCCTGCCGGACGCAACAAATAAACGCGGAGCGTATGGAGTGCTGCGGCTCGGCGTCGCTTTGGTAGAGGCGTGCATTGCAAATTTACAGCGATGTCAAGAATACCAAAGCTACTCCAGGCAGTAGCACTCCATACGCTCCACGCAATGACCAGCCAGCAAGGTCGGGCGATCAGCTTGTAGCCTGGGGTGAAGGCGTCGCGCCGCAACCTCAGGTGAGTTGATGAGAATTAAATTAGCCCGTGAAACGGGTGATAGCTCATGTGCTGTCGCTCGCTTCACGGGCTAGAAAAATTATCGCTATCCTACTTAGCGCTCACGCGCTAGGTCACAGCTTTGGAACCTGCTTCCCAGGCTCACGAGAGGTTAATCACTTCCGCAATTTTCTTATTGAGTCGAGTGATAATTTGATCCCGCTTTCTTTCCCAAGTCGAAACACTTGATTTTGGCGAAAGTTCAAAAAGTTTTTCTACCTTCTCTTTAAATAAATTGAGCTTCAATGGTTCATTGATTTTAAATCCTTGCGTCAAAGGTATTACGCCCTGAATGTTTTTGAAATCAAATGGAGGGACAAGAATTGGAATATGCTCTTTTGATTGAACCCAAGCGGCTCCCATTTCACAAAGGCATATGGGACTAGCATAAAAATTTTTTGTAAGTACAAATAAAACTAGCGTGTCATCACTTAATTTTTCTTTTATTGTCTCTAAAAAATTATCCCCTAAGTCTATTCCATACCCCTCAAATGAAGTACAAAAAATATTTCTGCTAGAAAGGCCTATTGTTTCCAAGCATTCTATCAACTCTTCCACGTATTGAATATCTTTTGAAGAATGACTAATGAACACCTTTTTAATCTCTATATTTTTAGCACTTAGCAATGGGACTGAGTCATCATCCGGAAAATGCTCCAGCTCTTCGATATAATTTTTTATTGACGAAATAGTGATTTGAAAGTGGTCCTGAAAGGATTGTTGATGTTCATTTGAGTAATCCCTATTCAAACTCATAATTGACGCACTATAAAAAAAATTTAATGCTTTAAATTCCTTTAGTTCAGGCGAGTTATCGCCAAATATACGAATGAGAGTTCGCTCTACAGTGTTTTTCCACGTTTTGAATGTTGGGTCGTCACTACTGTGTATATGGATCTCATTTGACTGCTCAAGCAATCGTTGTAATAACGCAACTTTCTTTTGAATATCCATAAATAATAATTTGGCTATTACTATCTAACTACAATTCCAATGTCTTCAAATAAGCCCGAAACTCTTTCCCTAAATCTTCACGCTTCAACGCAAAGTCCACCGTAGCTTCTAAAAATCCCTGCTTATCCCCGGCATCATGGCGTTTGCCTTTGAATTTCAATCCGTAAAATGGACGTTGTTGCGCGAGTTGGCGTAAGGCGTCCGTGATTTGGATTTCGCCGCCGACGCCGCGTGGGGTTTGTTCGATCAGGGCAAAAACTTCGGGCGGCAACAGGTAGCGTCCGATGATGGCGAGGTTCGATGGAGCGACTTCAAAGCGCGGTTTTTCTACCATGTCGTGAATGCGAAAAACTCCTTCTTCGACTTCTTCACCGGCGATCACGCCGAAGCGCGAAATGGCTTCGCCTTCTACTTCCTGCAAGGCGATGACGGGTGCGCCGTCGTATTTTTCGTAGACGTCCACCATCTGCTGCAAGCACGGCGGATCGGCGTCAATGACGTCGTCGCTGAGGATGACGGCGAATGGTTCATTGCCTACCAAATTACGCGCCATCAATACGGCGTGACCGAGGCCGAGCGGTTGTTTTTGGCGTACGAAGGCAATGTCGGACATTTTTGAGACGTACCGCGCCTGCTCCAGCAATTCGTGTTTGCCGCGCTCTTCCAGTTCTTTTTCCAATTCGTAGGACATATCGAAATGGTCTTCGATGGAATATTTTCCGCGTCCTGTGATGATAATGATTTCATTCATCCCGGAAGCGATGGCTTCTTCGACGCCGTATTGAATTAACGGCTTGTCGACCAGCGTCAGCATTTCTTTGGGCTGCGCTTTAGTGGCGGGAAGAAACCGCGTGCCGAGGCCAGCGGCGGGGAAAACTGCTTTGCGAATTTTTGTAGGCATAAAAGTAATGAGTGATGAGTAGAAAGTGATGAGTGATGAGTGATGAGTAACGAGTGTTTTTCAACTCATCACTCATCACTCATTACTTTCTACTATTTAATTAAATCCGTCCCTAGATATGGAACTAAAGCTTCCGGCACTTTCACCGTACCGTCAGCTTGTTGATAATTTTCGATAATTGCGAGCCAGGTACGCCCGACGGCTAAGCCGGAGCCGTTCAGCGTATGCACTAATTCCGTCTTATTTTTGCCATCGCGCTTGAAGCGGATTTGCGCGCGACGCGCCTGAAAATCTCCGCAATTTGAACACGAAGAAATTTCGCGGAAGGTGTTCGCGCTGGGCAACCAGACTTCGATGTCGTAGGTTTTCGTCGCCGAAAATCCCATGTCTCCGGTAGACAATGTCATCACGCGATAGGGCAGGCCGAGCAGTTGCAAAACTTTTTCGGCGTGTCTGGTTAATTGCTCTAACGCTTCGAACGAATCTTCGGGCTTGGTAAATTTGACGAGTTCAACTTTATCGAATTGATGCTGTCGAATCAGGCCTTTCGTGTCGCGTCCGTAGCTGCCCGCTTCTGAACGAAAGCATGGCGTGTAAGCCGTATAGCTGAGCGGTAAATCTGCATCGTGCAAAATTTCATCGCGATGCAAATTCGTCAGCGGAACTTCGGCTGTCGGGATCAAATAATAATCGCGCTCAAAGCGTACCTTGAATAAATCTTCTTCGAATTTCGGTAATTGTCCCGTCCCGAAAAGCGTTGCTTCATTCACCATCAGCGGCGGCAAAAATTCGCGGTAGCCGTGTTCGTTCGTGTGCAAATCCAACATGAAATTAATCAGCGCACGTTCGAGCTTGGCGCCCAAACCGGACAGCACATTGAAACGTGCTCCGGTAATTTTTGTGGCGCGTTCGAGATCAAGAATTCCGAGCGCGACGGCGAGGTCTACGTGATCTTTTGGATCAAAGCCTTCCGCCGCAAAATCACGTACTTGTCCCCATTTTCGGATTTCGATATTTTCGGTTTCGCCTTTGCCAGCCGGAACAGATTCGTGCGGCAAATTCGGTACACGCGTCAGGATGGTGTCCAGTTCGGCTTCGATTATTGTCAGCCGCGATTCAATTTCTTTGGAGCGTTCGGAAGCCTGTTTTGATTGGGCTTTCATCGCCTCGGCTTCATCGCGTTTGCCTTCGCGCATGAGGTTGCCGATTTCTTTGCTGACGCGATTGGTGGTCGCGTTTAGCTCATCGCGTTCGCGGACAATGCTACGCCGTTCGGTATCGAGTTCGGCGAAGGGATCAAGCAACGCGACATCAAAATTTCGAGTCGCTAATTTGGCTCGCACGAGATCAAAATTCTCGCGCACGAAATGAACATCCAACATAAGAATCCTTTGTTTTCAAACCTGCTTCAGAGTGAGTCGTACAAAGTACGCATTGCGCGAAAAACTGTCAAGAAATGAATTAGTTGGAAGCGCGGAGCGTATGGAGTGCTGCGGCTGGGCGTAGCTTTGGTATGCTTGACATCGTTGTAGATTTGTAATGAAAACCTCTACCAAAGCTACGCCCAGCCGCAGCACTCCATACGCTCCGCGCTTTCCAAGGTTTAATTCTTTAACCACTCCGCCATCAACCGATAAGCTTCCGCATTGAAAACTAATCCTCCATGCGTACCTTTGACTTCGTGATTCATTTCTTCACCGAGGCAGGAATTCCAATCCACGATACCGTCGGTTTTGGTGTAGATGGCACAGTGCCGGACTTCGGGCGGGAGCGTATTTCGCAGTGCGGCTACGGATGGGCATTCGCAAAATCCGGTGAAGCAATGCGGTTGATCGGATTGAATTTGTCGGCGGGCTTTGTCGCTCAGCCGCAAAATTAATGAGTGTGCGCGAATCCCGCGAAACGGTGAGCCGAGGGTAATAATTGAAGCAATTTTTTCAGGATGATTGGTGGCGGCAATGCGGGCTAAGACTCCGCCCAGGCTGTGCCCGATCAGGTGAACTTTGCCGCCCGTTTCAGCAGACGCAATTTCGATGGTGGTCAATATTCTTTGCAGAGCGCGTTCAATGCAATCGTTGTTTTGTTCAATTCCGGAAGGAAAGGCGCGATAGCCAATTTGGTTCAACCATTTTGTCAAATATGCCGTGTAATTATCGCTGCACAAAAATCCGGGGATGGTGATGACGGCGGAACCGTCGCCATGCGGAATTCCCATACCGCGAAAGACGGGATCGGAGCGCAATTTCGTTAATTCACGCAGCAGCAGGATTTCACGCCAGATCGGAATTTTGACGGCAATTTGTTCTGGATGAAATGCTGATTGGAAAACGCTCATATTTGTTTGTTTGACACTCTCTGCACACGTGACTACACTGGTTTTTGTCGCAGCTTTTTCAGTGTACCCGAAGAGTCGACGAGGAGTAATAAAAATCATGAATTTATTGTTTGCAGTCCCAGGATTTACGATTGAAGGAATTTTAGTTTTTTTATTGGTTCTTTGCGTCATGGTGACGATCCACGAATTTGGACATTTCATCGTCGCCAAATGGTTAGGGATTCCGGCGGAAGTTTTTTCGGTCGGATTCGGCAAGCGATTATTTGGATTTGATTGGGGCGGAACAGATTTCCGCATCAGCTTGTTGCCGCTGGGAGGCTACGTTAAATTTCGCGGCGAAAATTTAGAAATGATTCAGGGAAAAAGCGAAGGCTCCGTGGATGAATTTCTGGCGCACGCCGGATGGAAGCGTTTCCTGGTCGCACTCGCAGGCCCTGTCTTTAATATCGTGACTGCCATTTTAATTCCGACAATTGGGATTATGATCGGATTCAATATGCGTCCGGTGAGTAATCAGGAAACCATTGTCGCTTCCGTAGTCGCAGGGCAGCCGGCAGAGAAAGCGGGACTCCAGCCCGGTGACAAAATCGTGAGTGTAAACGGCGTCAAGAATCCAACGTTTGATGATTTCAAAATGGAAATCAGTTTGCGTCCCGGCGAAGAAATTCCTTTAATTATTGAACGTGGCGGGCAGCAAATTCCGAAAACTGTCGTGCCTGTGGCTGACGGCGATCAAAAAGAAGGTCGCATCGGCGTTGTCCCTGATATGGCAATTAAGGATTTGAAGGTTGTCAAAGTGACTCCTGATTCGGCAGCGGCGAAGGCCGGGCTTCAAGTAAATGATAAGTTGGTTTCTATCAACGATCAGCCATTGGTGGCGCAGAGTCGCTTCCAGCAGGTTGTCAAAGAAATCAACGATAAAGAAGTCACGTTGGGAATAGACCGTGCTGGACAGCCGTTGCAAATCAAGGCGACTCCGCACGCGACAAAAGATGATCCGTTTGGACTTGGCGCGGATTTGTCCGATGCGGTTTTCACGCAGGAAAAAAATCCTCTCGCGGCGTTGGCATTCGGTTGGAATTTTAATATGAAATTCTTCAATGCGAACGTGGTTGCCTTCAAGCAAATCTTTACGGGCAAGCGTTCGGCGCGTGAATCGCTGGCCGGGCCAATTGGAATGGCGCAATTGACTTCAGGTGTATTTAAAGACGGTGGATGGGCGGGAGTTATTCAAATGATGGGCTTTTTAAGCCTTAGTTTGGGTATTATGAATCTGTTGCCGATTCCAGTGTTGGATGGCGGAATGATTCTGATGATATTTATCGAAGGATTATTAGGCTTGGTCGGGAAAACAGTTTCAATGGCGATGCGGGAACGCTATCAGCAAGTGGGATTCGTCGCCTTGATGTTGTTGATGGGCTTTGTCTTTTTCAATGACTTCGCGCGAATTTTACCTTTTGGAAAATCAAGCGAGCCAGCGCCAGCAGTACAGGCTTCTCCAGCTCCACAACCGGGAAAATGATAGAAAAATATGGCTACAGAAAATAACGACTCGCAATTTGTGCGAGGGCTGGAGCTGTTAGATTCCACCATTATAAATGCCGGATCCATGATTGGTTCCGGCATTTTTATTGTCTCTGCTGACATCACCCGACAAGTTGGTTTACCTGAATGGTTAATTGTCGTCTGGCCCGCTCCTGTAATTCCTATAGTGTACATCGTTGGAGCTACAATTATTTTAGTAGTTTTGTTCGCCTATTAAATGGCGGCAACATGGTCGGGATTGTTGATTATTGCAACAGGATTTCCCGTTTATTCTGGTGGAATAAAAAGAGCAGCCATTGACCACTTGTCTGCTTACGTTTAGAGTAACCAGCATCCGATTGCGTTACTTCCACGCAATCACATAAACACCTTTTCGCAGATTTACGAATTTCGTATCCAGCAACTTACAGGCTTTTTAAGTTTGTGACGTTAAGATTTTTAGGAGAACCTGCATGTCACTTTTTGCAACCAAATCAATTGACAAAATCATCGCTGAAGCTCAGGAAACGGGCGAGCATACATTGAAAAAAACGTTGAGTGCATCGGCTCTCACTTTGCTCGGAATCGGCGCCATCATCGGGACAGGTATTTTTGTTCTGACCGGACAAGCCGCCGGAAAACACGCCGGCCCGGCTGTAGTCATCTCGATGGTGATCGCCGGAATCGTCAGTTTATTTGCCGCGCTTTGCTATTCTGAATTTGCTTCGGCAGTGCCGATTTCAGGTTCGGCGTATGCGTACGGTTACGCAACGCTCGGGGAATTTGTCGCGTGGATTATTGGTTGGGATTTGATTTTGGAATACGCGTTTGGTGCGGCGACTGTGGCAGTCGGATGGTCAGGAAATGTTGTCAAATTACTGGGTGTGCTTGGTATCCCGTTTCCGGTAAGTTTAAGTGCTGCGCCTGGAACTAAATTTGTAACTTTCACCGCTGATATGCTCCAGAAAGTTGATGGCGCAAAAGTAGGCGATACCATTTTGCATCCATCCCTCGGTTTGAATATCGTGACTGAAGAACTGACCAAGGCGATGGCACAAACCGGAGTCGTCGGGCAAATTGATACCGCGATGTTTAATCTCCCGGCATTTTTGATTTCGATTGCCGTCGCGCTGTTGTTAGTGAAGGGCATTCAAGAATCCGCCAGTTTTAATTCGATGGTCGTAGTCATCAAAATTCTGGTGGTCTTGCTATTTATTATCGCTGGAATTGGCTACGTCAATATGTCGAATATCGGCATCGGTTGCGCGGCGGGCACTGCCGGTTGTGCGGCATTTATTCCGCCCAATACAGGCACTTTTGGCGAATTCGGGATTAGCGGAATTTTCACTGGTGCGGCAGTCATTTTCTTTGCATACATCGGATTTGATGCGGTTTCGACGGCGGCGCAGGAAGCGAAAAATCCACAGCGAGATATGCCACGAGGAATTATCGGATCACTACTGATTTGTACCGTTTTGTATATTCTGGTTTCCGGCATCATGGTGGGATTAATTTCCTACACGCAGCTGAAAGGCGAAACCGCCCCAATCGCGGCGGCCATGGGCGCTGCGGCGAATCAGGCGACTGAAGGATCATTTATCAAAACCTTGCTGACTTCATTCAAATTTATTGTGTTAGTCGGGACAGTTTTGGGTTTGAGTTCAACCATGATCGTAATGATGATGGGGCAACCGCGAGTCTTTTATTCAATGGCAAAAGATGGATTGCTGCCAGAATGGGCGGCAAAAGTTCATCCGAAATTTCAGACTCCACATATTACAACCTTACTCACGGGAGGAATTGTCGCCATTATGGCCGGGCTGGTTCCAATCAGCATGTTAGGTGAATTGGTTTCTATTGGGACTTTGTTTGCGTTTGTGATCGTGGCAATTGGCATTTTAGTTTTACGAAATACTAAACCTGATTTGCCACGTCCATTTAAAGTTCCCGCAGTTTGGGTTGTGGCTCCGCTTTCAGCCATTACCAGCCTTTTATTAATGGCAAGCTTGCCATTGGATACTTGGATCCGATTAATCGTTTGGATGGCGATTGGTCTGATAATTTATTTTGCGTATGGCAGACATCATAGCAAGTTAGCACGCAGTATGGATAAGTAATTGATTCTACAATTAAGTTACAGCGCAGGAGTTTATCAACCTCCTGCGCTGTTTCTTTTGGAACTGTCATTTGAAAATGTTGCAAAATTCTCTGTTGCAATGAAGCGTTGCTTGTAGTTTACTTCTCGTCTGTTCACGACCTTGCCCCTGACAGCCTGAAATAATTTATGAAGTCATACATTTTTATCTTCGCACTTTTCATTAGCACTGTAGATATTTTTGCGCAGGAGCGTTTAGAGCGTCCGACGATTCGAAAATCTTCGCCAGCGCCACAAAAGCCAGCCGAAGCCGCAGTGCCATCAAACGAAGATGAAGACCTCAAGCAGGCGATTCAAAGCTCCGGTGGCAGCGAACAAATTATCATGGATAATCTGGATAAATTTCTGGCGAAATATCCGAATTCCAAACGCAAGGATGAAATTGAAGGAGAGCTTTTTAAGCTGGCGACGAAGCTTCAGAATCGGAACCGCGCCATTATTTACGGTGAAAAAATTCTTGTTTCTGATGACAGTAATATCGAAATTCTGACTGCTACGGTGTCGAATCTGCGGTCACGAAAAGGCGAAGGCGATTTGGCGAAGGCATTGGTGTATGGCGACAAATTAGTGAAATCCCTCGAAGATATTTTTGCGAACAGAACCAAGCCCATGAAAGTCAGTCCCGCGCAGTGGGAGCGACAAAAAGGAAATGCGTTTGCGGCGATTTATCTGTTACGCGGGCAAATCCATCATGATCTTGGCAACCTTGAAAAGGCTGAAGCTGATTTGGTGAAAAGCTACAAATATTCTCCGCTCACGGCTGCGGTTGCAGGGCTGGCGGGGATTGCCGAAAAACGTAAAAATACCGAGCAGGCGCTGGAATATTACGCGCAGGCTTTCGTTCGTTCGATGGATTCGGAAGAAGGCGTAGACCGCGCGGACATCCGCAAAAAATTAGGTCAGCTTTACGTCCAGAAAAATAATTCTGAAAAAGGTTTGGGCGATTTGGTAATGAAGACCTACGACACTATGGTCAAGGACGATGCTGCCAAATTAGCCAAGCTTGAACCACCGAGCCTGAATGAAGGTGTGAACGATCCAATGGAATTTCGGCTGACGAAATTAAGTGGCGGAGAAGTGAAGCTGGCTGATTACAAAGGCAAAGTCATCGTTGCGAATTTCTGGGCGACGTGGTGCGGCCCTTGCCGCGAAGAAATGCCCATGCTCGAACGCGCGATGCTGAAATATAAAGATGACAAGGACGTAGTTTTTCTCGCCATCAATACGGACGAAGATCGCAACTACGTAGACCCGTACGTCAAAGGGCAAAAGGTAAAATTGCCCGTCGTTTACGCCAACGATCTGGATGTTTTGTATCGGATCAATTCGATTCCGACGACGATGGTCTTTAACCGCGAAGGTCAAATCAGCTATCGGCAATCCGGTTTTGGCGCAGGTTCAGATTTTGTCGGGATGATCAGCGACCGCATTGAAGCGGCGAAGAAAAAATAATCAAAATTAATAAAACGTCTTAGTTGAATCGGTTTAACCACAATGCAGGCAACGACTTAAAGTCCTTGCATTCCTTTCCTTCACGCCTTAATATCAATCTCGCGTCACACTAATAAAAAAATACTCTGTAACCATTTGTGAGGTTTGTATGCCCCGTACCTGCAATGGCGAGTCGAGTCTTTACGCCTTGCGTCACTACGTAAGGTTTTCTTACTGCTCGTCGATAAAAAACACTTCATCTCCTCCTCCGAGAATTAAACTCTTTCCCTTTATTTCAGAAGGCTTTGACCAGGATTATTGTAATTCTGGTGATGCGTCTATTTGATGATTGTCATATTGATGCAATAAAAATGAAATTATCCAACGATAGAAACTAGATTGTATTGCTCCGCAGCTGGTTTGTATCCACTCGACGAAGTTTTCGATGAATCACTCACTCCCGACAAAAAAACACCTCTTAGCTGTCTTATTAGAAGACTATTTTCATGTTGGCGCGTTTGACCAGTTAATTCAGCGCGAGCAATGGTCAAGATTTGAAGCGCGATTTGAGAACAATACGATTTCTGCGCTGGATTTATTGGATCGTTTTTCAGCCAAAGTGACGTTCTTTTCGCTGGGTTGGATTGCCGAGCGTAAGCCTGAACTCATTCGTGAAATTATTCGGCGTGGTCATGAAGTCGCCTGTTATTCGACTCTGGATTTGGCGCAGGTGAGCCGTGATCAGTTCCGGGATGAAATTCGACGCGCGAAAAATTCACTCGAAAATGCGGCGCAAACCAAAGTTCTGGGATTCCGTTCGGCGCAGCGTTGGCAGATGAACAAGGCGGATTGGGCATTGGAAATTTTAGCGCAGGAAGGCTTCGCATACGATGCGAGCATTGTTCCAACCGGAAGTGATTTATCAAAAAATGCAATGCATCGGTTCGCGCATCCGATGCAATTTGGTGAGAAAAAATTGTGGGAATTTCCGGTGCCAACCTGGAAAATGCTGGGTTCGACAGTACCCTTGGCGGGGGGGAATTTCTTCCGTCAATTTCCGCACACCTTAATCAAACAATCAGTGCAAAGCTGGCATGAATCTTACGAAGCTCCGTTTGTGATGTATTTCCATGTGTGGGAGCTGGATCGTTCACAGCCGCGCATTAACAGCGCTACTTCACTGAATAAAATCAGGCATTATCGTAATCTTGGCAAAATGTATTGGGTGATTGAAGACTATCTCAAAAAATATGAATTTACGCCTTTTGCCGAGCATTTAAAGTTAAGTACGAAGCTTGATCCTGATTTTGCGTTCACGCAGCCGACAGTCAAACCGGCGATCAAAATCAATGCCGCCGAACCATCCAGAATGCCGATTTCAATTGTCATTCCGTGCTTCAACGAAGAACTTTCATTGCCGTATTTATCGAACACACTACAGAGCGTGCAGGAATCATTAGCCGGTAATTATTTACCACAATTTATTTTTGTTGATGATTGCAGCACCGATCAAACCTGGGATGTGTTGCACAAACATTTTGGTACGCTAAGCAATTTCACGCTGGTTAAGCACCCGAAAAATCGAGGTGTCGCCGCTGCGATTATGACTGGGATTCAGGCGGCAAAAACTGAGCTTGTTTGTTCGATGGATTGCGATTGCACATACGATCCGCACGAACTGAAAAAGATGATTCCCTTGCTCAAAGATGACGTGGCGCTGGTCACCGCTTCGCCATATCACGCCGAAGGAAAAGTGCTCAATGTTCCGGCGTGGCGGCTCACCTTATCGAAAGGTTCATCATTTCTTTATCGGCAGGTTTTACGACAAAAGCTGGCGACGTACACCAGTTGTTTTCGCGTGTATCGGCGCAGCGAAGTTGAAAGCTTGAAGCTGGAAGAAGATGGATTTTTAGGTGTCGCGGAATTGTTAGGCAAGTTGGATTTAAGCGGCGCGAAAGTGGTGGAATTCCCAGCGACTTTGGCCGTTCGCCTTTTCGGATTTTCCAAGATGAAACTGGCAAAAACAATTTTTGGTCATTTAAAGCTCTTGTCAAAGTTGTTACGGATGCGATTGTTGCAGCGTGACATGGTTCACGAAAGTTCACCGCAGAAGCTGACGATCCCGGACGTGACGATTAAATAAAAATACGCAGATTTTATGCCTGCCATAGCTGTAAAAAATAATGATTACTCCTGTCTCACCAACTGAAAATTTGATCTTACCTTCCGATCAGGATGCTTCCGGGCGCACTTTAGGCGAAGAGGAAATTGCTCTGGTTTCTGCGGCGATTCGCTCTGGAACTCTCACCAGCACAAAAGGCAATTTCGTCAAATCTCTTGAAAAACGATTTGCTGAAATGCTCGGCGCGAAATATGCGTACGCTTGCAGCTCCGGTTCAGCCGCCGTTCATATTGCTGTCGCCGCGATTGACCCTGAACCGGGTGACGAAATCATTACGACTTCTATTACTGATATGGGAGCGTTGACTCCGATTTTATATCAGGGAGCAATTCCAGTTTTTGCGGATGTCTGCCCGAAAACCTGGAACGTCCGGGCTGAAAATATCGAAGCGTGTATCAGTGATAAAACCAAAGCAATTATCGTGACGCATCTCTTCGGAAACCCTTGCGGCATGGAGAGCATTTTAGAGCTGGCCAAGTCGCGTAACATTCCCGTGATTGAAGACACGGCACAGGCTTTTCTGGGCAAATATCACGAAAAATATGTTGGGACGATTGGCGACATTGGATGCTTCAGCTTGCAGCAAGGCAAGCATGTGACAACCGGAGAAGGCGGTATTGTCACAACGAATGATGAAGCTCTGGCGCGCCGGATTTTTCTGCTGGTGAATAAAGCTTTCGGGTACGGTGATCCAAATCCTGATCATTATTTCATCGCATTAAATTATCGAATGAACGAATTGACCGGAGCTGTCGCTTTGGCTCAACTCGAAAAATTGCATTGGTCGGTGCAGCAACGTCAGAAGACCGCGCATCAGCTTTCAGATTTGTTAGCCGGAGTTCGTGGAATTGAAACGCCTTACATCGCACCGGAGAGCGAAAGCAGTTTTTGGAAATATTGTTTGCGGGTTGATGCCGAAATTATTCCCGGCGGCGCAGTCGCTTTAGCTAAAAAACTGAAAGAAGAACGCGGCATTTTTTCAGCTCCGCGTTACATTCAGAAACCCGCTTTTCAATGTCAGATTTTTTCGGAACAACGCACATTCGGAAATAGCCGCTGGCCTTTTACGCTGGCGCGCCCTGAAGTTTTAGATTACAGCCATGAAAAGTTTCCCGGTACTTTCGCAGGATTAGATAGCATTCTTGTTTTGCCTTGGAATGAAAAATATAACGACGAACACGTTCATTACATTGCAGCTTCCTTACAACAAGCTGTGAACGAATTAGCCCACTGAAAGAAATATAATGACTGAAGCGGTGATTCGATTCGGGTTAATTGGTGCTGGTGGAATTGCACAATCTTATGTGCAGGCTTTTCAAAATTTGACGATTGCACGGCTGGTTGGCATTGCTGATTTGAATGCTGAAGCTGCCCAAAAGTTGGCTTCGCAGGCCGGATGTCGGGCTTACGGGAATTACGAAGCGTTAGCGGATGAATGGGAACTGGATGCGGTAATTATTTGTACGCCGCCAGCTTCACATCCTGAAATTGCGACTTTTTTTTCGCAGCGCAAAGTTCATGTGCTCTGCGAAAAGCCATTGAGTATTGATGTCAGCAGCGCTGAATTAATGATGGACACAGCGCAGCGCAATGGCGTCAAGTTAACGATGGCTTCAAAATTTCGCTACGTTGAAGATGTCGTGCGCGCCAAAAGTATTGTTCGTTCAGGAATTCTGGGCGAGCTGCTGTTAGTTGAGAATGCTTTCACTTCGCACATTGACATGTCGAAGCGGTGGAATTCACAACGTGAAATCAGCGGCGGCGGAGTGCTGATTGATAACGGTACGCATTCGATTGATATTATGCGTTACTTCCTGGGACCACTGGCAGAATTGCAAGTGATCGAAGGCGTCCGCGGACATAATCTCGAAGTTGAAGAATCCGTCCAGGTCTATATTCGCAGCATCGGCGGCGTTCAGGGACGCATTGATCTATCGTGGAGCATGAATAAGGAACTCGAAAGTTATATTAATATTTACGGCACAAAAGGCACAGTTGTCGTTGGTTGGAAATCTTCAAAATATCGGCAGAACACGAGTACGGAATGGATCACCTTCGGACAAGGCTACGATAAAATTCAGGCTTTTCGCAGTAATATTATTAATTTTTGCGGTGGCATTCGTGGAGAAGAAGCTTTGCTCGTGACAGCCTGTGACGCAATTGCCTCGGTCGAAGTCATCGAAGCGGCTTATGACGCGTTGCAAAAAAGTCATTGGACAAAAATCAGCCACGCGCTTGATAAAAATTATTTAGGGTTAGTAGATCAGGAAGCGGGGTTACGAAAAATCGCATGAGCATTCGCATTCACCCGACCGCTTTAATCGAAGAAAACGTTCAGATCGGCGCAGGCTCAAGTATTTGGGATAACGTTCATATTCGTCATTCCACAACACTGGGTGAGGAATGCATCGTTGGTGAAAAAACGTATATTGCGTACGGCGTAAGCATCGGCAACCGCGTAAAAATCAATGCGATGGTTTACATCTGCAATGCCGTGACGATTGAAGACGGCGTGATGATTAGCGCCGGTACGATTTTCACAAATGATCGTTTTCCTCGCGCGACGACATCGGATTTAAAGCAGCTTCGACCGTCTGAGCCTGATGAACATACGTTGCCAACTCTAGTGCGAGAAGGTTCGACCATTGGAGCCAGCTGCACCATCGGGAATGATTTAACGATTGGGCGATTCGCGATGATCGGGATGGGATCATTAGTCACAAAATCAATTCCTGATTTTCATCTGGCAATCGGACATCCCGCAAAATCCGTCGGATGTGTTTGTCGTTGCGGACAGTTGATGATGAGATTTTCTGAGCAGGATGCAGAAAAAATAACTGTCATAAATTGCAGTTCTTGCGGATTGGATTATGAAATAGAGAATCAACAGGTCAGAGAATTGGGTATGAAATAAATGACAAATCAGCCTGAAAATTGGGCAGTTGTGGGCGGTGGAATGTTGGGGATGACGCTCGCGCATCGTCTGGCACAGGCTGGGAAAAAAGTCACGCTATATGAAAGTGCGCCGCACTTCGGCGGACTGGCGAGCGCGTGGCAATTCGGAGGTATCACCTGGGATCGTCATTACCACGTGACCCTGCTGTCGGATACACATTTACGATCTTTGCTGAATGAACTTGGACTTGAAGATGATATGCAATGGGTGCAGACCCGTACCGGATTTTACACCGATGGGAAAATGTATTCGATGTCGAATTCATTGGAGTTTCTGCAATTTCCGCCTTTGAATCTGATTGATAAATTTCGATTGGGAGCGACGATTTTTTACGCCTCCAAAATTCAGGATTGGAAAAAACTGGAAAAGATTTCCGTCGCGGATTGGCTGCAAAAATTATCGGGCAAGCGAACTTTTGAAAAAATGTGGCTGCCATTGTTGCGCTCTAAACTCGGCGATAATTATCAGCAGACTTCCGCCGCATTTATCTGGACGACGATTGCGCGGATGTATGCGGCGCGGCGTTCGGGATTGAAAAAAGAAATGTTCGGTTACGTGCGTGGTGGCTATGCCCGCATCCTGGCGCGTTTTGCTGAATTGTTACAACAGGAAAATGTTGAGCTGAAACTGAATATCTCGATCACAAATGCTTCGACCAGCAATGGATCAGTCAAGCTTGAATTTGCTGATGGCAATTACGCGCTGCACGATCAGGTCGTGTTCACCGTGCCCGGCAATGTTGCGGCGAATATTTGTACCGAGTTGACGAGCCATGAAAAACAAAAATTGACGGACATTCAGTATCAGGGAATTGTGTGTGCTTCGGTACTTTTGAAAAAGCCGCTGGCGGGATATTACGTGACGAATATTACTGAAAGCTGGGTTCCATTCACGGCGGTAATTGAAATGTCAGCGTTGGTGGACAAAGCAGAATTTGGTGGCAATTCATTGGTGTATTTGCCGAAATATTTTGCAGATGGTGATCCGATCCTGCATCAATCCGACGCAGAAATTCAAACTAAGTTTGTCGCGGCACTGCAACGAATGTACCCGCAGCTTGAAAGCTCAGATGTTTTGGCATTCAATATTTCTCGTGTGCGCAATGTGTTTCCGCTGCCGACGTTGAATTATTCAGAAAACGTTCCCGCGATGGAAACCTCAATGCCTGGCGTCTTCGTGGTGAATTCATCGCACATCCTTAACGGTACATTGAATGTGAATGAAGGTATTAAATTAGCGGAACAGGTGATGCCGAAGCTGCTTTCTATTCCCGTAGCTACGCCCGCTGTGATGCGTCAAGGCGCGTAAAATTTTTATGAGCAAACCGTTAGCCAGTTTATCGCTGGACCTCGACAATCAGTGGTCGTACATGAAAACGCATGGAGATGCAGGCTGGGAAAGTTTTCCTTCGTATCTTGATGTAGTCGTTCCGCGCGTGCTGAATTTTTTGCAGGAGAGTGATCAGAAAATTACATTTTTTATTGTTGGTCAGGATGCCGCGCTCGAAAAAAATCACGCGGCGCTGGCTTCAATTTCTGCCGCCGGACACGAAATGGGGAATCATTCTTTTCATCACGAACCGTGGCTGCATCTTTACACGGAACAGCAAATTGAAGATGAAATTGCACAGGCGGAAACTGCGATTGAACGCGCCACTGGTCAGCGTCCTACCGGATTTCGAGGGCCTGGATTCAGTTGTTCTGAAACATTGCTTAGCGTTCTCAAACGGCGTGGTTATCAATATGATTGCTCTACATTTCCGACGTATTTAGGGCCGCTGGCACGCGCATTTTATTTCGCGACAGCGAAGCTCACACCGGAAGAGAGAGAAAAACGAAAAGGATTGTTTGGGAAATTTTCAGAAGGATTTCGCCCATTGCAGCCTTATCAATGGCAATTACGCGAAGGAGCCTTAACTGAAATTCCAGTGACGACCCTGCCACTTTTTAAAGTACCGATTCATATCAGTTACATTTTATATTTAAGTAGCTATTCAAAATTTGTAGCCAAGCTTTATTTTCAAATTGCATTGAAACTTTGTAAGCTAACCAAAACGCAACCTTCAATTTTATTGCATCCGCTGGATTTCCTCGGATGTAATGATGTGCAGGAACTGGCATTTTTTCCTGGCATGCAAATGCGAGGAGAAGTGAAAGTTCAAATCGTTCGTGAAATGATTGACCTAATGAAAAACGAATTCACGATCGTAAACATGAAACAACACGCTGAGGCAGTAAAAAATAGAGGATTAACTTTAGTTGATCCCGCTAGTCTCAGCTACAACAACCAATTTGCAAACTAAGAAAAGCAAACTCCTGTTGGAATTAGTCCCGAACTTCAGATAACTGAAGTTATTTCTTCGGAGAAATCATGATAATCAAAGCCCTTATCCCTGCCGCCGGGCGGGGCATCCGCGCTTATCCAAAAACCCGATACCTGCCAAAACCGTTACTGGAAATTGACGGCAAAACCCTGCTCCAGCGCAATATAGAAATCCTGCGCGATGACCTTGGCATTCACGACATAACCGTTATTGTTGGTTACGAAGGTGAACAAATCATCAGCCGTTTCGGCAGTGGCGCGTCACTGGGAGTTTTTCTTCGTTACCTGAAATGTGATGAGCCAGACATTGGCTTAGCCCGTGGAATGTTACTTGCTGAAGAAGTCCTGCAAGAACCGTTCGTCACGATTCTTGGGGATGAACTCTACACGCATTCTAATCATCAGGAATTGCTTCAGCACTTTGATGACCAGACGAAAGTGCTTTGCTCAGTTCTATCCATCCATGATTTGCATCAGATCAAAAAAAATTACGCGATAAAAATCAATGATTCGACGATCACTAACTTAATTGAGAAGCCTGAAATCATTGAAAATAATTTGCTTGGATGCGGGACTTTTGTTTTTACGCCTGAGATTTTCACGACGATCAAAAATACTGCGCCTTCCATTCGTTCTGGTCGCGTCGAATTAATTGATGCGATCAATACGCTGGCGCAGAAACAAAATTCTGTGCGACCGTTTTTTCTCACTGGCGATTACTTCAACATCAATACGGTAGACGATTACAACTACGCGCAATATAAAGTCCGTGCCGAACGATTCGAACAATGCAAAGTCAGCGTAGTCATTCCCGCTTACAACGAGGAACAATCTATCGGCTATGTCGTCAACGATTTCAAACATCTCGTAGATGAAGTTTTAGTCATCAATAATTCCTCAATAGACCAGACCGCAAAAGTCGCAGCCGAAGCAGGAGCGCGCGTCGAGACCGCTAAATTGATCGGATATGGCGATACGATTCGGTACGGATTGGATCGTGCCATCGGCGATATTTTAGTCGTTGTCGAAGCCGATCATTCGTTTAAATCGCGTGACCTAAGCAAGATGCTCGAATATTTAAAAGATGCGGATATGGTCATTGGGACGCGGACAACTCGTGAATTGGTCGAGCAGGGAACCAATATGCGCGGCCCTGTGCGATGGGGAAATGTTTTGGTTGCCAAAGGAGTTGAGCTTTTATGGTGGAATCAGCAACCCCGATTTACCGATGTTGGTTGCACTTATCGCGCATTGTGGCGCGAAACGTATCAGGCCATTCGACCAATATTAAAAGGCGTCGGGCCTGAGCTTTCACCAGAAATGATGATTGCGGTTTTGCAGGTGAGTAAACGAATTATTGAAGTCCCGGTTTCTTACCACGAAAGAATCGGAGGAGAATCGAAGCACTCTGGGAATTACTTCAAGATTTCCCAAACCGCTCTCAAAATGTTGCGCTCAATTCTGGTTCACAGATTCGGCAAAAGTGATTTCAAAATGCTGCACGATCTGGTAGGACAAAGCATCATCCCTTCCCGCACACTACGATGAAAAAATTGCCCTGGGTATTTTTAGTTTTGTTTTTACTTGGTGCCGGAGTGAGAGCAATTAACGTTTGGCATCCGGCGGATCGTTCTTCGTGGCGTGAATGCGACGAAGCTGGAATTGCTCGTAATTTTTACCGCGAAGGGATGAACATTTTTTATCCACGGGTAGATTGGCGCGGCGATACGCCCGGTTATGCCGAGATGGAATTTCCTTTGTTTCCCTGGCTGACAGCGGTTTTATATAAGATATTCGGATACCAGGAATACTTAGGCAGAGTAGTTTCTTTCACATTTTCCTTACTAACATTAGGAGTATTTTTTTTACTGGCAAGATACTTACTGCCTAACGTTGGAGCTATCACCGCGGCAGCCTTTTTTACTTTTAATCCCATCTTTATTTATATCTCCAATTCGCTTCAGCCGGAAAGTATAATGTTCTTTTTTTACCTTCTGGCAGCTTATTGTTTTCTTCGCTGGTACGAAGAAGATAAATTAGGTTACTTCTGGATTTCCTGCGCCGCGACCGCGCTAACGATCCTCTCAAAAGCGACAGCCGCCCATCTTGGAATATTTTTTGCTTTATTGGTAATTCATAAATATGGTTGGAAGGTATTCATTCAGTTCAGGCTCTGGATTTTTGCATTTTTAGCACTAATTCCTAACATTTTGTGGTATTTGCATTCCCATCATTTCTGGTTGCAGTATGGCAATTCGCTGGGAGTATCTAATGAATATCACTGGATTGGCTTCGATTTTTTCACGAATAAAGAATTTATTGTAGGGATCATGCGCAATGAGATTTTGTACGCATTGATGCCAACTGGGATAATCTTGATTCTGGCAGGAATCTATTCAGGCTTTAAAACTAAAGTGGTTACGTATAGTTTATTCTGGCTTATTGCGGTTTATAGTTATTACTTTATAGCTTCACGAACCACAGGAGATCAATGGGCTTTTTACTATCACATTGCTTCGATCCCAGCTTTCTCATTATTAATGGGAAATGGTGTAGTTGTGATTAGTAAAATGTTAACCAGACAAAATTTAATTTACCTCCTTTCATTAGTTTCAACTCTGCTTGCAATCCCGGTTGCGGCTCTCGCTCACTACAAATTTTCTGGAAATTTGTCACAGGTTGCCTGGGTTGTTTCGCTGGCTTTAATCTCCACTGCACTGGCTTCGCTATTTCTCAAGAATCAAACATCTTTGGCAGTTGATAATAAATCAGGGTTAGTATTTGGAAGTATTTTAGCCTACTTATTATTGTTCGGCTTGTGCGGAACTTTGCTCTTTGAAAGCAGGCAGATCGTTGCTGACGCCAAAATCTGGAGTGAACAAAATCAGCATGATTGCGTTGAAAAATTTGCTCAGTTAATTCCGCGAGAGGATCTAATTCTGGTGACTGGTGGAATTTGTCGAGATGACGATGGCTATCCGGTGGCTTACAACGCTTCCTTCATGTTCTTATGGATGGATCGTAAAGGCTTCAACGTCTGTATTGAAGAGCAATCGTTAGAGGTAGTTTCCAGATTTGCCAAACGAGGAGCCAAATACTACTTAGTTGCCAAAAAAACCTTACAACCAAAAAAAGCTTTTGAGAAAGACCTGCTCCGAGTATATCCTTTGCAAGCCCAGTGCGAAGATTACTATCTCTTCAAGCTCACACCTCATTCATTCCTCGAATAACCCTGAATAGCAGTTAAGATGTCAAACGCAATCCGTGATAAGATTTATTCTCCACTTTGGTGGATAATCTTGTTTGCGCTGTTTCTTCGAGTAGTTTTTTTTCACGGTATTTCGCCAAGTGACCAGTTTACTTATAGCCGGATGGCAGCCGACATTGTGCAGGGAAATTGGGACCCTGGTTATCATTTTGAGCAAACAACTCGTTGGGGACTTCTTTTCCCTCTGGCTCTTAGTTATCAATTATTCGGGATCAATGATTATAGTTCTGCCTTATTTCCTCTGTTAATTTCATTAGGAACTGTCGTTGTTGGGTATTTTCTGGCTGGATTCTTAGGAGGATTGCGCGCAGCTATCCTCACAGGCATCGCCCTCGCTGTTTTTCCGCTGGAAATCATTTACGCGACTCAGCCGATGGCGGACAGTCCCTTAAGTTTTTGGCTTTTGCTGGGGCTTTATTATTTTGTCAGAGCTGATTCGCCTTCAGAAATGAAGCATCAAAGAAAGTTCTTTTTGTTTTGCGGAATCGCTTTAGGGCTCGCGTATGCGACGAAATTTACTGCCGTCTTGATTGCGCCTTTTTTTCTTTGTCTTTTAATTATTCGGCGACGAATTGAATGGAAATGGGCTTGGATCGGGGTCGGATTTCTTACGATTTTTCTAGCCGAATATTGTTTCTTTTATTACGCGACTGGGGATGGCTTATACAGATTTAATTTAGTAAGAAACGATCAAGCAAGTAACTTACTATTAAGCGCTACCGGAGCAGGCTTTAACCACGAAACCTGGATATACCTGTATTGGATGCTCATTGATTTTCACACCGTAGGGTTAGGATTTGTCATCTTATTATTCTTAATACTCAGACGTGTTTTATTATTTAGATCAGCTCCTGAAAGAATACTTAATAATATCTGGGTACTGTTATTGTGGTCAGTTGTTTTATGTCTGATTCTATCTTTCTATCCGCAGACAATAAAACCTTATCTTGCGATCTATAAAATTGAAGTATATATCTTAATGTTTAGCGCTCCATTATTAGTGGCATTAGGAATATTACTTTCTCGTCTTAAAACTAGATCACAGATTATTGCAATTTTTCTGCTGATTGCCAGCTCCTTACCTTTTGTTTGGTTGTTACAGCAAAGTTATCGCGCTAATGCGGATAATATGCGTGCGATAGCTGAATTTTATCAAACGCATCGGGATCGTCCGATTTATGCCCACCGGACAGATCAAAGATTTCTGAGGTATTATGATGGTTTTCAATATAATGATTTATATAAAACCTATCGGTTTTTAAAGCCCGGTGATGTTGATCCTGTCGAGCCGATTAATTTAAAAAACACTTATGTCGTCATTAATCCACCTATCCTTGATAGATATAGGAATGACAATTATCCTTATGAAATACTTCATCCTCCCGGTTCGTGGCGGGTTGTTTATTCATATACACGGCCTGAAAGTATCATTGTAACCGCCGCTGGAAAATTCGTTGATGTGATTGATAAGTTAAAAATAAGTCCTAAAGTAACTTTAAAACTGAGGAATAAATTAGCTGATATATCATATCAGCGACCAGTAATTGTTTACGCTACAAACTAACTTATGCTCTGTCCACTCTGTCAAAATTCTTCAAAGCAGATTTTTCAAGCGCACGGTTATTGGATTCGTGATTGTGATAAGTGCAATCATCGTTTTGCAGAACTGAACACGGGAAGCGATCATGCAACTACGATTTATTCAGATGAATACTTTCAGGGCGGAGGTGCAGGCTATCCTGATTATCTGGGCGAAGCGAGAATCCTGCGAAATCACGGACGTCGCTACGGTAAAATTCTGCAAAAATATATGCGCCCTGGAACGATGCTGGATGTTGGAGCAGCTGCCGGATTTGTCCTGCAAGGCTTCATGGATTGTGGATGGCAAGGCGAAGGCATTGAACCAAATCACGCGATGGCAGCCTACGCGCAGAATGAACTTGGGCTGAACATTCAAGCGGGAGCGTTGGAATCACTGAAGAAAAATCAGCAGTACGATTTAGTGAATATGGTGCAGGTAATCGCGCATTTTGCTGAAATTAGAACGGCACTGCAACAGGCAGCAGACGCCACGAAACCGGAAGGATTCTGGCTGATTGAGAGCTGGAATAAAGATAGTATCGCAGCGCGAATGTTTAGACAGAACTGGCACGAATATAGCCCGCCAAGCGTCCTGCATTGGTTTTCACCGACAACATTGAAAGCGTTGGCATCATCATTTGGATTCGTAGAAATTGCTCGTGGCAGACCTTCGAAATGGATTAATGGTGGGCACGCAAAATCATTATTACAATTTAAGTTGCAGAATTTGCCGTTGGGGAGATTTTTGGGAAAATCACTGAACCTTTTACCGGAATATTTGCCGCTGCCTTATTTGGCGGATGATTTATTTTGGATGTTATTTCAAAATGCAGAAGCCCGCACGCCGTAAGGGCGCCAGTACATTTCTCAGAAATTACTCAGAAACCGCGAAAGTTCAAATGGAGTACTGGCGCCCTTACGGCGTGCGGGCTTCTGCATTCTAAATTACTTAATCTTAATTTTCACTGGATTCGCATTTTGCCCCTGCTCTGTCAGATTCACTTCGAC